>NZ_KV880637.1:336328-672657 GCF_001907695.1 Thalassospira sp. TSL5-1
CTGTCGCTGTGCAAAGCCGCTGATGGAAGCGGAAAAACATCATCGAAAGTTTGTGCCAGCAGGCTATCAAGCTGCGCCATTGTCAGGTCGATTCCCAAGTCTTTTAGGCTGGTCACGCCATGTTCTGCAATGCCACAAGGCACGATCCCGCCAAAATGTGTCAAATCGGGGTTTACGTTAATCGCAATGCCGTGAAATGTGACCCAGCGGCGCACCCGAACACCGATCGCGGCAATTTTGTCTTCGCGGCCATTGCCCCGGTCCACCCATATGCCAACACGGCCATCGCGTCGTTCGCCTTTAACGCCGGCCAGCGCCAAAGTGCGGATAATCCATTCTTCCAGGTTATGCACATAGGCCCGTACATCGCGCCCGCGGTTGCGTAAGTCCATCATCAGATAGGCCGTGCGTTGCCCCGGCCCGTGATAGGTATATTGGCCGCCACGCCCGGCATTATAAACGGGGAATCGCTCCGGATCGACCAGGTCCTGGATCTTTGAACTGGTTCCCGCCGTGTAAAGAGGGGGGTGTTCGACCAGCCAGATCAATTCGCGCGCGTCGTTTTGGGCGATGGCTTCCGCCCGCGCTTCCATTTCGGCAAGGGCGTCGGGGTAGGAAACGGGCTGTTTTGCCACCCGCCATTCGGGCTTTTGGGCACTAAAATCGATACTTTTCATTTTTCCTGTCAAATAAATGAAAACTCCCCTTGATTGGGGGTGTCCTTTTTGCTATCTCCCTTTCCGCGCCAAGGCAAGCCCGCAACGTTACCTCATAGGGCTTGTTGCAAACATAGTATGCGGTCGTGGCGGAATTGGTAGACGCGCAGCGTTGAGGTCGCTGTGGGCTAACCCCCGTGGAAGTTCGAGTCTTCTCGACCGCACCAAAAAGGCCTTTCTCTGGAAACGGAGAAGGGCCTTTCTGATTCTGGCAGTATTTTCCGGTGTGAAACAAAAACAGTCCGTTTGCATCATGGTGAACAAGGTATTTTGGCCAAATTTGCCGGATGAATGCTTTTGGCTGATGTGCGGTGCCCACATGGCCTGTGTAAAACTTGAATGATGTTAAAGTTTTCAGAAGGCAATGCAGGCGTGATATGATGCTGAATTGCCGTTGGATTTTTACATACAAGCAAGAGGAATATTGAGGTGCTCCATAACTGAATGCTTCTCTCGATGTGATAATTCCACTAGGCTGTCCGGTCCCACACGGCTAAGAATTTTCAGGGCTTAATCCACTTTAGGTTAATTTGGCCTAAATACCTGAAGTTAAAGGTATTAATATGACAAACAGAAACGATAAGCTGCGCGAAGCCGCTTTGGACTATCACCGGTACCCCACCCCCGGTAAGCTGGCAGTCACCGCAACCACCACCCTGGCCAACCAGCGCGACCTGGCACTGGCCTATTCGCCCGGTGTTGCCTTTGCCTGCGAGGAAATTGTCAAGGACCCGGAAACGGCGGTGCATTACACCGCACGGGGTAATCTGGTCGCGGTGATCAGTAATGGCACGGCTGTTCTTGGTCTTGGCCCTATTGGCCCGCTGGCATCCAAGCCGGTGATGGAGGGTAAGGCCGTCCTGTTCAAGAAGTTCGCCAATATCGATGTTTTCGATCTGGAAGTGAACGAACTCGACCCGCAAAAATTCATTGATATTGTTGCTGCCCTTGAACCCACCTTTGGCGGCGTCAATCTGGAAGACATCAAGGCGCCGGAATGTTTCATCATTGAAAAGGCGCTGCGCGAACGCTGCAATATCCCGATTTTCCATGATGACCAGCACGGTACCGCCATTTGTGTGGCTGCGGCTGTTCGCAATGGTCTGCGCGTTGTTGGCAAGGACCTGGAAAAGGTTCGGCTGGTGGCATCGGGTGCCGGGGCGGCTGCTCTTGCCTGCCTGAACCTGCTGGTTTCGATGGGCCTGCCGCGCGAAAATATCACGGTCACGGACCGTTTTGGCGTGGTTTACAAGGGCCGCGAAGAAGAAATGGACCCGTGGAAAGCGGAATATGCCATTGAAACCAATGCCCGCACCCTCGATGACGTGATCGAAGGGGCTGATATTTTCCTGGGTCTTTCCGCCCCCAATATCATGGGCGAAAAAGAACTGCGCAAGATGGGCGAACGCCCGATCATTATGGCGCTGGCAAACCCGACCCCGGAAGTTTCGCCCGAACTGGTCAAGGAAATTCGCCCGGATGCCGTGATGGCAACAGGCCGTACGGATTACCCGAACCAGGTTAACAACGTTCTTTGTTTCCCGTTCCTGTTCCGTGGCGCGCTGGACGTGGGTGCGACCGAAATTAACGAGGAAATGAAGATCGCAGCGGTCGAGGCAATCGCCGATCTGGCAACGGCCGAAGTTTCCGACATTGTTGCCACGGCATATGGCGGCGAAGAACTTAAATTCGGGCCGGAATATCTGATTCCGAAACCGTTTGATCCGCGCCTGATGCTGGAAATTCCGCCCCGTGTTGCCAAGGCTGCCATGGATAGCGGTGTTGCCAAGCGCCCGATCGAGGATTTCGACGCCTATCGCCAGCAGCTTGAAGGCTTTGTCTTCCGGTCCGGTCTGGTGATGAAGCCGGTCTTTGATATGGCACGTAGCCACAAAAAACGTGTCGTTTACCCCGAAGGCGAATCGCGGCGTGTGTTGCAGGCCTGTCAGGTGCTGGTGGATGATGGTGTGTGTCATCCGGTGCTGATTGGCCGGCGCGACGTTATTCTGGAGCGTATTGCCGAACTGGGCCTGCGTATTGTGCCCGACGTGCATGTTGAAATTCATGACCCGGATGATAACCGCCATTTCGAACAGGACTGGCAGGATTTTCACAACATTATGGGCCGTCGCGGGATTAACCCCGAATATGCCCGTTCGATTGTGCGTACCCGCCCGACCGTGATTGCCTGTTTGATGCTGCGCCGGGGTGAGGTGGACGCAATGGTGTGTGGTTGCCAGGGCGGTTTCCTGCGCCATTTGCGCTATGTGCGTAATCTGGTGGGCCTGCGCAAGGGTGTGACCGATTTCTCGACCGTCAATATGATGATCATGAAACACGGTACGTTCTTTTTGACCGATACCTATGTGTCGGTTGATCCAACGCCCGAACATGTGGCTGAAACCACCGTCATGGCGGCCGATGTTGTCAAACGGTTTGGGATTACGCCAAAGGCCGCGCTGATTTCGCATTCCAATTTCGGTAGCCACGAAAATCCGTCGGCCTGCAAAATGCGAGATGCCCTTAAAATCATCCGCGTTCAGGCACCTGACCTGGAAGTCGAAGGCGAAATGCACGCTGATGCGGCGATTTCGGAAACCATCCGTAACCGTATTTTCCCCAATTCGATGTTGAAAGGATCGGCCAACCTTTTGGTTATGCCGACCCTAGATGCGGCGAATATTTCCTATAATATGGTTAAAATGCTGGGGGATGGCCTTCCCGTTGGTCCGATTCTGGTGGGGGCTGCGAAATCGGCCCATGTTGTCAGCCCGTCGATTACCGTGCGCGGACTGGTCAATATGAGTGCGATTGCCGTGGTTGATGCCATTGATCGGGAACAGTCCCGCATCTAGGCGCGTTAGTCTTGTGTGGGCGTGTACCGCACTTGACCAGGCAAAAATGATGGCGCAAAAACAGCCGTGCCGGACGGATTGGTCCGGCACGGTTTTTGTCTAGGGAACAGTCAAAACGGTAAAACAGCAATCGGGGAGGGACAGATGACTGACATCAAAGAACTTGATCGTCCTGAAAATACGACGTCATCTGCATCGACCAGCGATGATTATGTTGATCTCACCCCGGAATATGCCCGCGAAATTCTTGATGCCCTGCACGAGGAAGACACCCCGCGTGTTGAAGAACTGGTTGGTGAACTGCACTTTGCCGATATTGCCGACCTTCTGGGCTGGGCAGGCAGTTCGGAACGCCAGCAGCTTGTTGATGTTATCCGGCCGGATTTTGACCCGGAGCTTCTGACCGAACTTGATGATGAACTGCGTGAGGAAGTTATTGCGCAGTTGGGCACCGAGGTGGTGGCCGAAGCCATTTCCGAGCTTGATTCGGATGACGTGGTTGAGGTCATCGAGGATCTGGAGGAAGCCGACCAGCAGGAATTGCTGGGCGCACTTTCGGAAATAGAACGTGCCCGCGTTCAGGAGGCCCTGTCTTATCCTGAATATACTGCTGGCCGTATCATGCAGCGGGAACTGGTCGCCATTCCCGATTACTGGAGTGTCGGCCAGACCATCGACTTTTTACGTTCGGCCAAAAACCTGCCCGAAGATTTTTACGACATTATCGTGGTGGACCCGCGCTATCGCCCGGTGGGGATGATGCCCCTGTCACGCGCGATTCGCACCAACCGCCCGGTTTTGGTGCGTGATGTCATGGAAACCGATGACATGCGCACCGTTCTGGTTACCGAAGAACAGGAAAATGTCGCCCATCTGTTTCGTCAGCGCGACCTGATCTCGACGCCGGTTGTTGATGATAATGGCCGCCTTGTCGGTGTGATCACGGTCGATGACGTGGTGGACGTTATCGACGAAGAATATGAAGAAGACATGATGCGCATGGCCGGTGTTGGCGAGGAAGACGACCTTTCCAGCGACATTCTCGATACCACGCGGTCACGTTTTACCTGGCTTTTGGTTAATTTGGGCACGGCGATTGCCGCATCAATGGTGATTGGCATGTTTGAAAACACCATTCAAAGCCTGGTGGCCCTGGCTGTGCTGATGCCGATTGTTGCCTCGATGGGCGGAAATGCCGGTACCCAGACCCTGACGGTGGCTGTGCGCGCCATTGCCACACGCGAATTGACCAGCACCAACGCCTGGCGCGTGGTACGCAAGGAAGTGGCGGTATGTACCCTTAATGGCCTTGCCTTTGCCGTGTTAAGCGGTGCGGTCAGCTGGTTCTGGTTTGATAATGTACGCTTGGGAATGGTGATTGGCGTTGCCATGATCATTAATTTGATTGTGGCAGGTGCTGCCGGGGCCATCATCCCGCTTGCTCTGGAGCGTGCCGGGGTTGATCCGGCCGTTTCCTCATCGGTGTTTTTAACCACGATTACCGATGTGGTCGGTTTCTTTGCCTTTTTGGGGCTGGCGGCCGCCTTTTTGTTATAAGGCGCTTTGGGGCAAGGACGGCAAAACGGAAGGCCCGATGTTTCAGGCCGTCCGTTTTGGTTTGAAGCGCCTTAGTCGCCGTTCTGGCTGCTCGCGGGTGTGTCGGGTGTGAGCTGGCGCTTCATAAAGCTGGTGGTGGCGGTATCTGCCACCGGTGGTGAAAATATAAAGCCCTGGATTTCATCGCATTCCGCCGTGCCCAGCATGGCAAGCTGTTCTTCTGTTTCGACACCGACTGCTACAACACGCCGGTTCAGGCTTTTGCACAGCCGTGTTGCCGGGCCAAGAACACTGTTTTCAGGCTGTTCATCAAGTTCAATATCAAACAGGCTTTGTGACAACTTAATACGCTGAACCGGAAACCGTTTCAGATAGCGCAAGGATGAATGGGTCGCACCGAACTGATCCAGCGTCAGGCTGATTCCGGCCTCGGCAAAGCGATAGAACTGGGCCAGGGAATGTTCCGGGTCGCGCATGGCAACTTCTTCGGCAACCTCGATTTCAATCAGGCCCGGGTGAATGTCATAGCGTTCGGTTTCCTCATGGATATTTTTGATGATATCTGCCTGGATAAATTGCCGCCCGGAAAGGTTAAGGGCAATCGGAACCGGCTGGTATCCGTCTTTGCGCCACTGGCTTATTTGCTGACAGACCGATGAAATAATCCAGCGGCCCAGCGGGGCCAAAAGCCCGGTGCGATCTGCCACGGCGATGAAATCGCTCGGCAGGTGGCGCAACCCGCTATCATCATGCCAGCGCAGCAGGGCTTCAAATCCTGTCAGGGTGTGATCGGACAGGCGAAAACGGGGCTGATATTCCAGGACAAACCGCTTTTCATCGACCGCGCGGCGCAATTGTGCCTCCAGCGACAGGCGCGCGTGCATGACATTGTTCATGGTTTCGACAAAGAAGCAGTAAGAGGATTCTGCCGATTTCTGGGCGCGATACATGGCTGCATCGGCATTGGCCAGCAATTGGGACGGGGCCCGCGCATCATTGGGGTAAAGGGCGACACCAACA
This sequence comes from Thalassospira sp. TSL5-1, assembly GCF_001907695.1. Classification (NCBI taxonomy): domain Bacteria; kingdom Pseudomonadati; phylum Pseudomonadota; class Alphaproteobacteria; order Rhodospirillales; family Thalassospiraceae; genus Thalassospira; species Thalassospira sp. TSL5-1. The sequence continues at coordinate 342,477 of NZ_KV880637.1, forward strand.
CTAACATGCAGGCGAATTTCATCTCCGCCTATGGGAATGGGGTGGGAAATGGCCTCGACAATGCGTTCAGCTACCAAGGCAGCCCCTTCGGCCTCGGATAGGTCGGTGGCGATAATGGCAAATGTATCGCCCGACAGTCGCGAGCATGTGTCCTTTTCACGCACAGTCGCGCGGAGCCGCCCTGAAATGGAACGCAATGTCTCGTCGCCGACATCGGAACCATACCGGTCATTGACGGCGCGGAAATTGTCGATATCCACCATCAGGACCGATAACAGCTTGTCATACCGTTTGGCATGGGCAACGGCCTGGTTCAGCCGGTCGTCAAACAGGGCGCGGTTGGGCAGGCCGGTTAGAGGGTCGTGGGTTGCAAGATAGCGCAGCCGGTTAACGGCCGCGTTTGCTGCCGGGTTGTGATGCAGCAATACATCAATGTGATCGTTGTTGGTGGCCGACGGCGTCATCAGAAGGTCGCAAACAATGTGAACCCCTTCGGCACTGCGTACCACCCATTCCCGTCGTACTTCGGTTTCACCCTGGGTGATGGCGGAAAGTAGTTTGTCCTGGGCGCGTTGTGATGATGTGCCGTCTGATTGAAATTCAGGGGCAAGGTTATAAAGACGGATAAAGCCGTAATCTTCCGTGCGCAGGTCAAAAAAGCTGGCCGTTTCGGTGGACATGGCAAGGAGGTGCCCGTCTGATCGATTGATCGTCAGGGCAAGGTCGCTGATATTTTCGCGCCCCCGAATGTGTTGCAACTTGTGCGCGGAAGGGTTTTCGTGGCGGTTGGCATAAAAAAACAGCAAACCGGAAAACAGGGCCGCCAGAACAAGACCCGTAATCGCCACCATTTGCGGGGCATTTGCATCAATGCCAGCGGCAACGGGGGCGGCGGTAACGTCAATATCCCATATATGCCCGGCCGCATTGACCCTGCTGCTGCGGGTCAGGGTCGGTTCACTGCCATTGCCCTGCATTTCAAACAGAACGCTGGCATTTTCGCGCACCCGAATGGTGTAATCGGCCAAATAGTCGCTGCCAAGGATGGTGGCGAGCATCGAGCGAATGCGAAACACGCCATTGACCATGCCAATAATTTCGCCTTCCGGGGTGATCACGGGCACGTAGGCGGCAAACCCCCGTCCCCCCTGAAGAAGTTCGAGTGTCGGGGTGATTTGTGTCTGGCGCTGGTCAAAGGCCATATCAAGAACCGGTCCTGCCACGGGATGACGTTTTAAATCCGCCCCCATTGCCGAGACATTGCCCTTGATCGGCGCAACGTATTTTATGATGTAGTTGGGGGATATCCAGTTAATGGCCTGAAGGGCCTCGAAACGTGACTGTAACGGCGCGGCTTGCGCAATATATTGCCGTTCGTCTTCGGGGGCGTTGCCGCGCCAGTTATCAGCGAAGTTTTCAAGTGCGTGCAAATTGGCATTGATGGTTTCGCCAATTCTGTCGGCCAGGTTCACGGCCAGCAATTCTGCATTTGCCTGCAACGCCTGTTCATTTTCTTTTTTGATCTTTTGGCCCAAAAGCAGGGATGCGCCGCCGATCAGGCAGAAACAAACAGCTGCAAGAACCGCAGCACGCATGTTGAAGGCCGATTTGTTTTGTCCACGACCCGTGTCAGATATATCTGCTGCGTCCTGCATAGGCTCCCCATTTTGTTATGCAGGTTGGTGCGCCGGCCGCATTTGTGGCCAGACCTTCCCCTCTTTACATGGCAATTGCGGGCAATTGCCAATGTCCACTCGCTTATTGGGGGCGCAGCTTATCGGATTTCCGGGCAAATGTGTCGCAAAATGTTTTTCTGCTGCCTCAATTGGGCTGGTTGCGCCATATCGTTCTTATTGCGGGTGATCCACCCTAGGCAGAACTGTTGTGAACCCCTATAACGGGGCGGCATTTTCCGGCCTATGAATGCACTGGAAGTGAGCCGCTTTATTTTGGTGGCCGCCGGGCCATATACTGGTTCATCCCGCAAAAGAGATATCGACATGAAAAACCGTTCGCGCAATTTTCGTTCCCGTCCCGGGCGTCGTGGCACCGCACCGCGCCGCGATCCGATGATCGGTAAAGAAGTGGATGTGCGCATTGCCGATATTGGTGCGCGCGGCGATGGCCTGGCCGAAACCGCCGCGATTGATGGCAAATCGGTGCTGGTTTATGTCGATGGGGTTTTGCCTGGCGATGAAGTGCGCGTCAAGTTGCGGCAAAAGCGCGGGGATGGTTATGGGGCCGAGGTGTTGGCCGTTCATGCCCGCCCTGTTGCCCATGCCGACGCGAAATGCCCCCATTATGAAAAATGCGGTGGCTGTTCGTTGCAGCATGTACCAGACGATGATTATCGAAACTGGAAACGCCAGCGGGCCGTCCAGGCGGTGGTACGGGCCGGTGTTTCAGATCGTGCCGAGGCAGAAATGCTGGTTGGGGCGCTTGAAACATCCCCGCCCTCAAGCCGCCGTCGGGCGGATTTTTCGGTGATTTCCACACAGGATGGTGTGTTTGTTGGTTATGCCGAACGGTTCAGCCATCATATTGTCAATGTGCCGGGCTGTGCGGTTTTATTGCCGGAAATTGTTGAATTTCGTAATCACTGCCAGTCATTTCTGGAAAGTCTGCCGCGTGAAAGTGCCGGCATTGTCAAAAGTATTGTTATCAATGCCGCCGATAACGGGCTTGATGTGGTGATTTCCGCCAGCGCCGAGCCGGACCTGGACTTGCGCCAGGGGTTGGCGGAACTGGCCGAGTATGTGGATCTGGCACGTATTGCCTGGAAAACCGGCGATAACCCGACCGAACCATTGGCCCAGCGTCGTGTTCCCGAAGTCCATTTTGCTGGGGTTGCGGTGCCTGTTCCCGCCGGTGGTTTTTTGCAGGCGACCCATCAGGGGGAAACGGCCTTAACGGCTGCTATGGCGGATGCCCTGGCACATATTCCGGCCCGCCAGGTCATTGATTTGTTTTGCGGGATCGGCAGTTTTACCTTTCCGTTGGCCTTGCGGGGGGATCGTCGTCGGGTTTTGGCCGTTGAGGGCGATGTCAATGCTGTGCAGGCCTTGCAATATGCCGTTGGTCGTGCCGCCGCCCCGATCGAGGTTTCCCGGCGCGATCTGTTTCGTCAGCCGCTTGATGCGGATGATCTGAAAAATGCCGATGTTGTTGTGTTTGACCCGCCGCGCGCCGGGGCGCTAGCCCAATGCGAAATTCTGGCCGACTTTGGCCCGGAATGGATTTTGGCGGTGTCGTGCAACCCGGCAACCTTTGCCCGCGATATTCGCCTGTTGCGCAATGGCGGCTATGAATTGCAAAAGGTGGTGCCGGTGGACCAGTTTTTATGGTCAGCCCATCTGGAATTGTTTGCCGTTTTGCGCCGCGCATTACCCGCTGCGGCCTGAAATGGCAGAAACTGGGGTTTAGCAAACTGGGCAGGCCCGACGCAGTGTGTTGACGTTACCGACAGGCCAGCGCCCAGACCCGACGACTGATGCGGGCTTATTGGCTTATTCTATGGCCTCGTTGTCATATACGCCCCAGATACCCTCGCGCTGAACCCAGCCTTCATAGTCCTGAAACTGGATCTGGCACCAGTCAACGCCTTTGGGGCAGGTCTCGACTTTGCCAACAACGCCGTTTTTGACCAGGGCAATGCGGCGCGCACTTTTGTCCGCAGCGGCATACATGGTAATTTCGTCGCCGGTCACAATTACATAGCGGGTCCCGATCAGCAGGCTTTGATGCACCCAGCCTTCGCTGCCTTCCCAGTCCCGCACTTTGCGCCAGGTGTCAAATTCCGAAACCACCTCCATCGGCAGGTGGCTGCGTTGATAAATCCAGACTTTGGGATAGCGCAGGCCGGGCCCGGAACGCAGATGGACCTTGTCGGACCGCAACGCAACAAAACGCGGGATCGGCAGGCCCGATTCCTGTGCGATGGCGAAATTCGGCAGTAAAAATCCGCAAAGAACGATCAGTGAAAGGAGCTTTCGCATCCTGACGGGCATGGGGGTGGTTCCCTTTTCGTGGTCTGGTACCCGACTTTATGGTCAAAATCGGATATGTAAGAAATAAAATTACAAAAAAGGCGTCAAAATTCTTGCTTTCGTACCTTGGGCCGTGGCATCACTGCAATGCGGCAAGATGTAAATAATCCATACCTGATTTTGCCAGCAAAAGAGTTAAAAGACCGCATAGGATCGGCAGATGACCAAGAAAAAGCCCCTCGTCATCGTGACCCGCAAGTTGCCGGAAGCGATTGAAACCCGCATGATGGAACTGTTCGACAGCCGCCTCAACATCGACGATACGCCGATGGACAAGGCGGCCCTGATCGACGCGGTGAAACATGCCGATGTATTGGTTCCCACCGTAACCGACCGGATTGACGCTGCGGTATTGGCACATGCCGGGCCGAACCTGCGGCTGATTGCCAATTTTGGCAATGGCATTGACCATCTTGACCTGCAAACGGCCCGCCAGCGCGGCATTACGGTCACCAACACGCCCGATGTTCTGACCGAAGATACCGCCGATATGACAATGGGCTTGATCCTGTCGGTATCGCGCCGTGTTGGCGAGGGGGAACGCCTGATCCGTTCTGGCGACTGGAATGGCTGGGGACCAACCCTGATGCTGGGGCATCGTATTTGGGGCAAAAGGCTGGGCATTGTGGGCATGGGCCGCATTGGCCGGGCACTGGCACGCCGGGCAAAGGGCTTTGGCCTGTCGGTGCATTATCACAATCGCCGCCGGGTCCATCCCGACATTGAAGAAGAACTTGATGCCACCTATTGGGAAAGCCTGGACCAGATGCTGGCCCATGTCGATGTGGTGTCGGTCAATTGCCCGCACACACCGGCCACTTATCATTTGCTTTCAGCACGGCGGTTAAAGCTGCTGCAGCCCCATGCCATTCTGGTGAATACCGCGCGCGGTGAAATTGTCGATGAAATGGCGCTGACACGAATGCTGGCCAATCAGGAAATTGCGGGCGCGGGCCTGGATGTATTTGAACATGAACCGGCCGTGAACCCGAAACTGATCGAACTGAACAACGCGGTATTATTGCCGCATATGGGCTCTGCAACCATCGAGGGTCGGGTTGATATGGGCGAAAAGGTGCTGATCAATATCAAAACCTTTGTCGATGGTCATACTCCGCCAGACCGCGTAATTGAAGGGTTGTTGTAACCGCGGCACTTAATATATTCCGGTTTTACGAAAAACCTGCCGCTCTGTGAGTTGGCAGGTTTTTGTCTGGTGCGTACAGATTTTTATACTTTAAATCAGTGCTGAGAGATTTCTTCTCCTGCAAAAGTATAGATTCCCAAAATGTAGCTTGTTTTTCAAACAATAATTGTTGTTTATTCCCCTCCGAAAACAAGGTTGGGGCTCCCATGTTTATTGATTTTTCCGGTGAATGTGGCAGTCGATTTCAGAAGTATTAAAGAAAATAAGAAGGAACGACACGTGATTTATTGCACCTCTTGCGGAACCGAGATGTCGGAAGCTGCTGTTGCCTGTCCGAAATGCGGACAACCCAATTCGCTTGCTGATGGGCCTGTTTCCCCCAAAGGATTCGTCCCGACATTGCTGCTTTGCCTTTTCCTGGGCGTTTTTGGTATTCATCGGTTTTATGTCGGCAAAATCGTGACCGGGATTCTGATGATTTTGACCTTTGGTGGCTTCGGGATCTGGTCGTTTATCGATCTGATCATGATTGTTGTTGGCAGCTTCCGCGACAAAAATGGCCTGCCGGTTAAACGATAGGTTTTTTGGCCGTTTCGTTTAAGTTCAGGTGAAGACAATGGATGAGTCGAACGAAACAAGTAGCGTGCCCGATTTGCTCGCAAAGCGTGAAAAAAGCAAGTTTTGCGCCAAGTGCGGGCAAGGAATGCCAATGGAAGCACAGGCTTGTCCGACATGCGGGCATCCGTGTTCCTTGCCGCCTTCCGACGCTGCTCGGCATTCAAATGACATCAGCAAAAAGAAATTCGGTACTGCCGTGGCATTATGCGGGGTGTTCGGCATATTGGGCATCCACCATTTCTATCTTGGGAACATTTTGCACGGTATTGCGGACTTTTTGTTATGTGTTGTCGCCATTACCTGTTTTGTCAGCAATGATCCGTCCCTCGTGCCAATCGGGTTACTTTTGCTGTTGATCGATTTTGGTCACACTTTTTGGGTCATGGTCCGGTTATTTACCGGCAAGACCCGGGATGGTCTGGGTAAGCTGGTGGTGTATCCCGGACAAATATGATTTTTGACCGGGGCCAGGCATTCACACAAAAAAGCACTTCGTCTTTGGCGGGGTGCTTTTTTGTTTTGCACGATCGTTCAGATGCCACCTGCTGACACATCCTGACAGGGGAATATGAAATTTGCGTGTTGCGCCATTTCCTTTTGCAGCGTGCTTCGCTATCACTGGGGCATAAACCTCTTTCAGGGAGTTCCCCCAAATGGCCTATTTGTTTGCGCCTGCCGACCCCACGACTGTGCCGGTTACTGGCAGTGATGATGTTTTTCCGGTAAGCCGTATTTTTTGTATCGGCAAAAATTATGCCGATCATGTCCGTGAAATGGGGTCCGACCCGGCAAGCACGCCGCCCTGTATTTTTATGAAGCCTGCGAATTGCCTTAAGGTCGGTGATGGTGACCTTGCCTATCCTTCCGCGACCAAAGATTTGCATTATGAAGGTGAATTGGTGGTGGCCCTGGCAAAGGGCGGCAAGAACCTTGATCGTGCGGCAGTTGAAGAGGCCATTTTTGGCTATGCCTGTGGCCTGGATATGACCCGCCGCGATGTGCAAAGCGACCTTAAAGAACGGCGGTTGCCCTGGGATATGGGAAAATCGTTTGATGATTGCGCCGCCATTTCCGCCATCCGCCCCAAGGCCGAATGTGGTACCCCTGCCAATGCCAATTTGAAGCTGTCGGTAAATGGGGAAGTGCGGCAGAACGACACCACGGCCAAAATGATTTGGCCGGCAATTGATGCGCTGGTACATCTTTCCACCCTGATCGAACTTCGTGCTGGCGACCTGCTCTATACCGGCACACCCGAAGGTGTTGGTGCCGTTTCCAACGGGGATCGCATGGATGTTGTGATCGAAAATGTCGGTTCCCTGTCAGTGACCCTGAAATAACCCAAGAAACGGAGCCGGTTTTGAAAATTGTAAGCTGGAATATTAATTCGGTACGTTTGCGCATTGACCAGGTGACGCAGTTTCTGCGTGACCAGCAACCCGATGTGCTGTGCCTTCAGGAACTGAAATGCCCCGACGAACATTTCCCCCACGAGGCCTTTGAGGCACTTGGTTACAAGCATCGCCATGTGCATGGCATGAAATCCTATAACGGGGTTGCCATTCTCTCCAAACTGCCCTTTACCAATACTGAAATCAAACATTTCTGCGCCAAGGAAGATCGTCGCCATTGCATGGCCGCGTTTGAAAATGGCGTTGAAGTGCATAATTTTTATATCCCGGCTGGTGGTGACGAACCCGACCCCGCCATTAACGACAAGTTTGCCCACAAGCTGTCTTTCTTGCAGGAAATGACGCAATGGTGGACGGAACGCCTGCAGGGTGGTGCCGGTCGCAAGGCGGTGCTGGTGGGGGATTTTAACATTGCCCCGTCGGAATTTGACGTCTGGTCGCACAAGCAGCTTTTGAAAGTTGTCAGTCACACCCCGGTCGAGGTTGAGGCACTGGAGCTGTTTCGTAAAAGCGGCGACTTTATTGATGCCGTTCGCGAAATCTACCCGGAACCGGAAAAGCTTTATAGCTGGTGGAGCTATCGTTCCCGCGATTGGCGCCAGTCCAACAAGGGGCGTCGCCTTGATCATGTCTGGATGACACCGGAAATGGCCGGTTCGGTTGCGAAGGCATCGGTATATGACACCGCGCGTGACTGGGTGAAGCCATCTGACCATGCACCGGTGATTGTTGAATTCAAAATTTGATCACGGTGCGGGTGGCTTGTTTCCCGGCTTGTTTTGCGGCCTCTCATACGCGGTGAAGCGGTAAAACAGGCATAGCTGTTCTATTGGCACAGGCGGAGTATCTGCTTGATAAAGGCGAATTTTTCTTCCGCCTGTGCCTGTTTTATGGGAAACTTCGCCCGGTTCGTGGGGATCATATCATTATTGACGATGGGCAGTTCTGGCGCGCGGGTGATCCCGGGGGCGGACTGCTTTGTTCGTTTTATCCGGAAGTGGGAACAGTGAGATGCGCAAAATCCTGATAGGCCTGACGGTCATTGTTTTGATCGTTGTCGGGTTTCTGGTTTATGTTTATGCCAATCTCGACTCGATCGTGAAATCGACAATCGAGGATGCCGGAACCCGCGTGACCCAGGCGGATGTAACGGTTGATAAGGTTAAAATCGAAACCACACAAAATACTGCACGCATTACCGGGCTTAAAATTGGCAATCCGACCGGATTTTACAGTGATTATGCCTTTTCGCTGGGCGATATATCGGTTGTGATTGACGGGGCATCGTTGACCAGCCCGGTTATTCATGTCGAAAAGGTCGTGATTGATGCGCCCGCCATTACCTATGAGGTCGGCGACAAGACATCCAATATCGCAACGATCCAGCGTAATGTTGAAAGTTTCATTAGTCGGGTTTCTGGCCCAGCCGGTGAAAATGCCACCAAGGATGCCAAGGAAATTAATCAGGAACAGGAAGGTACCCGTGTTGTGATTGATAATGTTTTTATCAATAACGGTTCGGTTGCTATTTCGGCCAGTTTCCTAGGCGGTAAAAAGCTCTCGACGTCGCTCCCTGATTTGCACCTGAAAGACATTGGCCGTGATAATAATGGCGCAACCCCGGCCCAGGTGGCCGAGGAAATCCTCTCTGCCATTAACACCGCTGTTATCAAATCGGTATCGCAGTTGAATATGGATGGCTTGATGCAGGGGGTGGGTAACTTGGGCAAAAGCCTTGGCGAAGGCGGCAGCGGCCTTAAAGGCGGGGCAGATGCCGTAGGCAATGCGGTTAAGGGGCTGTTTGGCAGCGATACGTCGAAATAGTCAAGTTTGGTGGCTAACATGCTGCCATAAATGTTGAAATTGCCCTGCCAGTCCCGCAAATCCGTCGTAAACTTGCCTGAATTTATTTGTTATAGTCCGTTATGCGGGATTGACCGTCAGACAAGGTTGCGCCAGCGGTTTTGCGATGAACTGTTTGGATGGTTTGCCATCCGTCCGAAAACAAGGAAAATGAAATGCGTTTGCTAATTGCAATTCTGTTGCCCTGGCTTCTGTTCTTTACCATTGGCCGGCCCATTGCCGGTGTTATCTGCCTGATTTTGCAGCTTACCGTTGTTGCATGGATTGTGGCGGCCATTTGGGCCGTTTATGCCCTAAGCCAGTATAACACGGACAAGAAAATCAATTCGGCGATGGGCAATAGAACCTTTTAAGCCAGCCTGGCCGTTATTTGATCGTGTAACCGGCACAGGTTTTCTGTGCCGGTTTTTTTATTAAACGCGCCGGTTTCGGGCGTTGTTTATCGGCCTTGTGACCCCCCAATGTCCCGGGTCAGGCGTGCGGCAAAGTCGTCTGTCATGCCGGAAATATAATCCAGAATGAACAGATAAAGGCTGTAAAGATTGCCGCCGATGGGCATGTCGTCGCGGCCAATCAGTTCGCGCACACGCGCGGTTCGATAGCTGATATCGGCTTCGCTTTGCGCCTGGTGCAGTTCCAGGGCCGCGCGGCAAAAGGTATCAAGCAGCACTTCAATACAGGCAAAGGCACCAACCTCGATCTGGACCTTGCGCCGGTTTAATATGATTTGCTGTTCGGAAAAGGCCTTGGCCCGCAGGATCATGTCGTTATAGGGACCCTCCACGTAATTCAGAATATCCCCGGCCAGTTCACCTGCCAGAAGCTCTTCTTCATGAGCGAGAAATGCCTCGCTAATCGCGGCAAGAAGACCGGTCATGATGCGGCCACGCAGGAAGTTCATTTTACGGCTGATGCTGGTTTCACGGTGATATTCAGCGGGAATATCGTCGATGCAGGGCATGATCAGATTTTCAAAAACCTGAAAATCTACCAATTCCAGTTCAATGCCATCTTCGATATCGATCAGGGCATAACAAATATCGTCAGCCGCCTCGACCAGGTAAACCAGCGGGTGACGGGCATAACAATTCTCACCGCGTTCCAAAAGGCCAGTGACGTCGGCAACCTGGGACAGCAAGGGGGTTTCCTGTTGAAAGGCCCCAAATTTGCGCTTTTCCGGAAAGGGGCTGTTAATTGCCGTCCAGGGATATTTCACAAAGCTTGCCAGGGTCGCGTAGGTCAGGCGCATGCCGCCATCATGCAGGCCGGTGCGTTTGTTGGTCAGCAGGCGAAATCCCTGGGCATTGCCTTCAAAGGTTAAAAGATCGGCGCGTTCGCCCTCTGTCAGCGGGGCGAGAAATTTCGGGTCGGCCTCGGCAAACCATTGGCGGATGGCATATTCACCGGCATGGCCGAAAGGCGGATTGCCAATATCGTGGGCAAGGGCCGCGGCCTGAATAATTGCGGCCAGATGGTCCGCCTCGACATGGTCGGGCAGGTGTCCTTTTTCTGCCAGTTGATGCCCCACCATCAAGCCCATCGACCGCCCTACGCACGAAACTTCAAGGCTGTGGGTAAGGCGGGTGTGGATATTGTCATTTTCGGGCAGGGGATGAACCTGTGTTTTGCGTTGCAGGCGCCGGAACGCAGCGGAAAAAATGATGCGGTCATAATCCTTGTGAAAATCCGACCGACCGAATGTGCCGACACTGGAATGCCGTGACCCAAGCCGGGCCGGAGAGAGCAGTTGCTGCCAGTTCATCATGTTTTAAGGCCCCTGTTCCGGGTTAGGCGCGGTTGGGTTTGTGCGCTTGTTTTAAGCAGGAACCGGTCAATAGTCCATGAGGATATAAAAATCCCTTTATTACAGTTGATTACCGGATTCGGGTTGATGAAAGGCCGTGTTTGGTTGTTCGAAGTAAACTATACGAAGGGCGGTTGAGTGTTTTACAAATATATCAAACTTTAGTATATGATGGGTTTGTTGGGTGATACCTTGGTATGTATCACTTCTTTCCGATCCTACCCTCATAACGCGAAACTGTGGGGTGGACTTTGCGTTTGCAGGATGAACGAAATGCGTAAACTCAATTTTTCTAATCTTAAAACCAAAACCAAATTTCTTATCGGGTTTTGTTTTCCTCTTTTGTTTCTCGTCGTTGTTGGGGGCGTGGCGATTAACAGCCTTGAAAAACTGACGGTTTCTAACGAATGGGTTAACCATACTTATGAAGTTTTGTCCGTATCGGACTCCATTGTGGCGTCGGCGGTGGATATGGAAACCGGGATGCGGGGCTATCTGCTAGCCGGCGATGAGGCTTTTCTGGAACCCTACAAAAAGGGCGAAGTGAAGACCTATCAAAGAATAGACGTCTTAAAGCAGAAAGTGAGCGATAATCCGAAGCAAGTGGCGCGTCTTGACCAGGTTGCCGGGATTTTGAAAGCCTGGCAGGCGAAGGTGACCGAGCCTTATATCAAATTACGCAGTGAAGTCGGAAACGGCAAAACAATGGATGACATTGCCCGTCTGGTCGGGGAAGCGCAGGGTAAGCAGTATTTCGACAAATTCCGTCAGATCATGGCTGACTTCAATGCGGAAGAAAGCCAGCTGATTGATGTACGCAAGGCAGAAAACACCGAAACTGTCAGCCAGGCTCACATTGTTATTATTTCCAGCATTGTGATTGCGTTGGTCGCAGGGGTTGGTCTGTCGCTGCTGATTGGCAATGGCATTGCAGGGCCGATTAACCGGATGACGGCGGCGATGGGAAAACTGGCAAACGGTGATTTGTCGGTGGACATTAACGGCCGTGATCGTGGCGATGAAATTGGTGATATGGCCCGTGCCACCCAGGTTTTCAAAGAAAACGCACAAAAAATGGAAGTTCTGCAAAAAGAGCAGGCGGAAAGTGAAAAACGTGCAGCCGAGCGGCAAAAGGCAGCCATGAACAAAATGGCGGACGAGTTTGAAGCAACGGTTCGCAAGGTGGTGGATAATGTGTCCAGTGCCGCCCAGCAGATGCAAACCAATGCCGGCAGTCTTTCTGCAATTGCCGAGGAAACCAACCGCCAGTCCGTATCGGTTGCTGCCGCAACAGAACAGGCGAGCGCAAACGTTCAGTCGGCCGCATCCGCGACTGAGGAACTGTCCGTATCGATTAACGAAATCAACCAGCAGATCGACGGGGCATCACAATTGGCCCAGGACGCGTCGCAGGAAGTTGACAAAACCAACGAAACGATGGTGTCGTTACAGGAAAGCGTTGAACAGATTGGCAATGTGGCGTCCCTGATCGAGGATATTGCCTCTCAGACCAACCTTTTGGCACTGAACGCAACCATCGAAGCCGCGCGCGCCGGTAATGCCGGCAAGGGATTTGCTGTTGTTGCCAACGAGGTGAAAAACCTTGCGTCGCAGACGGCCAAGGCAACCCAGGAAATTTCCGGTCAGATTACGGAAATGCAAAGCCGTGCCGATGTTTCGATCAATGCGGTCCAAACCATTCGCACGATGGTGCGCCAGATCAGCGAGCGTGCCTCGACCGTAGCCGTAGCGGCCCGCGAACAGACCGTGGCGACCAATGAAATTTCGCGCAACGTTCAGGAAGCCGCACAAGGCACCAACCAGGTGTCATCCAGCATCACGGACGTGACCCAGGCATCAAACGAAACCGGGTCCATGTCCAATCAGGTGTTGTCGGCTGCAAATGAATTGGGCGCGCAGGCGGAACTTCTCAGACAGGAAGTCGATCAGTTCGTTCAGCGCGTGCGTGGTTCTGCCTGATCGGATTGGATGGCATTAAAAAAGAGGCAGCCCGTTATGGTGCGGGCTGCCCCTTTTTATTGGTCCATCGCCTTTTTACAGGCCTTTTAAAGTCCTTTTTCCATCACGCTGTCCAGGCGACGGGCAAAGGCAACCGGGTCGGGCAGGGCTTCGCCTTCCAGAATGCGCGCCTGATCGAGCAAAAGCTGGGCGGCATCTTCCAGAACCGGGGCCTTGGCATCGGTCTTTGCCAGGTCTGAAAGTTTGCGGATCAGGCTGTGTTTCGGGTTGATTTCCAGGATACGTGCGCTGACGTCATCAACACGGTTATGCTGTTTCATCAGCCGTTCCATCCGCAGGTCCATGTCGGTTTCATCGGCAATCAGGCAGCAGGCCGAACTGGTCAAACGGTCCGATTCGCGCACATCCTTCACACTGGTGCCCAGCGCAATCTTGATGGCGGCAATCAGGGTATCAAGATCGGCGTCACTCACCGCCTTGTCCTCGGCATCGTCCTTTTTGTCGTCGCTGGCATCATCGGCTTTGACGTCATTCAAATCGGCACCCCCACGGGTAACAGATTTAAAGTCTTTTTCGTCAAACTGGCCAACAGACGGCATCCAGAATTCATCAACCGGGTCGGTCAGAAGCAGCACTTCGACGCCCTTGGCGTCAAAACCTTCAAGTTGCGGGCTGCGGCGCAGGGCATCCACATCTTCACCGCTAATGTAATAGATGGCCTTCTGGCCTTCTTTCATGCGGCTGACATAGTCTTCCAGGCTGGTCCAGCCATCGACCTTCGATGATTTGAACCGTGCCAGTTTCAGGATGCGGTCACGATTGGCATAGTCTTCGTAAAGGCCTTCCTTAACGACAGAACCAAAGGCTTCCCAGAAGGTGTTGTATCCTTCAACATCCTTTTTGGCGCTGCTTTCAAGCTCGGAAAGCAGTTTTTTGGTCAGGCCATTTTTGATTTTGGTCAGCAGCGGATGGTCCTGCAGCATTTCGCGCGACACGTTCAGCGGCAGGTCCTGGCTATCGACCACACCCGAAACAAATCGCAGCCAAGGCGGTAGCAACTCATCAGCCCCTTCGGTGATGAAAACCTTGCGGACATAAAGTTTCAGATGGCCCTTGCGTGACGGATCATAAAGGTCAAACGGGCGCATGGTCGGAATGTAGAGCAGGCCGGTATATTCAATTGCACCCTCCGCCTGATAGTGGATGGTTTTCCACGGTTCATCAAAGGCGTGGGCGCTGTGCTTGTAGAATTCCTTGTATTGCTCGTCGGTGATTTCCGATTTCGGGCGGGTCCAAAGGGCCGAGGCCTCATTCAGGGTTTCATCCTCGCCGTCTGCTTTCATCAGCACAACCGGAATGCCGATATGGTCGGAATAGGTTTTGACGATGTGGCGCAGGCGGTATTCTTCGGTGAAATCCTTGGCATCATCATTCAGATGCAGGGTGATTTGCGTGCCGTGACCTTCCATTTCGGCTTCGGCGATGGTGTATTCACCCTTGCCATCCGATGTCCATTTCCAGGCCTGGTCTTCACCCGCTTTTTTGGTGGTGACTTCAACCTTGCCTGCCACCATGAAGGCCGAATAAAAGCCGACACCAAACTGGCCGATCAGATCGACGCTTTTTTTTTCGTCTTTTGCCTGGCTCATGGCCTCGACAAATTTGGCCGTCCCGGAATTGGCAATCGTCCCGAGATTTTCCACCAGGTCGGTTTTGTTCATGCCAATGCCATTATCGATAATGGTCAGGACATTACGAACATTGTCCGTCATCAGGCGAATTTTGAATTCACTGTCCCCGGCAAGCAGTTCGGGCTTGCCAATGGCTTCATAGCGCAGCTTGTCACACGCATCGGATGCGTTGGAAATGAGCTCGCGCAGGAAGATGTCCTTGTTGGAATAAAGCGAGTGGACAACGATGTCGAGAAGGCGGCTGACCTCCGCCTCGAACCGCATTTTTTCTTCCGTCATGACCTCTGTTTTCTCCTTTGGGATCAATGGACTTGCCATCACTTTACGAGGATAAAAATATATATCTCGCGACCGCAGTGTGCTTGATATGCGTCAACACATCTTGCAGCGCAAGCCCTGTATCCTACATCTAAAGGAACACGGTTTTTCCCGGCACCCGCAAAACGGTGTCGATCCTGCCCCGGGATGGGCAACATCCCGGATAAAAATGCAAGGTATCATACCTTGTGAACGTCCAAGGCTTAAACAGGAGGCCATAAATGAAGGTTCCCGTGCAAATCACCTATCGTGATGTTGATCAGTCCGATGCGCTTGACGAGCGTATCCGTTTCAAGGTGGAGAAACTGGAAGAAACCTTCGACCGGATGACATCGTGTCATGTGGTTATTGAAAAACCCCATTCCTCCCGTGCCCGCCCGCTATATTCGGTGCATTTCGGCATTAATGTTCCGGGCAAGGAAATCATGGTCAAGCGTGACAGTGCGGATCACGCCCATGAGGATGTCTATATCGCCCTTAAAAACAGCTATCAGGCGGCCCGTCGCCAGCTTAAGGACTATGCCGAAAAAATGCGCAACCACTAAACCGGTTGGCATCTGGATCATTCCCTAACGGGTGTTGAAAGGACAGGGGCGGCGGTCATGCCGCCCCATTGTTGTTTTTGGGGGATATATTCTGTGGGCGGCCCGTCGGGGTTGCAAAGGCCTGGGATAACGGGTTTGGGTGATGGATGTGCCCATCAGGCAAACTGGTTGTGCAAGGTGCTGGTCAGTCCCGGTGTTGCCCGGGTTTCGGTCATGGTGGATTGTTCAAGTGTTCGCATGGGAAGGCGTGCCTCGCGTAGGGCACGGGCCCACCATTTCAGGTCGGCAAGCTGCTTTTGTGCGGCCAGCTTGGCATTTGCCAAATCATAGGGGCGGCCATGATCGTCAAAACATTCCCATACATTGGCAAAGCTGACGGTCTCGCGGATGGTGGCGACATGCAGTTCGCCAAAAACGCTACGCAATTGTTCGGCGGCACGTAATCCGCCGGAAATACCGCCATAGGTGACAAATCCTGCGGGTTTGCGACGCCATTCCTCCCGTGCCGAATCGATCAGCAATTTCAGTTCACCGGTAAAGCTATGGTTATATTCCGGCGTGACAATCAGATAGGCATCCGCCTCGGCAATGGCAGGGCGAATTTGGCTGCTGGTGGGGCAGTTGTGCCGGCCACCTTGCGGGGCATGTTTGATCTGGGCGGGGTCGATGGTTTCAATCAGAAAATCACCGTCCTCCAGAATGATCGGAACCAGCCAGTTCACGATGGTGTCGCAAAATCGGCTTTTACCAGCACTGCCATAGACGATTGCCAGATTCAAACGTTCCATCATTGCATCCTCTGTTTTTGCTCAGGGATACTTTTTCTAAAACCTCAACATATATTCAGGTCAAGTGAATTATGTTTCTTGCGACAGGATAAAAAATGACCGAAGAAAAATCAGTATCTTGCCCCGCGGGTGGCGCGGTTTTATCGGTCGGTGAAGTGGCGGCCCGCACAGGGGTGGCGGTTTCCGCCATTCATTTTTATGAACGCCAGGGATTGATCCACAGCATCCGGACCCAGGGAAACCAGCGGCGTTTTAATCGTGGTGTTTTACGCCGGATCGGTATTATCAAGGTGGCACAGCGCACGGGCATTCCGTTAAATGAAATTCGCGAAGCCCTTTCCTGCTTACCGCTTGATCGCCCGCCAACGGCACGGGACTGGCGGCATTTGTCGTCGCGATGGCGCGATGATTTGAACACCCGTATTGAACAGTTGACCCGTCTGCGCGACCAGTTGGGGGCCTGCATCGGCTGCGGTTGTTTGTCGTTATCGGACTGTCCTTTGCGAAATCCCGATGATTATCTGGCCCGCGATGGGGCAGGGGCGCGGTTTTTGGAAGCCGGTGCCCATCATGATGACGGCGTGGCGTAACATATGCCTGGATGGGGTGGCCGGAGCGAAAAATACCCCATGATTGGGTGTTTTGCCCCGGCCAACGGGCTCAATGCTTGACTTCGACGGGGCAAAGTGTTGAAAAGCCCAGAGACCGGTGGTTACCGTATCCGGTAGCCGCCTGCTGGAAGAGTTTTATGCAGATTTCAACCCGATCAGGTCCCCGTATCCTTGCCGTTCTGGGGCCAACCAACACCGGCAAGACCCATCTGGCAATGGAACGGATGTTGGCACATACCACGGGTATGATCGGCTTTCCGTTGCGTCTGCTGGCGCGGGAAAATTATGATCGCGCTGTTGCCAAGGTTGGCAAGGGGGCCGTGGCCCTGATCACCGGGGAAGAACGCATTTTGCCGCCGCGTGCACGCTATTATTTGTGCACGGTCGAGGCCATGCCGGTGAATATGCCGGTCGATTTCATGGCGATTGATGAAATCCAGATGTGCGCGGACCCGGAACGCGGCCACGTTTTTACTGATCGTTTGCTGCATGCCCGCGGGCGCTACGAAACCATGTTTATGGGGGCGGCAACCATCCGCCCGGTGATTCGCCAGCTTGTCGATAATGTCGAATTTGACACAAGGGCGCGGTTTTCGACTCTCAGCTATTCCGGCCCTAAAAAAATTCAGCGATTGCCCGCGCAGTCCGCTGTGGTGACATTTTCCGCCCAGGAAGTCTATGCCGTGGCCGAACTGGTGCGCCGCCAGAAGGGCGGCGCGGCGGTGGTCTTGGGCGCGCTCAGCCCGCGCACCCGCAATGCCCAGGTCGAGATGTTTCAAAACGGCGATGTTGAACATCTGATCGCCACTGATGCCATTGGCATGGGGTTGAACCTGGATTTGCAGCATGTGGCCTTTGCCGCGCTGTCAAAGTTTGACGGGCAGTTTCATCGCAACCTGAGTGCTGCCGAAACCGCACAAATTGCCGGGCGTGCCGGGCGCCACATGAATGACGGCACCTTTGGCGTGACCGGAAACCTGAGCGGCATTGATCCCGATATTATCGAACAGATCGAGGCCCACGAATTTGAAGCGCTGACAAAGGTTTACTGGCGATCCGCCCGGCCCGATTTCCGGTCGGTTGAAGGATTGCAGAAATCATTGCGTCGCCTGCCCGATAACCCGATGCTGATCAGGGTGCGCGAGCCGGTTGACGAGATCATGCTTGATCATTTGTCGCATGCCGAAGACATAGCGCGCCTGACCCGTTCGCCAGATCGGGTACGGCTGTTATGGGAAGTTTGCCAGATTCCGGACTTCCGAAATATCCATACTGACGCCCATCCGCGCCTGCTTGCGTCCATCTACAAATTCCTTTGTCAGCCAAAAAGCAGGCTGCCAACGGACTGGATGGGCGAACAAGTCTTGCGTATGGATCGTTATGATGGTGATATTGACCAGTTATCTTCACGGCTCGCGGGGATTCGCGTCTGGACATATGTTTCGCACAAGCATAACTGGCTTGATGACGCGAATCATTGGCAGGAACGAACGCGCGCCATTGAGGATAAGCTGTCAGATGTGCTACATGAACGGTTGACCCAAAGGTTTGTGGATCGCCGGACCTCGGTTTTATTGAAAAGTCTCAAGGACAAGTCTGAACTCATGTCTACCATCACTGCGAATGGTGAAGTCCAGGTCGAAGGTGAATTCGTCGGCCGATTGGAAGGATTCCGTTTCATTGCCGATGAAACAGATGCCGCTTTTGAAGGCAAGGCAATTGCCAGTGCTGCCCGTCGCGCACTGAGCGGTGAAATTGCCCAGCGTGTCAAAACACTGGAAACCGACGAAGATAGCCAGTTCGCCGTGACAGGCAAACTGGTCATCCTGTGGAACGGTGCGCCGGTTGGAACACTGAAAAAGGGGGATACGGTTTTAAGCCCCGAAATCAGTGTCATCGACAGCGAATTTTTTGATGGTCCAACGCGCGAACGTGTTCGGACCCGGTTGCAGACATGGCTGAACAGCCATATCGAAACCCGTCTTAAAATGCTGACCCGCCTGCGCGATTGCCAGCTTACCGGTGCAATTCGTGGCCTTTTGTTCCAGTTGAACGAAGGTCTGGGCTGTGTGCCGCGTTCGGAACTTGAAAGCCTGATTAAGGATTTGAGTGACGAAGACCGCAAGGCGCTGGCAAAGTTGGGTGTGCGCCTGGGCGTGGAAACGGTTCATGTGCTTGATGCCTTGAAACCGGACCCTGTCGAACTGCGTGGCATTTTATGGGCCGTCTCGCGCGAGCTGGAAGAATTGCCCGAATTGCCGCCGGCAGGCCGCACCTCGGTTCCCAATGATCGCAGCAATTCGAAGGGCTTCTATCTGGCCGCTGGCTATATGCCGGTTGGTCCGCTTGCGGCCCGTGTTGACATGCTGGAGCGTTTTGCCGCCCTGTTGCGCCAGAAAGCCCGTGAAAACGATGGCAAGGTTCGCCCTGACCCCGATCTGCTCTCGCTTTTGGGCTGCACGGTTGAACAGGCCGAGGGCGTCTTTACAGCCCTTGGCTGGCGTGCCGAGATTGTGAAGGTTAAAAAGGTACCTGCTGTCGCTGCAGCACCTGCTGCCGAGGCTGCGGACAGTGCCGAAAATGCCAAAAGCGATGAAACGGCTGAAAATGCTGACGTTGCGGTTGGGGGCGACTCGGATGCTGTAGCTGTAACCGAAACACCGGTTGCGGCTGAGACGGCAAGTGCAGTGGAAGCACCGGCTGATGCCGCTGCGGAAGTGACCGAATCGGCTGATGCAGCCGCAAGCGGTGAAGACGAATATGAAGACGTTAAATTCTTCGTTCGTGTTGATCGTCGTAAACGGCATAACGCCGGTCAGAATGCCCGTGGTCCGCGTCATAACCAGCAGGCTGCTGCTGGTGAAGGTCGTGGTGCTGGCAATCGTGGTGGTCAGAAGGGTGGTCCGCGCCATGCCAAGGGGGGGCCGAAATCGGGTCCGAAGGGCAATGGTCCGCGTTCTGGTGGCAAACCACAATCGGCTGCCAAGAACAATCAGATCAACGAAGATTCTCCCTTCGCCAAATTGAAGGAAATGCTGGCTGCCAAAGGGTAATTCCTGTCAGTCATTCATGATCCGCTTTTCGGCCTGCTGTGGAAACGCAGCAGGCCGAACGTGTTTTTGAGGCGCAAAAGGCGTTGGGCCTTTTGGGGTATTTTCTTTTGTCATCATGCCTGGTCGAAATCCTTGACCGTAAAATCATTACGGCCTACGGATTTTTTGTTTGCTGGACCACAAATGATGTGGGGAAGAAGAATTATATGAAAAGAAATACGGTCTAGAAGCTGATGTCTGATCAGGAAGGCGGAAAAATCCGCATTGATAAATGGTTGTGGTATGCGCGTTTTTTCAAAACACGCTCGCTTGCCAGCAAAGCCTGCCAGGGCGGGCATATCGTGCTGAATGGAGCAACTGTTTCCAAAGCCAGTGTTGCGGTGGGGCAGGGCGACCGACTCCAGTTTTTTCAGGGGCCGTATATTCGCATTGTCGAGATTGTGGCGGTGGGGACCCGCCGTGGCCCGGCGCCAGAGGCCCAGGCTCTTTATCAGGACCATTCGCCACCCCGCATTAAAAAAGCCGATGCCAATGCCGATATTCGCACGGCTGACGTGGCGGTGCGCGAAACAGGTAGCGGGCGCCCCACCAAGGCTGAAAGGCGCGCGCTGGACCGTTTACGTGGCGATGTTGGCCCGGATTGACTCCGCTGGTCGTCTTTTTTGCCGTCGGGCTTGGAGAGGGCGATTCGGTAAAATGCCGCCTTGTGATTGACGAAAGGGCGTTGACTTTGTGGGCATCGCCGCTTATCCACTGCGACCTTGCGTTCCAATTTGATGCCGCGTGTGACAAAACCCGCCGCCATTGCCGGATTTCGGCGAAAAACGACCTAAATGGCGGTGGCGTGATTGACAGCGCAAGTGGGAAGCCCTATACAGCGGACCTCGAATTTTATTGGATTACCTTCATTAGAACGGAGTATGTGCAGTGAAACGCACCTACCAGCCCAGCAAACTCGTCCGGAAACGCCGCCATGGCTTCCGTTCCCGCAACGCGACCGTCGGTGGCCGCCGCGTGATTACCGCACGCCGCGCCAAGGGCCGCAAGCGTCTGTCGGCCTAATCTTGTGACCGTTACGGTGGAACGCCTGAAAAAGCGTGCGGATTTTCTCCGTGTCGCCGGGACCCGCCGTAAATGGGTTACAGATGGTTTGATCCTGCAAGGTGCACCGCGCCCCGGGATCCAGCCAGAAGACCAAAGCGCCGGAGAAGACCGTTTCGCCCGAATCGGTTTTACCGTCACCAAAAAGGTGGGCAAGGCCGTCGTACGCAATCGCGTTCGGCGGCGTTTGCGTGCTGTCGCCGACCTGTTGGCACCTGATATGGCTTTGTCTGGATGGGATTATGTCGTGATTGGACGGCAGCAAACCATCGAGCGGCCTTTTGATGCCCTGGTCGAGGACATGAGAACTGCCTTGCGGCGTATACCTGACGCCAAGCCATCCTCTGCTGACCGATCGCGCCCTTCTCGGGGCCGGGGAAAGGCAAAAGGGGGAAAGCGTCAGGCGGGAGGGTCGGTAAAATGAGTCCTCTTGCGCGCCTCATGCAACTCGCCGTTCGCGGGTATCAGCTTTTTTTATCTCCCTATGTTGGATGGCAATGTCGTTACCAGCCAACCTGCTCGGCCTACATGATGGAGGCTTTGGCGAAACATGGGGCATTGAAAGGCGGCTGGATCGGGTTTAAACGGATCATGCGCTGTCACCCGTGGGGGGGGCATGGTTATGACCCCGTTCCCGATTGTGGTTGCGAACATAAAAAGGCGCCGCCGGACAGAGACCCTCGGTCCTCGGCGCTTTCGTCATATAGATAGAATAAACAGCCGGTCAGGCCGCGTGGCCGCCGGACGAAAGCGGAAAGAGGCGATGAACGAACAACGTAACCTCTGGATTGCGATTGCAGTATCGGTCGTAATCCTGGTCGGGTTCCAATTCCTTTTCCCTCACAAACCTGATCCCCAGGTTCGCGAGGCGCAGGTGCGCGAGCAATTGGATGTCAATAAATCCACGGCGCCGCAGCCTTCCACGTCGAGTGCTGCACCGTCGGCCCCCGGTGGGTCCGCCGCTGCACCGGTTGCGAACCGCAGCGAAGCCCTGTCAACTTCGCCGCGCATCGCAATTGATACGCCGCGTGTGAAGGGCTCCATTCGTCTGGTTGGTGGCCTGATTGACGATATCCAGTTGCAGGATTATCGGGAAACCGAAGACCCCAAAAGCCCACTTATTCATGTTCTGAACCCGGCCGGGTCGAATGAAGCCTATTTTGGCGAATTTGGCTGGGTCGCAGGCGAGGGTGAAAAGCTCGCCCTGCCGGGGAATGACACCCGCTGGCAGGCTGATAGCGAAACGCTGAGCCCGGAAAAGCCCGTTACCCTGACCTGGGATAACGGCCAGGGCCTCATCTTCAAGCGGACCATCTCGATCGATGACAACTATATGTTTTCGGTCAAGCAGTCGGTGACGAACAATAGTGGCAAATCGGTTTCGCTTTACCCCTATGGTCTGATTTCGCGCCGGGGTCTGCCGCATACGTCTGGCTATTACATCCTTCACGAAGGTCCGATTGGCGTTATTGATGGCTCGCTCAAAGAGATCAGCTACAAGGACCTGATGGAAGACGACGGCACGGTTAGCGAGAAATCGACCGGCGGCTGGGTGGGGATCACCGATAAATACTGGCTGGTCGCCCTGGCCCCGGCCAATGACGAAAGCCTGACGGCCCGTTTCAGCCATCATATGGCGAACAATACCGACAAGTTCCAGGCCGATTATCTGGGGGCGGCCCGCACGGTTGCCAATGGCGAAAGCACCAGCACCGAAAGCCACATGTTTGCCGGGGCAAAGGAATATAAACTTCTGGAGGCCTATTCCGAACAGTACAATATCAAGCTGTTTGATCGTGCAATCGACTTTGGCTGGTTCTGGTTCCTGACCATTCCGTTCTTCCAGATCCTGCAGTGGATCAACCATGTGATTGGCAACTTTGGCCTGTCGATCCTGGCCTTTACGGTTCTGGTCAAGGCGGTGATGTTCCCGCTGGCCAACAAGTCCTACAAATCCATGAGCGGCATGAAAAAGCTGCAGCCGAAAATGACGCAGATTCGCGAACAGTTCGCCGATGACCGTCAGCGTCAGCAGCAGGAAATCATGGCCCTGTATAAACGTGAAAAGATCAACCCGGCATCGGGCTGTCTTCCGATCGTTGTGCAGATCCCGGTATTCTTTGCACTTTATAAAGTGCTGTTTGTGAATATCGAAATGCGTCATGCACCGTTTTTTGGCTGGATTCAGGACCTTTCGGCACCGGACCCCACGACGCTGTTTAACCTGTTTGGTTTGATCGACTGGACCCCGCCGCATATGCTGATGATTGGTGTGTGGCCGTTGATCATGGGGATCACCATGTTCCTCCAGCAGAAGCTGAACCCGGCACCGGCTGATCCGACCCAGGCCAAGATTATGATGTTCCTTCCGGTCATCTTTACCTTTATGCTGGCGAACTTCCCGGCAGGTCTGGTGATCTACTGGGCATGGAACAACACGTTGTCGATCATTCAGCAGCGTTACATCATGTACCGGATGGGGGTCTGAGGACCCCCGTCTTCGGGCCGCTCATGTGGCGGGCGGATACGGAAAATAATGACCGAAGCAAACATAACGGTACCCTTGTCGGTGCCGACATACAAAGAACACCAGATCGAAGCCGGGCGCCTGCTTTTTACGCGCCCGGTGACTTTCATGTTGGGGGTTGCCAAGCTTGAGCAGCTGCCCGCCGAAGACAAGGTCGAGATCTGTTTTGCCGGACGTTCAAATGTCGGCAAATCCAGCCTGATCAATGCGCTTTGTTCGCGCAAGGATATGGCCCGTACGTCCAACACTCCCGGGCGTACCCAGCAGCTTAACTTTTTTGACCTGGATGGTGCCTTTAACCTGGTCGATTTGCCCGGTTATGGTTTTGCCCAGGCCCCCAAGGATGTTGTGCGCAGTTGGCAGGGGCTCATTCGGCATTACCTGCGCGGGCGCGTGATGCTGCGCCGTGTTTTCGTCCTTATCGATTCGCGCCATGGATTTAAGGGCGCTGATCTTGAAATGATGAAAATGCTCGATGAGACCGCAGTGTCCTATCAGGTTGTTTTGACCAAGGCCGACAAGCTGAAAAAAGGCCAGATGGAAAAACGCATTGCCGAAGTGGTAACGGCGCTGAAAAAACATCCAGCTGCCCTTAACCAGATTTTTGCGACTTCAAGTGAAAAAAATACAGGTATTTCGGAATTGCGTGCCGAAATCGCAAGCCTGTTATAATGATAGACGACCGCGTTCCTGATACGCGTTGCATGAATTGGGGAGCCCTATGAGCGAAGAGATCCGTCCGGAAGATGAAAATTCTGAATCCAGCGCATACCGGACTTTGGCCCGTGCCAAGGTTCTGTCGGAAGCTTTGCCCTATATGCGACGCTATAACGGCCAGAAAATAGTGATCAAATATGGCGGCCATGCAATGGGGGACCCGGAGCTGGCACGCCTGTTTGCGCAGGATGTGGTGTTGCTCAAGCAGGTTGGCATGAATCCGATTGTGGTTCATGGCGGCGGCCCGCAGATCGGCCAGATGCTCAAGGAACTCAACATTCAGTCCGAATTCGTTGATGGTTTGCGCGTGACCGACCAACAGACGATTGATGTCGTCGAAATGGTGCTGGCTGGCAAGATCAACAAGGAAATCGTTTCCAATATCAATGCCTCAGGCGGTGTGGCTGTTGGCCTGTGTGGCAAGGATGCACATCTGATTACCGCGCGCAAGCTGACCCGGACCAAACGTGACCCGGAAAGCAATATTGAAAAAGTTCTCGATCTTGGCTTTGTCGGCGAGCCGGTTGCAGTGAACCCCCATGTGCTCGATTGTTTTGCCAGCACGGATATTATTCCGGTAATTGCACCCATAGGTGTTGATGAAAACGGTCAGACATACAATATCAATGCTGATACCGCTGCCGGTGCCGTTGCAAAGGCAGTGGGCGCGCGTCGCCTGTATATGCTGACCGATGTGAAGGGAATCCTGGACCAGAACAAGCAGTTGGTGCGCGATGCCGATGTTGAGAGCATTAATGCCATGATTGCCGATGGGACGATTTCGGGCGGGATGATCCCCAAAACCGAAACCTGTCTTGATGCCGTTCAAAATGGTGTGGAAGCTGCTGTTATTGTTGATGGGCGTGCGCCCCATGCCGTGCTGCTGGAACTGTTCACCGAACGGGGTGCTGGTACGATGATCCGGGGATAGTCCCCGGGCATCTGGCTCTGCTGTTGATGGCAAAGATGTGTTTGTCGCACAATTTGATGTATAATTGCTGCTAGACTACGCCTGTGGTCTGATCTGCGATTACGCAGGTTGTTTGTGGGATAAATTTGCCACAAAAGGTTGTGTGGAGCAAATATAAGGTGACAACAGAGTCTCCTCTTAAATCCCGATACTGGGACACCGCGTCTGCGGCGCTGGATGTATTGCGCGAATATAACCTCTCGCCTGTACCGGAAGTGTTCCATGTCTGGTTTGTTTATTTCGCTGATGAAAACCCGGATATTTTCCGCGCGCTGGATCTCGCCCGCCAACAGGGAAGTGCTATCGAGGAAAAGCAGATTTTTGACCTTTATCAGCGGTTTATTCTACACCCGCAGATGGCCGAATTTTTGCTGCAGGGGATGGATGACTTTGCCGATGTCATTGATCATAGCGAACACAGCATAGGCTCTGTGACAGCCGAATTGACGGTTTATGGCAAGGTTCTGCAAGAAGTTGACGCCGTTTTGCAGCGCGATGGCCAGAAGATGGAAATTTTGGGTCTGGTCGCCCGCCAGACTCGTCAAATCCGCCAAAGTGTTTCGGCATTGAGCGATCAGCTGGAAACCTATCATCAGCAAATTACCGATCTTCAGACTGAGTTGCAAAAGGCGCGTGAACAATCCTTTACCGATGGTTTGACCCGCGTTTCCAACCGTTTGCATTTTGAACAGTTACTCAATGGTCTTGCCGATGACCTGGATAACGAGACGAACAACCAGCCCTTTTGCCTGATGTTGATTGATCTGGACCAGTTCAAGCAAATCAATGACCGGTTTGGGCATCGGGTGGGCGATGAAATTCTGGTTCTGATCGCCGGGATATTGAAATCCACGATCAAGGGGCGGGATACGGTCGCGCGTTATGGCGGTGATGAATTTACCGTGTTGCTTCCACAAACCAGGCTTGATGAAGCAAAATCACTGGCAGAAGAGCTGTGTAATTCCGTCAGGGTGCGTGAAGTGCGGGCAAAATCGTCGGGGGTTTCGTTTGGGCATATGACAGTCTCGATTGGCGTTGCCGAATATCAAAAGGGTGAAGGGGCGGCATCCCTTGTTGATCGAACGGATAAAGCCCTGTATCAAGCCAAACAGGCTGGCCGGGACCAGTATTGCATTGCTTTTCCATCGGCTGATACCGTCGAACCGGCAGGCTGTTAAGGCTGTTTCAACGATCATCCATTGCCATGATGTCTGCCGGAAAAATGGACAAGGTGACGCATGGCAGTGTTGTGTGGATGACCATGATTTTCGGTTTGGTACGTTGATTGCCGTTTTGGTTTAAGCGATGCTTTTCTTGTTCGGTTTGGCATTCTCCTTTTTAAAACAAAGCCTTGGTTTCGTTCTGTTGGGCGGCACGAATATGTTGTCGGATATGACAAAGGCGCGCCTGATCGCGTGCCCCTAAGGGGCGGTATGGGGCCTTGCGTGGCTGTGGTCTTGCAATCATCGGTGCAAAAGCGTATGTAACCAGCGCCTGACAGCGATAGTTGCTGCCGGGCTGTCTGGCGTTTGTGGCAGGAATTGCCTGCCATTCAGCCAGAAACGACATGTGTTTCCGTATTTACCGCCAGCCTTCGAAAGCCGAGCATGACAGAGCCGCGCGTCATTACATTTGGTTGCCGTTTGAACACCTATGAATCCGAGGTGATGCGCGACCACGCCAAGGCAGCAGGGTTGGATGATGCGATCATCATCAATACCTGCGCTGTTACGACCGAGGCCGAACGCCAGGCGAGGCAGAATATTCGCCGTCTGCGTCGCGAAAACCCGGATGCCAAAATTTTCGTCACCGGCTGTGCCGTGCAGGTAAACCCGGAAAAATTCGCCGGGATGAAGGAGATCGACCGCATATTTGGCAACGATACCAAAATGAAGGCCGAAACCTTCATGGATATCAGCCATGAACGCGTGATCGTAAACGACATCATGTCGGTTGAAGAAACCGCCAGCCATCTTGTATCGGGCTTTGAGGGGCGCGCGCGGGCCTTTGTCCAGGTCCAGAATGGGTGTGATCATCGCTGCACATTTTGCATTATTCCCTATGGTCGGGGAAATTCGCGCAGTGTGCCGTTGGGCGAAATTGTCACCCAGGTGCGTGAACTGGTCGCCAATGGCTATGCCGAGGTTGTTTTGACCGGCGTTGATATTACATCCTATGGTCATGACTTGCCCGGTAAGCCGACGCTGGGGCAAATGGCGCGTCGGCTGCTGGCCCAGGTGCCGGAACTGCCGCGTTTGCGTATTTCATCGGTCGATCCGGTGGAAATTGACGAAGATATTTTTCGCCTGATCGAAACCGAACCGCGCCTGATGCCGCATATGCACATTAGTTTGCAAGCCGGTGATGACATGGTGCTCAAGCGCATGAAGCGTCGTCATTTGCGCCAGGATGTGATCGACTTTTGCCAAAAGGTCCGTGCATTGCGGTCTGATGTTACCTTTGGCGCCGATATTATTGCCGGTTTTCCGACCGAAACCGATGAGATGGCTGAAAATACCTTGCGCCTGGTCGAGGAATGCGGGTTGATTTACCTTCATGTGTTTCCTTATTCATCGCGTCCGGGCACGCCAGCGGCAAAAATGCCGCAGGTTGCCAAGGACAAGCGCAAGGAACGGGCCGCCGCTCTGCGTGAAGCAGGCGAGATTCAGCTTGCGGCATTTTTGCAATCGCGCGTCGGGCTGGTCGAAAATGTGCTGATCGAAAAGGAAAATACGGGCCATACGGAGCATTTTGCTCCCGTTGAGCTGGATCGCGTGATAGAACCGGGCACAATCGCCAGGGCCAAGGTTGTTGGTCATCAAGACGGAAAACTGATTGCGGAGCTGATGGTATGAGTGATGAGGGGAAAAAAAGCTGGTTTGCCCGATTAAAGGACGGGTTGAAACGGTCCTCCTCGAAACTGACTACCGGCATTGCCGATATTTTTACCAAGCGCCGCCTTGATGATGATGCGCTGGAAGAATTTGAAGATCTGCTGATCACGTCGGATCTTGGCGTTACCACGGCAGCAAAGCTGAGTGGTGAACTGGCAAAAACCCGCTTTGACAAAGAAGTGGATTCTGCCGAAAT
The DNA here is from genome assembly GCF_001907695.1 of Thalassospira sp. TSL5-1. Taxonomy (NCBI): domain Bacteria; kingdom Pseudomonadati; phylum Pseudomonadota; class Alphaproteobacteria; order Rhodospirillales; family Thalassospiraceae; genus Thalassospira; species Thalassospira sp. TSL5-1. The sequence continues at coordinate 370,758 of NZ_KV880637.1, forward strand.
CCAGGAATTCATTGCCGAAGAAGTTGCCAAAATTCTTGAACCGGTGGCAAAGCCGCTGGTTCTGGACCCGGCGCATAAGCCCCATGTGGTGTTGGTGGTGGGCGTGAATGGGTCGGGCAAAACCACCACCATTGGCAAACTGGCGAAATCCTATAAGGATCAGGGCCTGAAGGTCATGATGGCAGCGGGCGATACCTTTCGTGCGGCTGCGGTCGAACAGCTTAAGGTTTGGGGTGAACGCACCGATTGCCCGGTCATTTCCCGTGATACGGGCGCGGATGCCGCAGGCCTTGCCTTTGATGCGATTGAGCAGGCAAAACGCCAGGGCATGGATTTATTGTTGATTGATACGGCTGGCCGTTTGCAAAACAAATCACACCTGATGGACGAACTTAAAAAGATCGTTCGTGTGATTCGCAAATGCGATGAAACTGCCCCGCATGACACGCTTTTGGTGCTTGATGCCACAACCGGCCAAAACGCCCATTCCCAGGTAGAGCTGTTTTCGGCCGCGACCAATGTGTCGGGCCTGATTGTCACAAAGCTGGATGGCACGGCCAAAGGTGGTGTTGTTGTGGCCCTGGCCGAAAAGTTCGGCAAGCCGGTCCACGCCATTGGCGTTGGCGAAAGTGCCGAAGATTTGCGCCCGTTCGAAGCACGCAATTTTGCCCGCAGCCTTGCCGGGTTGGTGGATTAAACGTCAAAAGGTGGCGGGCAGCAGCATTACAGCATCGGATTTGTCGATAGTTGTTATCTGAATTTACCCGTTAGAAAAAAGCCCCCGAAGTTGATGTCCAACTTTCGGGGGCTTTTGTTTGGGGGGGTGTTTAAATGTGGGAGCGTTAATTTTGCCCAGCCTGTCTGCGTTTACGCATCCGCATCACCAACGGCAAGACGACGGCACCGACCAAAAGAAACATCAGCACGATGGCGATGGGTCTTTCGACAAGATAGGCAAACGGGTTTCCACCCGAAATTTGAAGAGTGCGGACAATTTCCCCTTCTGTCATTCGGCCCAGTAGCAGTCCAATGACGGTGGCTGCCACAGGATAGTCGTGGCGCCGCATCAGCCAGCCAATACCGGCAAAAGCCATAACTGTCACCGGTCCTGCAATGGTGCCGGTAATGCCAAATCCACCCCAGGCGCATAACGCCAAAACCGATGGCACCAGATAGGTTAACGGGACGCGCACGATCATGCCCAATATGCGCAAGGACAATAAACCGATCACCGCAAGCAGGATCACCTGGCCCATATTGCCAATAATAATCGAATAAACGATGTCTCGTTGATCGCGGATAAAGGCTGGCCCACCGACAAGGTTGTGAAAGGAAAAGGCTGCCAGCAATACGGCTGTTGCGGCACCACCGGGAATGCCAAGCGCCAGCAGGGCCGTCATGGAGCCGCCTTCGGAGCTGGAATTTGCCGATTCAGCGGCAACCACGCCGTCAGGCTCGCCCTTGCCAAACCGTTCCGGGTGTTTGGAGCTGCGCCTGACTTCGCCATATGCCACCAGATTGGCGACAGATGAGCCAACACCGGGAACGGCCCCAATTAAAACGCCAATGATACTGCCGCGCAACAAAACGCCGGGATGGCGAAAGGCCATGACAAAACCGGCAATCAATTTGCGAAAGGAGATGTTGCGGTTTTCGGTGGCTTCAACCAGATAGCCGTCGCCGCGTAATCGCAGCAATTCGGAGGCCGCGAAAATACCGATCATGGCGGGCACCACGGCAATGCCGTCAATCAGATACGGATTGCCAATCGTTGTGCGCATGATGCCTGTTGTGGACATGCCTATTTGACTTAGTAAAAGCCCGAATAAACCGGCGACAAGGCCCTTTGATACCGCCCCTTGATTAAGCGTCGCAATCAGGGTCAGGCCCCACATGACCACCATAACCATTTCCAGCGGGCCTAACTTTAAAACAACAAAAGCCAACGGCTGGATGAGCAGCAATAAAAGGATATAGCCGAAGAAAGCGCCAAAAACCGATGCCCCCAGGCCAATGCCCAGGGCCTCGTTATGTTGGCCCCGACGCGCCATCGGGTGTCCGTCAAATGCGGTTGCCACGGACGAGGAAGAACCTGGAATATTCATCAGGATCGCGGTAACGCCACCGCCATATGCCCCACCGGTAAAAATCGATGTCAGGAAAAGCATGGCCTGAAGAAAGTCCATTGACCAGGTGATTGGCAGGAAGACCGCCATTGCCATCGAAATTTGCAAACCCGGTATCGCGCCGAAAACAAGGCCGATGAGCAGCCCCGGAATGACATAGAGCCACGGGGTAAAATCGGTGAAAAGCAGCGAAAGGGCCTGGGAAAATGCAAAGCTGTCAATCATGTTAAAGAACCAGTAACGGCATGGGAAACGGGAAAAGCGATCCGAAGCCTTCGACAAGGAACAGGGTAAACAGGGCGGCATAAAGAGGCGGGAGCCACCAGCGTTTTTCGCCGCCAATGACAATGCCGACCCAGACAAACAAAAATGTCGCGATGTCAAAGCCGACTGTGGTGAGGCCAAAGCATAGGGCTGCGAAAAGACCCAGTAATACAAGGTCGATCAGGGTGGCTCGCCGGTTTGCGCGTTGTTCAAGGGGCTCTTTGGGGGCTGCTTTATTTGGGTTTTGCAGATTTTTGATGATGATGCCAGCCACCAGCAGCAAAAGGGCGATGCCAACCGGAACGACAACAACCAGGTTGTAGAGCTTGGTGGATGCCGAAATTGCGCTCCAGTTCAGAAATATGGCTGCTGCGGCGATAAGGGCAAGAAAAGCCAAATGAGATAGGGACAGGCTTGATTGGCGACCGGACATATTGGTGCTCCTGAGCGAGCGGAACGGAACAGAGCGGAGTGGGGAAGTGTGCAACGAATTGCACACTTCGAGGCAGGATCACTTTGCGATGTCTTTGAACCGTTTCAGGGTTTCAAAGTTCGACTTGATGATTTCGGTCGTCAATTCCGGGCCAAGCCAATCGCTGCCAATACCCTGCTTTTTGAGGTCGGCAATAAAAGCCGGGTCAGTGAGGATTGTTTTATAGGCCTTGGTAAAGATCTCGAAACGTTCCGGGTATTTTTCCTTAAAGCTCGCACGTGCTGCGATGCCGCGCATAGATCCCACCAGCGGGGCAATTTTCTTGCCATGTTTGGCCAGAACTTCGTTCAGGGTCGGGGCATCCCAGTCGGGCACCCGTTTGTCAGACGCAATGGCAAGCGGGCGAATATATTCCGCAATTGAAATGCTGCCATCCGCCCCCAGAACAGTCATGTCAACCTGTCCGCCGGCTGCTGCCGTGCGTGCTGCACTACCCGATTCATAGGTGACAATATTGACGTCGTCTTCTTTAAGGTCATAGGCTTCAAGCAGTTGCAGGGTGTTGATATACCCTGTGGAGCCCGGCACAACGGATATGCGCATTTTCCCCGGGTTTTCCTTGATCGCCGCCATGAATTCATCAGGGGATTTGTAAGGCAGGTCGGCATTCAGGGCAAAAAGGTCAACATCTGTCCATTGACCATTGATGAAGGCAAAATCATCAAGGCTGTAATCGGCACCGACCTGCAGAATGGCGTTGCTAATATAGGGATGGATCGAGCTTGCCAGGAAGAAACTGCCGTCATCGGGCATGTTTAAAAAATAGGTTTGGCCGACATGGCCGCCGCCGCCTTTTTGGTTGATGACCCGAATGGGAACGTCGAGTTCCTGCTGAAGGCGCTGGGCCACGGCGCGTGCCGTGCGATCAGCCGAGCCACCCGGCCCGAGCGCAACGACAAAAGTAATCTGCTGATCTGGCCATTTGGTTTCCGCCTGGGCAGGTGCCAGGGACATTGCGAATGTACTTGCCGCGAAGAGAGCCGCGGATGCCATTGATAAAATTTTACGCCTCATTTTTTCCTCCATGTATGGCTGGATGCGTTCTCTGCACACCCTTGTTGTTAACAATATATAATTTCTTTTATAGTTGGGGCAATTTTGGCACCGTAAGTCAAGATAAAAAATTCTATGTTAATAGGGGTTTTTTGATGTAAGAAGGTATCAAGAGGCCGCAGTGCCAAATTTATATGATTTCAAAATCAGGAGTTATTGTTAACAATGATGCCTGTTGAGCATGGTTCAGCCTGGTCCGCACTTGAGGCGGAACTGCGCGAAGATATTTTGTCAGGGCGGATTGCGCCGGGTGAGCGTCTGGGTGAAGTGCCTTTGGCAGAGCGTTTCTCCGTGAGCCGTGGCCCGGTTCGGGATGCGCTTCGCAAGCTCGCAGCGGCGGGGCTGGTTTCGTTTTTGCCCAATATCGGGGCCAGGGTGCGTGTGTTTTCCCAGGAAGATGCACGCGCACTTTACGAATTGCGTGCGGCGCTGGAATCTGATGCTGCACGCTGGGCGGCACGTCGGGCCGACAAAAAACAGGCGCGTGGCTTGATTGGTTTGTTAAGTCAGCATGCCGAAAGCATCGCTGCGCATCCGGCCGGGGCTTACTTGCAAAATGGCAAGGATGCGGATTTTCATATTGTGATTGCGGAAATGGCGCAAAATCCGCTGTTGCGCGATTTGCTTGCCGATGAGCTTTATCCGCAGCTTGCCCTGCTGCGCCGCCAGCATCGAAATGTTGCAGGTCGGGGGCGGGTGGCGTTGCGTGAACATGAAAATATTGCGGATGCGATCCTGAATGGGGATGACGAGCTTGCCGCCCTTTTGATGCGCCGTCATATCGAGTCGAGCTGGAAGGCTTTGCAAGGGCAACTTGAAGTCGGGAATCCTGAAAAATGAAGCAACGTCGTATCCCTGCTGTCTTCATGCGAGGCGGCACATCGCGTGCCCTGATGCTCAAGCAAAGTGATTTGCCTCAAGACCGCGCGCAGTGGCCCGCATTGTTCCGTGCGATGTTGGGCAGTCCTGATCCAAACGGCCGTCAGCTTGACGGTATGGGGGGCGGGATCTCTTCGCTGAGCAAAATTTGTATTATTGCGCCGTCCGCGCGCGATGATGCGGATGTTGATTACACTTTTGCCCAGGTGTCTGTCACGGGGGACGCCGTTGATTTTAGCGGTAATTGCGGCAATATGAGTTCTGCCGTCGGGCCTTTTTCGATCGATGAAAAGCTGGTGCCGTGCCCGAAAGATGGCGATGTTACCGTCCGAATATTCAATACAAACACCCGGAAAATTATCCACAGCACCTTTGCCGTGCAAGGGGGTGAAGCTGTTGTGGTTGGCGATATGCCAATACCTGGCGTTGCCGGGGCGGGGGCACCTGTTCGCCTTGATTTCTTTTATCCTGGCGGGTCACAGGGGCGCGGGATTTTACCTGCGGGTGCAGCGCGATCTGTGCTGGAGCTTGCCGACGGGCAACGTTGCGAGGCCTCTTTGATTGATGCAGGTGTGGCCGCCGTTTTTGTCACGGCGTCATCTGTTGGGGTGGGGCCGGAGATTATGGATCATGATCTTGAAAATGATCCCCGGACAATGGCGCGGTTGGAAGAAATTCGCTGTGCTGCTTCGGTGGCAATGGGCATTGCGGCTTCCCGTGAGGAGGCGGCTGCAATTATTGCGATTCCCAAGGTGGCCATTGTTGCCCCGGCCCAGAATTATCAGGATTTGTCAAAACAGGTGGTTGATATGGCAACCCATGCCATGACGATCCGCATGATTTCAGCCGGGCAACCGCACAAGGCCGTACCGATTACGGGGGCTTTGGCTGTTGCCTGTGCTGCGGTTGTGCCCGGCAGCATTATCGCCGGGATTGTCGCGCCAACCGGTTGCGATACAGCACGTTTGCCAATTGGAACGCCCAGCGGTGTGGTGACAGTTGGAACCGCGCTTAAGGTGCCGCCTGTTTGTGGTGCGGTGCCCGAAATTGAACGTGCTTTTCTTTACCGGACTCAACGCCGCCTGATGGAAGGGGCTGTTTGTATTCCTTCAACTGTTCACAGCTGACATAGATTATTGAAGACGGAGTTGTCATGAAACAGGACGAAAATAATAACGCAAGCGTATGGCTGGAACAGCCAATGCCGACCGGCCTTGGTGCGGAAATGGCAGCCTATTGGAAAGATAAACGGTTTTTATCAATCGCCGGTGCCCATGATCCGATGGCAGGGCTTTTGGCGCGCAAGGCTGGTTTTTCTGCCTTGTATCTTTCCGGGGCGGCGCTGACAGCCTCGATGGGATTGCCCGATCTTGGCCTTGTCACAATGGAAGAACTGGTAAAGCGGGCCCAGGCGATTGTGCGGGTTACCCGCCTGCCGCTGCTGGTGGATGGTGATACCGGTTTTGGCGAAGTCCTTAATGTTATGCGTCTGGTACGCGAGCTTGAAGATGTCGGTGTTGCCGCGGTCCAGCTTGAAGATCAGGTGCTGCCTAAAAAATGCGGTCATTTGAACGGCAAGCAGTTGGTTTCGCCCGAACATATGGCAGAGAAAATTGCCGCCGCATCGCGGGCCCGTCGCGACCTGCGCATTGTTGCCCGCACTGATGCTGCCGCTAGCGAGGGTATTGATGCTGCAATTGCCCGCGCCAAGCTGTATGTCGAGGCTGGTGCTGATGCGATCTTCCCCGAGGCTTTGCACGATGAAGAGCAGTTCCGTGCCTTTTCTGCTGCCATTGACGCGCCGTTGCTGGCCAATATGACGGAGTTTGGCCGAACCCGGCAGACCTCGGCTGCGGAATTTGATGCGATGGGATATGCGATGGCGATCTGGCCGGTATCGGGGCTTCGCATTGCAGCCCGCGCGATGGAGAAATTCTACGACGAACTGGCTGCAACGGGCACTGCTGAAGGGACTGTTGATCAAATGCAAACCCGGGCAGAACTTTATGAAGTGATCCGCTATTTTGGTTATGAGGCGTTGGACAGCAAAATTCAGCGAACCATTTTGCCTTAAAGGCGGATGATCATTGTTTTGGTCAGAGCTTTTTAAATGAATGTGCCTGGTAGCCTGCACCAAAGCGGGCAACCAGGCGCATTTATGTTGGGTAAGGTGCCAACCGGTAGCACCTTTTGATGCACAGTAATATACGCCGTGCCATATGCCCTATGGTATCAGTCCCCGGTAAGGGAGGCTAATTCGGTGCGCAAAGTCTTTAAGGTTTCCGACAATGCCCGAAGACTATTTTTGATCTGTTCGGGTTTATCCTCGGTTGGGCAGGTTTTCAGGGTTGCCATAAGCAGGTTGATCTGGTTGAGCAACCCGGCTGCCAGACGTTCATCAAGGTCGTTCAGCACCCACGAAAGCGCCTTGTCGCGCAGGGTTTCCAGACTGTGAAAATCCGGGTCTGGCGAGGATAGGGGCAGGCCGTAGGGCCGCAGGTCCAGTTCAAGCTGGCGCACAATATCCCGCAGCTTGCGTGATTGATCGTGGCAAATCGCCTTGAGCTGCGTGCTCGATGCAATGTTGTAAATCGCCTCAAGCCGGATTGTCAGGTCTTCGGTATCAATGGTGATGTCGTTTAGGGCATCACCGTCGGCAATGTCATTTTCGCTGAGGGCGTCGCCGGTAAAGGCATTTGGTGCAAAAACCGTCAGGGCGCCACAATCGAGCGAGAAGGTCGCGGGCAATTTGCTGATGATTTCGCCGTCCGCCAAAATTGGATGGGGTTCGGGACAGTCGATATGAATGTCATCGCATTCCATTGTCAGGGCGAGTTCGGATTCATCAACCGATCCGAACAACAATGCGGCACCAATATCCATGCCTGATAGCGTGTCGACATCGGCCCGAATGGCAAAAACATGCAGTTTGCCGTCATCCAGGCGCTTGTTTTCGCTCGGGCGCAACCCGCCACCAAAATACTGGCCGTTGGTGACGGTCAATTGCCGCAGTTTCAAATGTTGTTTTTCATGCCCGGCACAGGTCACATCCAGCTCCAGCGGGGGCATGTCATGCCAGCTTTGCCAATTGGCAACCGCATAGCTGATGGCACCGGTCCAGCGTTTAAGGTCCGGGTTGATGCGTTTGCGGGCATCTGCTGGCACGCCAATCGAGGCGGCATTGACAAAGCTTTTGCCATTGACCCGGCCAATATCAAGCTGGGCCAATTGGCCATTAATGGCGGCCTGGGCAGCTTGTATCGGGTCGTCAGGCAGTTTCAGGCTGCGGGCGAAATCGTTGGCTGTGCCCAGCGGCAGGGCCAGCAGGACCGTTCCAGAATGGCGAATGGGATCAATCACCGCATTGATGGTGCCATCCCCCCCACCGATGGCGATAATATCCCCCGGTGTGGTATTGGTTTTGATTTGCGCGATCATGGCTTCAGGATCGTCACAGAAAACCAGTTCTGTCCGGTATCCGGCATCCTCGAACACGCTGCGTAACGCCTGTGCACCGTCCCGGCGCCATTTTTCCGGCACCTTGGTGCGCGTCAGCAGCATTAGAACCTTGCCGGTAAGATCAGAGTTTTCCACCTGTGGGGTCTCCCTGTTAAGCCAAACCGCAGGAACGTGCCGTGCGGCACCATACTATAGGACGTTAATATCAATAAAAAAACCGGCGCCTTTATGGCGCCGGCTGATTTTGTCGAAATGGCGTTTATGCCAGGGTGGCACGCAGCATCCAGGCGGCTTCTTCATGCACGCCGATGCGCGCGGTCAGCATGTCTGCCGTGGTCGGATCATCGACGCTATCGGCTTCATTAACGCCTTCGCGCAACAGCTTTGCCATTTTTTCGTGGTCTTCAACCAGTTCCTTGATCATTTCATTGGTGCCGAGGAGTTCGGTCTCGTCCGTAATGATCGAGTTTTTGATCATGGTCGACAGGCCCGTTGGCGCATTAAAGCCAATGGCACGAATACGTTCTGCCATATCATCATTGGCGGCGTGCAGATCTTCGTACTGCTCTTCGGTCATTTTATGTAGCGAGTAGAAACTGGGGCCGACAACATTCCAGTGAACGCCGCGTACTTTGCCATAAAGAACGTGGGTTGATGCCACAATCTGGGTCAGCATTTCCGAGAGTTTACGGCGATCCTTGCGCTCAACGCCCGTTTCGACGGGCAATTCCTTGGCGATGGTCTGCATGTTGCTCTCAGCCATTGGTGACTCCTGTTTTTCGTGCGAGTAGGTTATTTGTCTCAACTTAATGATTGCCCATATAACGCCTTTGAAAAGACAAGGTTCCAGATAAATAAATAACGGCAAACGGGAACATCATCTTGCGCATCTCGTTATCAGGTCAAGGCAACGTCAAATAAAGGCGTCGCTTTTTAAACAAAAAACGGAGGTTGTGATGCTTGCTAAAGCAATGTTGATGGCTGGTACTATTATGGTTTCGTCGGCGGTTATGCTCCCGGCATATGCAGATTCGATGAAAACCGATGACGCGATCGAACACGATGCAACCAAAATGAAGAATGACGCCGAAAACCAGTACGAAGACGCCAAGGAATTTACCTACGACAAGAAATCCGAATTCATGGAGTGGGCCCAAAAGCAGTCTGACGCGCTGGGCGAAAAATATGATGAGATGAAAGAATCTGCATCTGACAAGGGTGACAGTGCCTGGGATACCGTCTCTGATGCCTGGAACGATGCGAAGGAAAACCTGAGCGAGGCAATGGATGATGTTCAGGAATCGTCTGCTGAAACGTGGGAAGACGTAAAGGCCGAGACTGTTGAAGCCTTGAACAAGGCCCAGAAAGCACTCGATGACAAGCCCGACGCCCAATAACAGACATCACAACCTGCTTGGGCGCGTGTAAGTCCAAGGGTGCTTTGGCCCATTCCGGTATATCCGGGGTGGGCCATTTTCATACGGGGCATGGCATTGTGACAAAATCCCCGACAAATCGCTTTAGTGCAATAAGCAAGCAGGGTGCCAATGAGCGGAACACAGCGCGAGGATAATAGCGAAAACGCACCGGGTCGCCTCACATGGTGGCAGCGCGTGCGCGGCATGTTGGAGGCCCTTGCCGAGGGAAAGCGAGGGCTCGCGGGGATTGCGACCGCATCATTTTTGGAAACAACCATTATTCCCATTCCGGTCGAGATTATTATTGCGCCCCTGATGGCGATTTCTCGCAGGCGTGGTTTGAAAATTGCCACAGCAACCCTGGTCGGCAGTGTTTTGGGCGCGGTGATACTTTATTTTCTGTCGTTGTGGGTTTTTGATGATGTGGTCAATCCGTTTCTGGACTGGACCCAGGGACACGAACAATTTGACCAGTTAAAACAGCGATTTCAGGAAGGGGGGTTCTGGCTGGTTTTTGTTATTAGTGTCACGCCAGCCCCGATGCAAATTGCGGCCCTCGCTGCCGGGGCGGCAGATTATCCATTCTGGCTGTTTTTTATCGCAATTTTTCTGTCCCGAGCGATCCGCTATTATGGATTATTCGCGATTGTTCATCTGCTTGGCGCGGGATATGTGCGCTACTTTGCGGGAAAGAAGCCTAAAAAGACGGAAGATTGGCAAAATAGCGGCTGAATGCAGAAAATATTGACGAGAATATTTGTCTGATTTCTTGAAACAAAAACGCCCGGTGAATTTTTCCGGGCGTTTTTTTTTTGCTGTTATTCAGCTTCGATGCGGAAATCTGTGGTCGTTTTACCTTCGACTTCAGGGGCATCCATGTCCTCTGCGACAAGACCGCGGCGGATTAATTCGCGGATCGCAGCAGCGCGCGTGGGCATTCTGTGCTCGAAACGCCAATCATCAATCACCTTCAGCTCGTCGTCATCCAACATAATTTGGAGCTTTTCGGTCCGTTTGGAGGTGGGCACTTTGTGCTCCTTTGTTCATCCGCTCTCCCTGATGAGGGGGCGGAAACCGTTGATATTCGTTGGTTTCAAAAATTTTGGAGTAAGTGACGTTACCTCCGTTTTCACCGTAACTCAACCACAATACTGAATTTGATCAGAATATGGATACTGATCAATATATGTAAAGTAATCAGAATGTATAAAGTAGGTATTGTGATGATTTTATTCATAATAATGAGGTTATTGAGCCTGAGTTGGTTGTTTATAATATGTATTGAGAGTGTATTGATATAGTGAAGTATACGAAATTACTTGTAATGCCTCTGGTATTTGTTAGGGTTGATTACCAACAAAAAACGGAGGTTGTGATGTCGGGCCAAGTAATGAATGAAATCGAAGATCATGTTCCTGCACTGCGTCGTCATGCGTATCGACTGACAGGCACTCAGGACCGTGCAAACGATCTCGTTCAAGACACTCTGCTCAAGGCTATCAGCAAACAGGACAAATTCGAGGAAGGCACCAGCCTCAAGGCTTGGTTACATCGTATTCTGTTTAATACCTTTATTTCTGATGTGCGCCGCACCAAAACCCGTGGTCATCATGTTGACTGGGATGATCTTGGCGATGTCTACGGACATGGCAGCAATCAGATGGCGCGTTTGCAGCTTCGTGATGCTGATCGCGTTCTTGATGAGCTTCCGGAGCAGGAGCGTCAGGCCATTCTGTTAACCACGGTAGAAGAAATGTCCTATCAGGACGCTGCCGAGTTTATGAATGTTGAAATTGGTACAGTAAAATCGCGTGTTGGTCGTGCTCGCCGCAAGTTGCGCGGTATGGTTGGTCAAATTGAAGCACGCGAACACGTTTCCCGTTTTGTATCGGAGGCAAGTTAATGACAGCAGTTCTTGCTATTTACGGCAGGGAAGACATTTTGAAATATGTACAGGGCAATATCGAGACGGATGCTGACAAGCACGAGATCGAACAGCTTGTGCAAAGTGATCCAATGGCAGCAAAAACCGTCATCGATATTGAAAAAGGTCATGTAAACGACACAAATATGGTCGACTTTCTTCAATATCGCCGCGTACAACGGTTGAAGAGGTTAGCCAAATCTGTTGGTTTGCTTCACTAGACTATCGAATACGGGGTTGTCATCTTTTCCCTCAACGTCTTTATTGTTCAATCCCGAATTAGGCCGGTATCCTTTATAGGAGCCGGCCTCTTTTTATTTTTATCAATATTTTGTGTTTCGGAATTATCATATTTTACAAGATATTAGCGCATAATTTGATGCTGTTTTTGTAGTTTTGTTGCTACTTTTTTTGTCTTGCGACTCGGACAGTCAAGCAGGTGTGCTAGTCGCGAATCGAACATCGTGTTCGATCCGATCGGAATGGGTACGTGGTATTTACCGTTTGCTATTTTGCCGTGGCGTGAGCGCATGTTTGTCGCGGCATTCAAGTGATAATATTGTCATGCCTTTTGCCGTTTTAAAGGTTGGTCCGGGTCCATTGCAGTGCAATGGCGCCTTAGCGCCTTAAAAATGGAAGTTTCGATATACATCTGCGGCAAAGTTGCCTGTGCGCGTAAATTGCCTCCTTGCTGATTTGTCGCTTGCGTTTCTGATCGTTTTCTCGTATTTTCCATAAATGACCAGTAGTCATTTATTGGTTTTCGGCAAGTGTGCCTCTTGCCGAATCGGGGTTGTGGTCTTTTTCCTCAACGTCTTATCAGCCCCTTTCTTGGGTCGGTGCTTATGCTCCGGCCCCTTTTTTTGCTCTCTCTTTGCCATACAAATCTTGTGGGTTTCATCCCTGAAATATTCCAGCGGCTGGCAGTGTCAGTGATGCTATCCTGGGGGCGTTATGCGCAGTGGCGTGATGTATAAGTCTGTTACCCCTGCCTTTCCGGCCTTTTTGTCAATGACCTTTGGTCATTTATTCAGTCGGGCAGCATGCGGCCTCCGTTTGAAAGGATGAACCAGCGTGGCCTTTGGGCTGAGGGATGGAGGCTGCCTGTCCAGTGTGAAACAGTATGTGGTGGGCTGGGACGAAAAGTGCGCCTTTTTCTCTGGTTATGGGAAACTGTCATTTGGAATCTTTGAAAATTGCAGGCACACTCTATGGATAAGTGCAGCCAACTACTGCGAAATTGTGCGTTTTCCTGGCAAAATCCCGGTTCTTTACTTTCGCGGGGCAGGGCTGGTCGCATTTCACAATTGCGCAATTGGGGGTTGCCAGAACCGGGTTGAGCGGTGATAAATCTCTCGCTCACAACCAAAAAAAATAAAAAGGAGCAATATCATGGTATCCGGAATTCACGGATCGGTTCGCGATCTCTTTGAATTTACCGATGCAGACAAGGCATTGGCCCGTATTCGCGATATTTACAATACCGGCGCTACCGCCGTTCGCGAGGCCTTTACCCGTTTTGGCGAAGGGCAACAAACATCCCCCGTTCGCGCCTATTACCCGTATCTTGGTATCGAGGTTCCGCCCGAAAAGCTGCATGTGGAAAGCACGCTTTCTTATGGCGCACCGCGCGATCCCGGGGTGTATGGCACCACCCTGACACGCCCGGACCTGTTTGAGGAATATTACCGCGAACAGATAGAACTTCTGCTGAAAAACCACGATGTTCCGGTTGTTGTTGGTGTGTCCGACCGGCCCATTCCAGTGCCGTTTCTGGTAGAAACCGCAACCGATGCCATCGGCCCGACCGATATTCGCCAGTTGCAAATGACCTTTGACATGCCCGATCTGGCGCGGACAGACGATGACATTGCCAATGGCGTGCATATCCGCACCGGTGACGTGCCCAAGCCCCTGTCGCTGTTTTCGGGCGAACGGGTGGATTATTCACTGGCACGCCTGCGGCACTACACCGCAACCCTGCCGGAACATTTCCAGAAATTCGTGCTGTTCACCAACTATCAGCGCTATGTTGATGAATTCATCGAATATGCCAAATCGCAGCTTGAGGACCCCAAAAGTCCCTATGTCGCCTTTGTCGAACCGGGGCCGGCCGTGCATGTGCGCAAAAACGCGCCCAAGAAATGGCAGGCAGGCGGCGAAGCGGTCAAACAGCTTCCACAAATGCCGTCTTACCATTTGATCCGTGAAGATGGCCTGGGCGTGACGCTGGTTAATATCGGGGTGGGGCCGTCCAATGCCAAAACGGCAACCGATCATATTGCGGTGCTGCGCCCGCATTGCTGGCTGATGCTGGGCCACTGTGCCGGACTGCGCCGAAGCCAGCTTCTGGGCGATTATGTGCTGGCACATGGTTATGTCCGCGATGACCATGTCCTTGATTCCGACCTGCCCCTGTGGGTGCCGGTTGCCCCGATTGCCGAAGTACAGGTGGCCCTGGCCGATGCCGTTGCCAATGTTACCGGCCTGACGGGCAAGGAAATGAAGGCGCGCATGCGCACCGGCACCGTTGCCACCACGGATAACCGCAACTGGGAACTGCGTTATAGCGAATTGTTCGTTCGCCTGAACCAGGCCCGCGCGATTGCCGTGGATATGGAAAGTGCCACCATCGCCGCCAATGGTTTCCGCTTCCGCGTACCATATGGCACGTTACTGTGTGTGTCGGATAAACCGGTACATGGCGAATTGAAACTGCCCGGTATGGCAAATAATTTCTATCGCCAGCGCATTGGTCAGCATCTTGAAATCGGCCTGCAAACCATCGAAACCCTGCGTGCCGAAGTTAATCAGCTCCATTCGCGCAAACTTCGTTCGCTGGACGAGCCTGCCTTTAGATAATTTTGTCGCCAGACAATGTTTTTCAAATAAAAGTGCCCCGTCAAAGATCTTTGGCGGGGTCTTTTATTACTTGTTTGTGTTCCCGGAGTCTTGCGCTTCGCCTTGCGGGTCCGCGTTTTCTTCATGCTCCGGGAACAGGGCGGCGATACCGCCGACAAATTTGTGCAGGTCAAAGGCCTTTGCCTTGCGGGTCAGGCCAAGCCGCACAATGACCAGATCTTTGGAGGGGATAACGCTAAGCGATTGTCCATCATGGCCCAGGGCGAAAAAGGCATCGGCCGGGATGGCCGCGGTCTCGGCGGATTGTTGCCCCTCTGCGGGCAGTTTAAGCCACCAGTGTGCGCCATACATGCCGTTTGGCGCATGCGGGGCCGGGCTGGTGGCATGGGCAACCCAGCCTTCGGGCAGCAGGCGTGTACCATTCCAGATGCCATCCTGTAAATAAAGCTGCCCCAGCTTGGCCCATTCGCGCCCGGTTGCGTGCATAAAGCTGGAAGCGACCAGATACCCGTCGCTATCGGCCTCGACCACGGCATGGTTCATGCCCAGCGGGCGAAACAGCAATTCGGCAGGCAATGCCTGATATTGTTGGATTGAGCGGCTGAGATTGCGCATGGCCGCCGATAGGACATTGGAGGTGCCGGAACTATAGTGCCATTCGCTGCCCGGGGGGGATTCCAGCGGTTTGGATACGGCCAGCCCGGCGGCGCTGGGCGCGACAAACAGCATCTGCACCACATCCGAAAGCGGGTTCCAGTAGCTTTCGTCAAATTCCAGGCCGCTGCGCATTTGCAGTAATTCGTCATAGGTGATTTTGACGCGTGGGTCGCCGGGTAGGGTATCCCATTCGTTGATGCTGACCGGGTAATTGAGCGGCGGTAACATGCCGGTCATGCGCATACGTCCCAAAATGGCGGAAAAGGCGCTTTTGGTCATCGACCAGCCGGTTAGCGGGGTATTGACCGTAATGCCGTTGGCGTAGCGTTCGGCGACAATCTGCCCCTTATAAAGAATGACGATGGCACGGGTGCGCCGGCTGGGTTTCAGGGTGGGTTCATCCATTGCGGCAGCCAGAATATTGCTAAGCTGGCGCCGATCCACACCTGACGGCAAGGGGGCGGTCATCAGGGGTTGGGGGGTAATCGGGCGCAAAACAGGGCTGCTGTTTTGTATGCTGACGGCATTTTCCGGGGTGGTCAGGGTGCAGCCCATATTGGGGCGATAAACGGCAATTCGGGTGCGAAAGCCAAAGGCATGGGCACTTACGGTTTGATGGCGCAGATCAATATTGGCGGTTATCAGCGACAGCAGGGCATTGTTGTCTGCAAGGACATCTTCATCAAGGGCGCGTTCCGAGGATAATCCGCTGACAAAAATGCGCGAACACATGACCTTGGCGGTGTAACCCGCGCCAACCGGGGCCAACCAGATGAAAAAGCTGGAAATAGCGACAATAATCAGCAGTACTAAACCGATAAATATGGCTTTAAGCCAGGCCATTCCACATCCTTCACCCTTGTTTTGCGCAAGGGAAAGTCGCCCGCTTTGATCTTTTGGTCAAGGGGTGGTTGCCGGAAGGATGAGAAATACCCCATTCATGCCATAATGCTGATCCGCTTACCCGCAATGATCATGGCCAGCAGATAGAACAGCGCAAAGGCAAAGGCGGCCCCGCTCCAGGAAAAGTCATCAATAATCAATCCGGAAACCGGCGGGATGATCACCACGAATATTTCGGCAAATTGGGCGAGCATCCCTTGGAGGGCTGGCATGGAAAGGGTTTTGCCCGCAATGCGCGGCAACAGGGCAAAACAGGTGCCCGCAACAATGCCCTGCCCCACATTGAAGGCACATAGAACAATCATCACGGTGATCAGGCCGGAGGCACTGTAGATGATGGCAATGCTGACCGCCATAAGCGGCAGCCCGATTAGCAGCAATAAACGCCCCTGAACATTGCGCCCCAGCAAAATGCCGCCCAATAATGATCCGCCAATATTGCCAATGATCGTGGTGACACCAATTATGGTGGCGGCCAGTGTCAAACCAATATCAAGCCGTTCCATCAGCATGGCGGGCATAAAGGCCACGGTGGCCGATGTCGTGCCGCCAAAAATGGCAAATGTCAGGGAAACGGCCAGGGCATTTTTATCGCGTAATACGCCCATGATGCCGTTGGTCAGGGACCGGCTGAAGCCCTCGCGCGCGGGGGCCGTGCGCAGCATTAACGGAAGGATAAAAACCAGTCCCGGAAGGGCGCAGCCCATCACTGCCACCCGCCAGCCCAGCCAGGCGCTTAACCCGGCACTGATCCAGGTGCCCAGCGCGATGCCAACCGGCACAAACGTGCCCCATAATCCCATCGCCAGGGCCACAACACGCCGATCTCCCAGATGTGTCATCCAGCTTGGCGCGGAGACAACAATCAGCAAATAACCAATACTTGTTAAAAACCGGCCAATATATAAAAAGGCAACATGATCGGCCTGTGAAAAAACCAGTGCGCCTAAAGCCATGGTCACTGCCCCGGCAATGACCGCCTGCTTCAGGCCCAGCCGTGCCGCCCATATCCCGGCGGGCAGGGCGCACAGGGCACCGGCAGCGGTAATCAGCGATGCCACCAGGCCAAACTCGGCCTGTGACAGATCGAACTGGCCGCGCAGCATATTGGCAATCGGGCCGACCAGCCCTACCTGCATTGAGGCACAAAGTCCGGTTCCATAAAGAAAAACAATGGGCAAAAAAGCACGCATGGGAGTTCTTTCTGATTTTGGCTTGCGTGCTTTTAGCCTGTTACGCGCCTGTGGGCCACGTATGAAATATGCGTATCAGGTGCAGGAAGGAGGGTGCAGTTTTTTTTAAGAATGGAAAGGTTTCAATCGCATGTTGGTTCTCGGTTAAAGCCGGTGGTCAGACGCACTGCCTGCCCATCGGACAGATAAAACCGTTCCCATAAAATATACCGGTCAACAATGCGCATAGGGGCGCCATCGCGCGGGGAATTGGCAAACAGGACATGGTCCGTCTGATCATCATGCCAGCCGATATGGTGCAGATTCTTTTCGGCAGCGGCAATGTCGCGATTGGCAAAGCGCCACAGGGACACCCCCAGCAATTCCGTTTCATCGCGCTGCCATTCTTTCTGGCGCGGCCCGGATGAACATAACAGTCGGTGGCTGCGATCCTCGATCAGATGGACCCGCTGGCAGGACTGCGACACCAAACGCTTTAACGCATGATCCAGGCGGAAATTGCGGTTGCGCGTCATCAAGTCGCAAAGCAATTTTTGCTGAAATGGTGCGGGCGATTGTATGCCCTTTTCCCAGCGCGAAACGGTTGCCTGTGTGACCCCCAGAATATCGGCCAGCCGTTGTTGTTTGATATCCGCCATGCGCCGCCAATGCCGCAATTTCTGGCCAAAGCTGGCAATATCATCGACTATGTCGCGGGTATGGGGCATGGCTGCGCGATACTGTTATTACAAGATCAACAGAATACCGCGCAGGCCTGACCTCTTCAAGAAATTGGGTGGGCCCCGACAAAGGTCCCGCCCAACCACTCAAGAATATAATCGCATAATATCGATCTGGCAGCGGCCATATTTTCGGGTATCGAGCATATCGATACCGGGAATATCAGTTGCCGCATCGCGCGGATCGCGTTCGGCGATGATCAGGGTTTTATCATCAATCCAGCCCGCATCGCGCAGGGCGAGAATGGATGGCGTGATTAAATCCTGATGATAGGGCGGGTCAAGAAAGATCAGGCTGGCAGGCGTGCTTGACTTGATCGGCTTGGTGGCATCGGCCCGCCGGGCGCTGGCGCGGTCTTCCAGTTTCAGGGTTTTGATGTTTTCGTCAATCGCGGCAAGGGCTTTGCTGTCGCGATCAAAGAATACGGCCTTTTGCGCCCCGCGGGACAGGGCCTCAAGCCCCAGTGCACCCGAACCGGCAAAGGCATCCAGGATGATGCCGTCATAAAGCGGGTTTTCATCCTCTTCATACCAGCGGCTGGCATGGGACAGAATGTTAAATAGGGCCTCGCGCACACGATCCAGTGTTGGGCGTACATCCTTGCCTGCCGGGCAGGCAAGGTTACGGCCCCGCAGGCTGCCACCTACAATGCGCATTAACGATCACCCCCGCGCCGGCCATTGCCACCGCCCGGCCGGGAGGAACCTCCCCGGCCAGCAGGACGGTCGTTTTGGCGGTTATTCTGGGTGTTGTTGCCTCCGGCATAACGGCCACGCCCCTTGTTGGTCGGGCGGTTGGTGGCATCGCGGCGGTTGCTGTCGCCTTCGCCTTCGTTGCGGTCACGGCGGGCATCTGGTTTGCCGCGTCCGGCCGGGCGGCCCGAACGTGCCTCGGGCCCGGAACCACGCTTGGCATCGGTAAAATCATCGCTGCGGTTTTGCTGGTCACGGCGGCCGCTGCGGCCACCACCCCGTCCGGCAAAGCCACCGGCCTGGTCGTTGCTACGGAAGCCATCATTGCTTCTGTCATCGCGGTTGCGGTTATTGCCGGGGCCAAAGGCGCGGTTGGTATCTCTGCTGTCCCGGCTATCCCGGTTATCGCGATTATCCCGGCCATCCCGACTGCTTCTGTCATCCCGGCGGCCCCGGAAAGTATCTGTCCGTTCTGTCCGCTCTACCCGGTCATCCGGGCGGCCTTGCCCACGCGGTGCGCCACTGCCCTGGTTGGGCCGGCCACGATAGCCGCCTTCCTGGCGCTCGGCAGTCGCATTTTGGGTATCCCGGTTGCGCTCATTCCGGAAATTGCGGTTGGGGTGGGCGTTCCGGTCATTTCTGTCGCGACGATCACCGCGATCGTTCCGGTCCTGCCGGTCATTGTGGAAATCGCCGCTGCGGTCCTGGCTGCGGGCATCGTCGCGCCCGGCAAAACCCCGGCGCGGGCCGTTACCAGCCCCCTGTTCCTGGCGGTCGCGGTTAAACGGGCGCGGGGCACCGCTGTGTTGCCGGTTGGACGTGCCGGTACCGGTATCGTCTCCCTCACTTGCGCCATAGCCACGCGGCCGATCAAACCGTTCCTTGTTGCGGTCTGCCGGTTTGCGGGCCGGGGCGGCCTTTTTCGGGCGCGGTTTGGCTGCGCGGCTGCCGTCACGCTCTGCGTTGGTTTTGCCGCCATCACCGTTAAAAAAGCCGGTCAGCTGTTCTTTCATTACCTTGCCGGTGATTTCATCAATCTCGCCCGGGGCCATTTTGCCCAAATGGAACGGACCATAAGACAGGCGCATCAGGCGCGTGACCGGCCAGCCAAGATGCTCCATAACCCGGCGGATTTCGCGATTTTTACCTTCGCGCAGTGTCACGGTCATCCAGGCATTGGTGCCTTTCTGAACGTCAACTTCCGCCTGGATCGAGCCGTAATTGATGCCATCAATTGTAATGCCGTCTTCAAGCTGTTTGAGCTTGGCGTCGTCAATAAAGCCATGCACACGCACGCGGTAACGCCGTGCCCAGCCGGTAGAGGGCAATTCCAGATACCGCGCCAGTTCGCCGTCATTGGTTAACAACAGCAAACCTTCGGAATTAAGGTCAAGTCGCCCCACCGAAATGACGCGCGGCATATGGTCTGGCAGGTTATCAAAAACCGTTTCCCGGCCCTGTTCGTCGCGGTGGCTGGTGACAAGCCCGCGTTTTTTAAACAAACGCCACAGGCGCGGCTTTTGTTTTTCGGGCAGCGGGGAATCATTGACATAAATAATGTCATTATCGGTCACAGTAACAGCCGGGGTATTCAGGCGCTTGCCGTTCAGCTTGACTTTGCCATCCAAAATAAGCTGTTCGGCATCGCGGCGGGAACACACACCAGACCGGGCAATGCGCTTGGCAATGCGCTCACGGGGCAGGTCTTCTGTCGGTGCGGCGGCTTCGGCGTCTTTACCTGCATCTTCGGCAAAATCGTCCTGCGGCATTTCCGCATCAAATTCGTCTTCGGTATCCAGGTTTTCCTGTGACGGGGCGTTGTCTGCCTTGTCGGTCATTTCCGGGCCTCAATGATCAGGGCGTCGAAGATTTTGGCATCTCCGGTGCTGATGTGAAATTCGGGATGCCACTGCACCCCAAGGCAATAACGATAACCGGGATGCTCAATCCCCTCGATCACGCCATCAGGGGCGCGCGAATTGATAATCACATCCGGTCCAACTTCTGCCACGGCTTGATGATGGGCCGAATTGACAGATAAATGATCCACATTGTCGCAAATACGCGCCAGCAGGGTTCCTGCTTCCACCGTTACCTCATGTCCGGCCTCGTCACGGGGATTGGGCTGTTCATGGGGCAGGCAGTTTTCAATGCTGTCGGGGATATGCTGAATAAGTGTGCCACCCAAAATAACATTCAGCAATTGCTGCCCGCCGCAAATGCCCAGTACCGGCATATTGCGTTTAAGGGCGCCGTCGGCCATCGCCCATTCAAATTTGGTGCGGCGGTCTTTGGTGATCACGCTGTCATGGCGTTCCTCGGCCCCAAACAGGGACGGGTCAACGTCAAAGGCACCACCGGTGACAACCAGGCCGTCAATCAGTTCCAGCAATTCGGGGACTAGCTCCACCTCGTGGGGCAGGGGCATGGGAATGCCGCCTGCGGCCACAACGGCCCCGGCATAATTCTGGCGCAGCGCATACCACGGAAATTTCGAATAGCCACCGGGCTCTTCGGAATCAAGGGTAATGCCAATAATCGGTTTTTTCATCTGATTGCTCATGGGCGCTGTTTAGCCTTCTGTCGGGGTCGGGGCAACGGCTATCATTCAGTCTGGCCGGTTTATCGTGACTTTTAACGTTGTTTTCGCGATCAGGTCCTGGTCCGTAATGAAATAGCCGGTTTTATATCAGGGTGACAGGCGGTGATCATAGGCATTACATGACAAATTGAAAACAGGTCACTACAACGAAGTACTGGCAATTCAGGCCAATGTGCCGATTCATCGAACTTTTAACGGATATAAACAAACCATGACGCCCCCCTTTACGGCCAATTCCTATATGGACCTTGCCCTGCAAGAGGCCCGGGCTGCGGCCATGCGCGGGGAGGTGCCGGTCGGGGCCGTGGTGGTGGATGGGAAAACCGGTGAGGTTCTGGCAAAGGCCGGGAATTTGACCGAAGCCGATAACGACCCGACAGCCCATGCCGAAATTCTTGCCATTCGGGCCGCTGCGGCAAAACGGGGCGAACCCCGCCTGCCGGGTTGTGATTTGTATGTTACCCTTGAACCCTGCCCGATGTGTGCAACTGCCATTTCCTTTGCCCGCATTCGCCGGGTTTATTTTGGCGCCTACGACCCCAAAAGCGGTGGGGTGGATCATGGTCCGCGCATTTATCAAAGCACAAGCTGCCATCACCAGCCCGAGGTTTATGGTGGCATCGGGGAAATCGAAGCGGCGAGGTTGCTCCGGGATTTTTTTGGATCTCTGCGCTAGATCAGAAAACTGGTTTTAAAACAGGTTTAAGTTTCAATCAGATTTGGCGACTTCCTTACCGGGATTACCAGAAACTGATGGAAAATTGATGTCTGAAAAACTGCGTTCTGCCACCGACGACAAAACGCCGTTGCGTGGCCCTGCAAGTGGGTTGAATTTCGGTTTAATTGCCGCGATTGCCGCCTTGATTGCCATTATGCTGTTACCAACACCCGAGGGCCTGCCCGTTGCCGGGCAGCGGATGTTGGCGATTTTTATTTTCGCCGTGATCATCTGGATCACCGAAGCGATTGATTTTGCCGTTAGCGCCATTGTCATTGCCGCTCTGATGGCGGTCGCGCTGGGCCTTTCACCCGATGTTAGCAATACCGATACCCTTTTGGGTACCTCAAAAGCCCTTAGCACCGCCGTTACCGGCTTTAGCAGCCGGGCGCTTATTTTGGTGGCGGCAGCCCTTTTGTTATCGGCCGCCATGACCCTGACGGGGTTGGATCGCCGCATTGCGATGATTGTGCTGTCAAAGGTCGGCGCCAAAGTCAGCCATATTGTGATTGGCAGTATTGTTGTTGCCACCCTGCTGGCGTTTCTGGTGCCCAGTGCCACAGCGCGTGCGGCGGCGGTGATTCCGATTATGATGGGTATTGTCGCGACCTTTGGTGCCGGGAAGCAAAGCCGCTTTGCCGGTTTGCTGATCATGACAACGGTGCAGGCGGTCAGCATCTGGAATGTGGGCATCAAAACCTCTGCGGCCCAAAATATGGTTGCGGTGGGTTTTTTGCAGCGCACCCTGGGGCTGGATATTACCTGGCTGGACTGGTTTGTGGCGGCTGCACCTTTTTCGTTGTTAATGTCAGTGGCGCTGTATTTTGTGATGATGCGCATGA
This sequence comes from Thalassospira sp. TSL5-1, assembly GCF_001907695.1. NCBI lineage: Bacteria > Pseudomonadati > Pseudomonadota > Alphaproteobacteria > Rhodospirillales > Thalassospiraceae > Thalassospira > Thalassospira sp. TSL5-1. The sequence continues at coordinate 393,563 of NZ_KV880637.1, forward strand.
TGCCGCCCGAACATGAAACCGTACCGGGCGGTCGCGAAAGTGTGGCTGCTGCGCTTAAGGAAATTGGTCCGATGACCGGGGCGGAAAAACGCCTGTTAAGCGTTTCCTTGTTGCTGGTGTTTTGCTGGGCAACCGAGGGCGTGTTGCATCACTTTGACAGTGCGACCCTGACGGTTCTTGCTGTGACATTTCTGTTATTGCCCGGTATTGGCGTGATGAGCTGGAAACAGGCCAATGCCAAATTTCCCTGGGGCACGATTGTTCTTTTTGGTGTCGGCATCAGCCTTGGTTCGGCCTTGCTCAGCACCGGGGCAGCATCGTGGCTGGCAAAGTCTGCGGTGGATATATTTGGTCTGTCGGGCTTTGGTACATTGGGCATTATGGCCGTTTTGGGCGGGTTTTTGATTGTGATTCATCTCGGTTTTGCCAGTGCCACGGCTCTGGCTTCCTCGATGATCCCGATCATCATTGCCGTTCTTCAGCAAATGGATAGCGGCAGTGTGAATGTGTTTGGCACAACCATTTTGCTGCAATTTGTTGTTAGCTTTGGTTTCATTCTGCCGGTCAATTCCCCGCAGGGCATGGTCGCACACGGGACGGATACCTTTGCGGTGAAGGATTTTGTCCGTACTGGCCTAGTGTTAACCGTGATCGCCTATATTTTGACCCTGGTCTTTACCGCGACCTATTGGAAATGGCTGGGGCTGGCATAGTCGCTGCGTAGCGATAAGAAATATCTAAAACAGACAAACCCGCCATCAAAAGGCGGGTTTGTTGTATCGGATTAAGGGAGTAAGGCCAGTTCGCGTAGGGCGGGCGCTATTTTGAATCCCAGTTTTTCAGGCCGGGCAGATGCTGGAACATCCATGTTTCAGAAAGTGGCCCGTCGCCCCGTTTGAGATACATGCGCATATCAACCGGGTCATTGCCCTGAACTTCCAGGTCAAAAACCGCCCGCCACAGGCGGGTATCGGGGATCGGTTCGGTCTTGATGCGCGACAGCTTGCCGCGCGAAACCGACACAATCGCTTCGGGATATTCGCCGTAAGCCAGGGTGCCTAAGATATCGCCTTCAAAATCGATCACAAATTTTGTTACCCCTGCCGGGCGCGGCAGGCCTTCCTGTCCGCCACGGCCCAGGCGGGTCGCCTTGACATGGGCCAGCTTTTTCAGCGGGTAGGGGTTATGCGCCTGCCAATATAAACGATACCGGAAATTATAGGATTGCCCTGCCTTGGCCGGGGCCTCGGGCACCCAGAAAGCGGCAATATTGTCGTGAATTTCATCGTCGGTGGGGATTTCAACAAGCTGCACGGCGCCCTTGCCCCAGGCACCGAGCGGTTCTACCCACAGGCTGGGGCGGCGATGATAGAGCACCCCATCGAGATAATGCGTCACATCGCGATCACGCTGCATCAGGCCAAAGCCACGCGGGTTATCATCGCCAAAGGCCGATGCGCGGGTGACTTCGGGGTTGTTAAGCTGCCGCCAGATGCGTTCACCACTGCCGGTCCATAATGCAAGCCCGTCGGAATCATGCACTTCCGGGCGCCAGTCCATACGAAACGGGCGGTTTTGTTCCGAATACCAGAACATGCTGGTCAGCGGGGCGACGCCAAAACGTTCAATGTCTTTGCGGATGAACAGGAATTTTTCCACATCCATCGTTACACCCTTGCCGCGCGTTAAATAAAAACGATAGGCACCGGTGATGCTGGGACCATCCAGCAAGGCATAAACCGTGACCGGATCTTCGGCCTTTTTGGCCGGTTCGATGTAAAATTCGGTAAAATCGGGAAATTCCTCGCCCTGTGGGGTGGCGGTGTTGATGGCAATACCGCGTGCCGAAAGGCCATATTGCCCTTCATCGCCAATGGCGCGGAAATAGGACGCGCCCAAAAAGGCAGCCCAGTCCTGGGTTTTCCAGTCATCCCGGTGAATGTCTTCATGCAGGCGGAAACCGGCAAAGCCGATATTTTCCGACAATTTGCGCGCCGGGCTGTCGGCAGGCATGTCAAAATAGTCGGTTTTGTATTTCACTTCCTGTGATTTGCCATCTTCAAGCAGGAACATATGCACCGGTTTTTGGAAGAACTGGCCCATATGGAAATAGGTCACGGGATAAATGCCTGACCCGTCCGAGAACGGGGCAAAATCCCGTTTGTATTTCAGTTTGCCATGTTCGGCATAATCGATCTGCTCCAGGATCGCCTTGTCCGGGGTTTTCGGCGCGACATAGGGTTTGGCCGCCATTTTGCGGGCACGTTCGACCAGCGCGTCGAAACTGAATTTCTGTTTTTTGCCCAGTTCCAGCTTTTTGACGGCATCGGCGGCAAATGCCTGCTGCCAGAGCGACATGCCCGGTAAAATAAGACCGGCAGCCGCAGCGGACTTTAAAAATTGTCGGCGCTGTGCAGAAGTGTCCATCGAAATTATCCCTGTTATATTTTTGATTTGCACAAACTTGCGAAATAGTGTGGTGGCAATTCGGAAAAAGAATGGCGAATTCGCGGCCAAATATATCAACGCGCAAGTTTTTGAATTGATCCCGTTTTCGATGGCTGCACACCATTTTGTGCGATTGACATTTTGTCAGATGTTGCAAAGGCAAAATAGCGGCTTTGATCAGGTTTTGTTACGCTATGGCGTAAAAATAGATAAATTACGCCACAGCGTAAAAAAGGTAGCCTCTATGAAAATCACGGCACGAACGCCCGATCAGATTGGCAATGCTTTGCGTCGTGTACGCAAGGCCAAAGGCATGACGCAAAAAGATGTCAGTGTGCGCACCAATTTACGGGTGGCGACGATTTCATCCCTGGAAAATGGGGATCCGGGGACAAAGATGCGCACATTGACAAGTGTGCTGGCTGCTCTTGGTCTTGAATTCGTTGTCCAGGATCGCATTCAGGAAAATCGACCCAGCATGGAGGATATTTTCTCGTGAAACCGGCGCGATTTCATTGACGAAACAATCGCCCTTTTGCCCGATGATTGCCCGTTGGATTTATGTGATGCTCTGATGAACGGATCAGGGCAGGGTTGAAGGCCAATGTTCTTCCCGGCATCGGGCATCAAACGCCTTGACGATGACTGATCCTTATGGGACATCATTTTTGCCGGTATCCTTTTTGGGATAGAGGGAATTCAAAACGGTTCGGTTTTTCGGGCCGTCAAACGAAGCTGCCCCCGCAACTGTATGCGGCGAGCATGTCCTGATCATGCCACTGGGGTTTTCCCGGGAAGGCCAGGAACATGTGTTGACCCGCGAGCCAGGAGACCTGCCGGCAATCGTGACGACAGACTGGGCGGGGTGCCCCGGAGATGTCCTGCTACTATTCTGGCTGTTATGATACGATTGACATAACGGACTGGATTTATCGGGATTTCTTTTAATTCTCTGGTTCTTTGCCGGTTTGTCGCTGGATGTAACGGTTGTTCCTTTGAAAGGACATAACATGACCAGCGTTTTAAAACGGCTTGTCGCTGCCGGGGTGTTTGCAGCGGGTCTATCCACTGTTGCCACTCATGCACAGGCAACAGATTATCCTCTTGAAATTCAAAATTGCGGTCGCACTGTCACGTTTGATCACGCGCCAAAACGTGTGGTCTCGCTGGGGCAAAGCAATACGGAAATTCTCTATCTTTTGGGCCTGGCGTCAAAAGTTGTGGGGACGGCTGTGTGGTTTGATCCGGTCATGCCGCAATTTGCCGAGGCCAATAGCAAAATTCCCCGCCTGGCGGACAATGATCCCTCCTTTGAAAGTGTTGTTGGTCAACGCCCCGATCTGGTAACCGCGCAATTCCAATGGCATGTGGGACCAAGTGGCATTGTTGGCACAACGGCCCAGTTCGATGAATTGGGCATTCCCGTTTATGTTGCCCCGGCCGATTGTGTCGGCAAGGATAACAGCAAGGGCGGTGACGGGACGCGCACAGATGCCTTTTCAATCGATCTGATTTATCAGTCGATCCATGATCTTTCGCGTATTTTCAATGTCGAGGAACGCGGCGATAAGCTGATTGCCGACTTGAAACAGCGCGAACAGACCGCAAGGCAGGATGTTGCCGGATTGGCGCACCGTGATGTTTCGGCGGTTTTCTGGTTTTCCAGTTCGGAATTGCATGCAGACCCCTATGTCGCCGGGCAAAAGGGCGGGCCGGGATATATCTCTGGCGTGTTGGGCCTGAAAAACGTGATTAAAAGCGATGATGAATGGCCGACAGTGGGCTGGGAAACCATTGCCCGGGCGGACCCGGACATTATTGTGATTGCCAGAATGGACCGGCGGCGTTTTCCGGCGGATGACTGGCAACTGAAAACGAATTTCCTGAAAACCGATCCGGTCACCAGCCAGATGAAGGCGGTAAAGAACGGTCATATTGTGGTGATGGATGTGATGGGAATGGACCCGACCATCCGCATCATTGACGGTATTGAACAACTGGCCAAGGCCGTTAAATCGTTCGGACTGGATCACTAGGTATGGGTTTGTTTGCGCAGACAGTTTTCTGGCAACGTATCAGCGCGGTCTTTATCGCGCTGATATTGCTGGCTGCGGCAATGGCATTGGCAACATCGATTGGCGAAACCTCGATCCCGATTAAAACCGTGATCAACGCGCTCGCCAATCATATTTTTGGTGCAACGCGCCCCATCGATGCCATTGATTCCGGGATTATCTGGAATTATCGCCTCAGCCGGGCAGTGGTCGCGGCGTCCTGTGGGGCCGGTCTTGCCGTTTCGGGGGTAGTTTTGCAGGCCTTGTTGCGTAACAGCCTGGCAGATCCCTATTTGCTCGGCATTTCGGCCGGCGCTTCGACCGGGGCAGTCAGTGTCGTCATCCTGGGGGTGGGGGCTGGTATGGTCTCGCTGTCTGGCGGGGCGTTTGCCGGGGCGCTGGTGGCGTTTGTGTTTGTCAGTTTGCTCGCCCTTCAGGCCGGGCGCGGGCCGGGTGCCATCATTCTCGCCGGAATTGCCGGGTCGCAAATGTTTAATGCCCTGACATCGTTTATTGTCACCAAATCGGCCAATGCCGAACAGGCACGCGGCATCATGTTCTGGCTGTTGGGCAGTTTAAGTGGCGTGCGCTGGCCCGATGCGGCCCTGGCCGTGCCGGTGATTGTGGTTGGTTTACTGGTGTGTCTGTGTCATGCGCGTGCGCTGGATGCCTTTACCTTTGGCCGGGAATCTGCTGCATCGCTGGGTATTCCGGTTTTGCGCGTGCATGTGCTGCTGATCGGCACCTCCGCCCTGATGACGGCGGTGATGGTTAGCATTGTGGGCTCCATCGGTTTTGTTGGGCTGGTTATCCCCCATGCCGCGCGGTTTTTTGTTGGCGTGCGGCATGTTTTGTTATTGCCGCTGGCAGCCCTGATTGGCGCATTGTTTCTGGTTGGGGCCGATGTTGTGTCACGCATCATTCTGCCTGGTCAGGTGGTGCCGATTGGCGTGGTTACGGCCCTGGTCGGTGCCCCGGCCTTTGCCCTGATCCTGTGTCATCGGCGGGTGCTGCGATGAGCCTGGAACTGATTGATGTTAGCTGGATGGCGGGCTACCGCCCGATTATTCACGATGTGTCGCTAAAGGTCCGGCCCGGCGAGTTTTTGGGGCTGATCGGCCCTAATGGGTCGGGTAAAACCAGTTTGATGTCCATTTTGGCCGGGGTGCGTCGCCCGTTTCGTGGCCAGGCCCTGATGGGCGGGGTTGATATGCGAAAACTGGGCAGTCGCAAGCTGGCGCAAAATATTGGTTTTGTGGAACAACAGGCCGATACAACCGACCGGTTAACGGTACGCGAAGCCGTGTCACTGGGGCGTATCCCCTATCTGAGCCTGCTTGCACCCTGGTCATCGCGCGATGAGGAACAGGTGGCACAGGCGCTTTTGGATGTGGATATGGCCCCGATGGCAGGCCGCTATTGGCAAACGCTTTCGGGCGGGGAAAAGCAGCGTGTGCATATTGCCCGCGCGCTGGCCCAGGAACCCAAATTTTTGTTGCTCGATGAACCGACAAATCATCTGGATGTGCGCCATCAACTGGGGCTGCTGGAACTGGTGCGGGCCTTGAATGTCACGGCGGTCGCGGCCCTGCATGATCTTAATCATGCTGCGCTGTTTTGTGATCGCATTGCCGTCATGAGCGAGGGACACCTTGTGGCTATCGGAACCCCGGCCGAGATCTTGACACCCGCGCTTTTAAAAAATGTTTTTGGTGTTTCGGCAGTTGTCGAAACGGATATGCAGGGCAAGTGTCACATTCGTTATATGGTATCGTAATAACAAAAGCCGGGCGTTTGACGCGCCCGGCCCGGCTGTGAAGCCGTGAACGGGGTACCTTCACGAATGGGTTGGTGCGACCACGCTGGTGGTTGAAAACTGCGCTGTCTGAATGCCAAGATCCTGTTCAACCAGTCCCAGTGTCTGATTGGCACGGAATGGTTGGCTGTTGGTTAATTCGCTAAAGGCCAGATCAAGATTGCCACGGGTTTCGTCGAACGGCAGGATGACCTGGCTGATCTGGGCTGAGTTGCTGACCTGGTTTCCAGCCGAAAAATCCTGGTCAAAAACAACCGGGCCGGAAATGACGATATTGCCAGATGCCCCGCTATTATACATGTCTGAAAGGGTGGCGCGTGCATCGTGCAGCAGTGTCCTGGCCGCATCGTGATCGCCATTGGAAAGCGCGACCCGAGCCTGGTGAATTTGCTGCAAAACGGCTTCACCCTGTTGCGAAAAATCGGTTTTTATCGCCGGGCTATTGGGGCTCGGTTGCGCCATTTGGGCCTGTTTTGCCTGCCAGATGTCATATGCTTTGCGGGCACCGTGTGCGCCCGCGGTGTTGTTCGGTGTAATTGCAGAATAAGTGCCGTTCTCGGCGGCACTGGCGATAGCGGGCGTCATGGCGAGAGCGGAAACACCAAAAGCCAAAGTCACGATGGCAATGTTGCGGGACAGGTTTTTCATGTGGGTCATCCTTTGCGGGAACGCGAGTGAGATACGGAGCAGGCGGTATTGGGCTGAGGGGCAGTGGTGATTGTCGCTACGAGCGATGTCTGACAAAAGAACTGCAGTTATCGTGCCAGTTCCCAAGTAATTGAAAAGTAAATGATTTATTGGGATTTGATGTTTAACTTTGCGGGAGTGGTGGTTATTTCCACCATTTGACGGAAAATTTGCGGGTAAGGGGGATTGTTTTCTTCCGTCTTTTTTGGGGGCAAGCACCTTACTAAGGTTCTGAAACGCTTTCTTATGGTTGTTCCCATGCGCGATTAGATCAGAACAGTAAATGCCGGGCGCATGGTGCGCCCGGCTGTGAAGCGGTCAACGGGACGTGATCAGGAATTGCCAGGGGTAACCGTGCTTGTGGTCGAGATCTGTGCGGTTTGGACACCAAGGTCCTGTTCAACCAGCCCAAGTGTCTGGTTTGCCTGGAAAGGCTGGTTATTGATCAATTGGGTATAGGCTAGGTTAAGATTGCCAAGGGTGCTTTCAAACGGCAGGATCACCTGGTTGATCTGGGCATCGCCCTTGACCTGGTTTCCGGCGGAAAAATCTTCGTCGAAAACCAGCGGACCTGTAATCACGATATTGCCAGAAGCGCCGTTATTATACATGTCCGACAGGGTTGCACGGGCATTGTGCATGAGTTTTTTGGCGGTAACGTGGTCGCCTGCAGAAAGCGCAACCCGGGCCTGATGAACCTCTTGTAAAACCGTTTCACCTTTTTGCGAAAAATCTGCTTGTATGACCGGGCTGTTCGGGTTCGGTTGTGAGAGTTTAGCCTGTTTTGCCAGCCAGATGTCATGTTCCTTGCGGCCATTATGCGAACCCGTCACGTTATTGGGGACGATCGCCTGGCTGTCAAATTGCTGAGCATTGCCTTGTGTGGCGTCTTCCGGGTGGGTAGCGAGCCAGATATCATGTTCTTTGCTTGCACCGTTCGGGCCGGCATGGTTGTTCGGGACAATGGCAGAATAAGTCCCGTTTTCGGCGGCATTGGCGATGGCGGGCGACATGGCAAGACCGGAAACACCAAAGGCCAAAGCAACGATGGCAATATTGCGCGGCAGATTTTTCATGATCGTAGTCCTTTGCAATAACCCGATTGATAAGGTGAACTGACGGTCCCGGACGGGGTGATGGTCATTGGGCCGTGCTGCTTGTCGTTAATGCGACATCTGCCAAAGGAATTGCATACGCCATGCCAGAAATTAAGTTATTGAAAAATAATGATTTTATTCAATTCAGTTATGCCGTTATCGGTTGGTTGGTGGTTATTTCCACCATTGGGAGGATGCGTTGTGCCTAAGCGTGGTTCTTTTCACCCGTCTGATCAAAAAAAGTGCCGGACGCTTGGTGCGCCCGGCATGAAAGTGGTTCGTCTTTGGTTGGGGAAAAGAGAGGGAAGAAATGAAGAGAGAAGAGGGGCAGAAGAGGGGCAGAAGAGGGGAATGGAAGCAGAGGGTATCCTTAAGCAGGTTCCGTCAATTGGTGCGGGTGAGGGAGAGAGGGCACGGGTGCCAGGGGAGAGCAACCCGTGCCCGGTGAACCCGTCACAACACGGCATCACCTAACTTTTAATTGTTGCCTGTCACGGCAGAGCCATCGACGTTTGACTGTGCAGCTGCCTGCTTTGCCAGCCAGATGTCATGTTCCTTGTCGGCACCATTGGGACCGGCATGGTTGTTCGGAACGATCTGATCGTTGACCTGCTGGGCGGTATTGGGGTTGTAGGGGGCATCGGGATGACTTGCGAGCCAGACATCATGTTCCTTGCTTGCCCCGTTCGGGCCAACATGATTGTTGGGCAGAACTTCATGACTTACCTGCGGGGCCGCATTTTGGTTGCTGGCGGTTTCAGGATGACTTGCGAGCCAGATATCATGTTCCTTGGCGCCACCATTCGGGCCGGCATGGTTGTTTGGGACAATTTCCGGATAGGTTACGTTTTCAGCAGCGCTGGCAATTGCAGGTGCCATAGCAAGACCGGAAACACCAAAGGCCAAAGCAACGATGGCAATATTGCGTGACAGGCTTTTCATGATGGTAGTCCTTTGCAACAACCCGATTGATATAATGAACAGGCGATCCCGGACGGGGTGATGGTCGGTGGGCCGTACTGCTTGTCGTCAATGCGACATCTGCTAAAGGAATTGCATATGCCGTGCCAAAAATTAAGTTATTGAAAAATAATGATTTTGTTTGATGTTGGCACAATGTCATCCGCAAGTTGGTGGTTATTTCCACCATTTGGCAGGTGTTTTGCGGGGAAGGGTGGTTCTTTTCACCCATCTGTTTGCGATCAAGGGGAAATGTTTCGCCCTGCCGGGCAGAAAATTTTGGTTTGGCGCATTTCTTTGGGAATGAAGGTAGCGTTAAACGCCATAAGGGCAATCTGTTTGCTGCCTTGATTTTCCCCAGGCATCTTTTTTTATTTTCAGTCCATGAAAACAAATGCCGGGCGCATAATGCGCCCGGCATGGAAGGGGTAAAATGAATGGCGGAGAATAAACAGGCTGGAATTGGCGAGGCGGAAAAGCACGAAGGTATGTGACAGCAGGTTCCGGGAGCGGGCGGGGATGACACGGCTGCCACGGGAAGGAGCACCCATGCCAGGTAGAACCTGCTGCAATACCATTCTATTTGGTTTTAATAATTACCAGTATTGGTCTGGCTGTTGGAATTTGACTGTGCCGAAGCGGCCTGTTTTGCCAGCCAGATGTCATGTTCCTTACGGGCACCGTTCGGGCCGGCATGGTTGTTCGGGACCACTTCATTGCTGACTTGCGCGGCGGTGTTGGGGTTGTAGGGCGTTTCCGGATGGCTTGCGAGCCAGATATCATGTTCCTTGCGGCCGCCATGTGCACCGGCCGTATTGTTCGGTACAATTTCATGACTGACCTGCGGGGCGGCATTTTGGTTGCTGGCGGTTTCAGGGTTTTGAGACAGCCAGATATCATGTTCTTTGCGCGCACCGTGCGGGCCAGCATGGTTGTTCGGAACAATTGCCGAATAGGTGCTGTTTTCGGCTGCACTGGCAATCGCAGGCGTCATGGCGAGACCGGAAACACCAAAGGCCAAAGCAACGATGGCAATATTACGCGACAGGGTTTTCATGATCATAGTCCTTTGCAATAACCCGATTGACTGAATGAACAGGCGGCCCGAGACGGGGTGATGGTCGGTGGGCCCTACTGCTTGTCGTTAATGCGACATCTGCCAAAGGAATTGCATATGCCATGCCAAAACGTAATGTATTGAAAAATAATGATTTTATTTAAAATTGGCATGTCGGTTTTGCCGAATTGGTGGTTATTTCCACCAATTGGTGGCGGATGGTTATTTTAACGCGGGGAAATGGAAAATTCTTTGTCTGTCGCGTTGGAAGTTTTTGTCCAAGGCATCATTTTTACGGTCAAGCCCGGTTTTTCCAAAAATCGTCATTACCCGCCGCAAAACAAATGCCGGGCGCATATTGCGCCCGGCATCCAAACGGTTTTACAGGATGTGATCAGATAAAATATCGGGTGTTTTTGATAGATGCTGTCTTAACACCGGAACCCTGTTTGATCAGTAACAGGAAGGGCGACTTGCCCGAAACGGGGCATTGTCTGTTTAGTTGTTGCCTGCTGCTGCGCTATCAGAGTTTGATTGTGTTTTGGCAGCCTGTTTTGACAGCCAAATGTCGTGTTCTTTGCTTGCACCATTTGGACCGGCATGGTTATTCGGAACCACTTCGACGTCCGCTTGTGGCGCAGTATTCGGGTTGTAGGCCGCGTCCGGGTGCTTTGCCAGCCACATATCATGTTCCTTGCTTGCGCCATTCGGACCAGCATCGTTATTCGGGACGACTTCATGGCTGACTTCCGGGGCGGCATTCTGGGCCGGGGCAGTTTCAGGGTGCGTTGACAGCCAGATATCATGTTCCTTGCTCGCCCCGTTCGGACCGGCATGGTTGTTGGGTACAATGGCTGGATAGGTGCTGTTGTCGGCGGCACTTGCGATGGCGGGTGTCATGGCGAGAGCGGAAACACCAAAAGCCAGAGCAACGATGGCAACATTACGAGACAGCGATTTCATGACGGTCGTCCTTTGCAATAACCCGATTGATCAAATGAACAGCTGGTCCAAGACAGGGTGTGGGTTGGTGAGGCCCTGCTGTTTGTCGTTGAAAACGACTTCTGCCAATGGAATTGCAGTTACTGTGCCAGAGTTTAATGTTTTGAAAATAATAGATTTTATTTGATTCTGGCATCCCGTCATATCGCCGATGGTGGTTATTTCCACCATCGTGAGCGGCGCTGCGGGTGAAGATGGTTCTTTTCACCCGCACTGGGTGTGAGATAGGCGAGGGTGCGGTGTTAGTCCGTTTGGCCAGACGGATCTTCCAGGCCGTATTTACGAATGCGATAGCGCAGGGTTTCGCGGGTGGTGCCAAGGGCGCGCACGGTTGCCATCACATTATAGTCATTCAGCTCCAGTGCCCGGCGAATGATTTTTTCTTCCATTTCTTCAAGCGATACCGACCCGTCAAGCGGTAGGGTGATGGCGTGAGACGGCGAAGACTGATCCTGGGTGAGAGCTTCGGATGCGGCGACGACATCGTTGGTTTGTGTGCCTATCGAGGGGGAAGAATGAATACCCAGCCATTCGCCCGGAAGATCAGGACCATTTGCCAACATGACGGATCGTTCAATCACATTGCGCAATTCCCGCACATTGCCCGGCCAGCTATAGGATTGCAGAATGTTCAATACGGATGCAGGCACCCGCTTTACCTGTTTTCCCGAACGTGCATTAAATTCGATAATCAGGCTTTCGACGATAGGAGCGATGTCTTCGCTGCGGCTTCGCAGGGCGGGCAGGGACAGTTCAAACACCGAAATGCGGTGATAAAGGTCGAGGCGGAAATTACCCTTGGCGGATTCAGCGCGCAAATCACGGTTCGAGGCCGCAACCAGCTGAATATCAACCGTTATTTTCTCTTCACCCCCCACCCGGCGAAAGCTTTGTTCCTCGATCGAGGTTAAAAGTTTGGATTGCAGGCCAATATCCATTTCACCGATTTCATCCAGGAATAGGGTGCCGCCATCGGCCTGTTCCATCAGGCCGCGATGGCGGCCCTTGGCCCCGGTAAAGGCACCCGATTCATGGCCGAAAAGTTCGGATTCCAGCATGTCCTTGGGGATGGCCGCACAGTTGAGGTCAATAAAAGGCCCTTCCTTGCGTCGCCCCGAATAATGCAGAATTTTTGCCACCAGTCCCTTGCCCGTCCCGGTTTCCCCGCCAATCAGAATGCTGGTAATGGGTACATCGCCAAGCTGTACCAGCATATTGCGGACTTGCTCTGCCGCATCGCTGGGACCGATAAAGCTTTGCGGGCTAAATTTTGAAACCGCCTGTTGGGTGGTGTCGTTAATGCGCTGGCGGGCCTGTGCGCCACGGGTGGCGGTGGCAATGGTCAGGTCTAGCTTGTGAAAGTCCAGTGGCTTTGCCAGAAAATCCAGTGCGCCCAAATCAGCCGCACGTTCAATATCCGTGCGCGTTCCATAGCCGGAAAGGAAAATCCATTCCGATTGCACATTTTGGGCCCGTGCCTCTTCCAGAAAATCCAGGCCATTGCCGTCGGGCAAATTCATATCGGACAGGACGATGGCCGGGGCAAAACCCAGCTCAATAAAAAGCCGCCTTGCATCCTCGATCCGCGGCGAGAGGGTGACGCGCCAGCCTTCACGCTCGAACCGGCGTTTCAGTTCGTTTCCCAAAAGTCTTTCATCTTCGATGATGGCAATGGTTTTCATTTATTTGCCCTCGCATGGCAGAATGATTGTTGTTTGCGCACCGCCCAGCTCGCTTTTATCCAGGCGCATTTCACCGCCGTGACTACGGACCAAATGGTCGATAATGGATAAACCAAGCCCGGCACCGTTGGGTTTGGCTGATTGCAGGGGGCGCACCCCTTTACCCAGTAAAGCTGCGGGATAACCGGGGCCGGAATCAGACAGGATCAATTGTGCATTTTTGTCATCCGTAACAAAACGAATGACGATTTTGCCTGCATTATCTCCCATAGCCTCGCAGGCATTTTTCAAGAGATTCAGCAAAATCTGGCGGACTGTATCACGCGGCAGGAAAACATCACCCGCCTCGATTTCCGATGTCATGGTGATATGTTCGGGCAGGCGATAGCCAAACAGTTTAATCACATCGCCAATCAATTGTTCCGCCGGGATCGTTACGGCTTCTTCATGCAGGAAGGGGCGGCTTTGCAGCAATGAATTTAGCAGCCGTGTGATGCGGTCCATTTCTTCGGTAATCAGGGTGATGCGTTCCTTGTGGTCGGCATCTTCTATTTCGATTTCCAGATTATGCAGCGCCATTGATATGCCGGAAATGGGGTTGCGCAGCTCATGGGCCAGCCGGGCGGAAAACTCGCCAATGGCTGCAAGCCTCGCACCATTTTCCAGTTCGTCCTGCTGGCGTAACAGGGTTTCGGCAGCGGCACGCACCTGTGCCTGCAATTGTTCGGTATATTCGCTTTGCTGTTTGGCCGCATCGCGCAGGCGCGTGGTCATATCGTTATAGTGGGCGTAAATCGGTGTTAGCGGATCATTGTCTGACAGCGGGCGAATATTGGAAAATTCCAGATTGCCGACATTATCAAGCAATTCGGACAGCCGGTTGACTGCGCGAAAGGACCGCCGCTGAAACCATACGATCAGGGCAAGTGAAAAAAGTGGAATGATCGCCAGGGCCACCAGCGCCACGGTCATTTCCTGATTGGCCGACTGGCGTGCATTTTTGACGGTTTGCTGTTGCAGGCGGCTTTCTTCGGCATTGATTTCGCGGATCAGCGATAATGCACCCACCAGATTGCTGCGCGGATTGTCGATTGGCGGTTTCAGATAGTCATCTGCGGCTTGCAGGTTTTGTGGTGTTGCTTCCGATAGTGCGCCACTTGCTGTTTGTAACTGTTCAATATTGCTACGAATACTTTGCAGTTCGGACGGGTCCGGCGGAACCTGGTTGCCAAGATGCTGCACCAGCAATTTGCTGATCCCCACATCAATTTGCTGAAGCTTGTGAAGGTAATGGATGTGATGTTCCAGCGGGTCAAGCCGACTTGCCGATCGCCACGCCGAAAAGGCCAGAAAGGCTAGCGAAATCATCAGTCCGATAGTGGCAAGCGTGATCGAAACTTTTAACGGACGCAGCAGTGTTTTTCGCGCCGATGCGTGACTTGCGCTGGGAGTTTTCATACAGGCTGTTCCTGAATAAGGCGGAAGTGCCGTGATCCGTTATGGTTAACGGATCACGGTAAAGGCAGGAACAGACTGTACTAAAAAAAGATTACGGCAAACAGATGATTGCCATCAGGTCAGTTCTTTTCGCGCGCAACAGCCCGCCAGCCAATATCACGGCGGCAAAAACCCTCCGGCCAGTCGATTTTGTCTACCGCTTCATAGGCGCGTTTTTGCGCTTCGCTAACACTGTTGCCCCGTGCGGTAACACCTAAAACACGGCCACCGGTGGCGGTCAGGCGGTCGCCATCCATTTTGGTGCCCGCATGCAGGATTTTAACCTTATCGAGCGCATCGGCTGCCGCAACATTGCGAATTTCCGTGCCTTTTTCATAGGATCCGGGATACCCCTTGGCGGCCATCACCACCACCATCGCGGTTTCGTCAAACCATTCGGGTTTTACCTGGTCCAGCGTGCCGTTGGCGGCCCCGTCGAGAATATCCAAAACATCCGACTTCAGGCGGCTCATCAAAACCTGGCATTCAGGGTCGCCAAAGCGGATGTTATATTCGATCAGCTTGGGGTTTTCGTTTTCATCAATCATCAAACCGGCAAACAGCACACCCTTGAACGGATGGCCCTCGGCGGCCATGCCTTTGACGGTCGGTACGATGATGTCACGCATCACACGTTCTTCAACGGTGGCGGTGAAAACCGGGGCGGGGCTATAGGCGCCCATGCCGCCGGTATTGGGGCCTGTATCGCCCTCGCCAACGGCTTTGTGGTCCTGGGCTGCGACCAGCGGAATAACATTTTTGCCATCACACACGGCAAAGAAGGAGGCTTCCTCGCCGGTCATAAATTCCTCGATCACGATTTCCGCACCGGCATCGCCAAATTTGCCGCCGACCATGCACTCGTCAATGGCAGCGTTGGCTTCTTCAACCGTCTGGCAAATTGTCACACCCTTGCCAGCAGCAAGGCCATCGGTTTTCACCACAATCGGTGCGCCCTGTTTTTCAACAAAGGCCTTGGCATCGGCAGGGGTGGTAAAGCGGCCATAGGCAGCAGTCGGCACGCCGAATTTGGCCACCATATCCTTCATGAAACCCTTGGAGCCTTCAAGCTGTGCGGCTGCCTTGGAACAGCCAAAGGATTTGATCCCGGCGTCATCCAGGGCATCCACTAGGCCCGCCACCAGCGGGGCCTCGGGCCCGACAACCACCAGATCAACGCCATTGTCGCGGGCGAAAGTGACCAGGCCAGGAATATCGCCATCGGAAATGGCGACACATTGTGCGGAATCGGCAATGCCGGCATTGCCCGGTGCACACCACAGTTTGGTTAAACGCGGGCTACGCGCAATGGCCCAACATAATGCGTGTTCCCGTCCACCGCCGCCAACGACCAGAACTTTCATGACTTTTACCCCGACTGCTTGATGGTCCAGATATGATCCTTTAGGCTTCACATCTTCAGTGCGTAACAAATTACGCAACCGCGTTAATAATTCACGCGGGCTTTTAGCATAAAGTAGCCTTGATGACGCAAGATTTGTTCGACCCATACGCCCCGCAACCGCAACAATCCGGCAACCTGCCGGAATTTTCGGTATCCGACCTGTCCAACGCGCTTAAACGCACGGTCGAGGATGCCTTTTCGTTTGTTCGGGTGCGCGGCGAAATTTCCGGTTTCAAACGTGCCTCCAGCGGCCATCTTTATTTGGCCCTCAAGGATGACAATGCCGTGCTGGATGCCGTTTGCTGGCGCGGAGTTGCCAGCAAACTTGGCATTTCCCCCGAAGATGGCATGGAAGTGATCGTCACCGGGCGCTTAACGACCTTTCCGGGCCGGTCCAAATATCAGATCGTGATCGACAGCATGGAAGTTGCTGGCGAAGGCGCACTTCTGAAATTGCTGGAAGATCGCAAAAAGAAACTGGCCGCCGAAGGCCTGTTTGATGCGGACCGCAAACGTCCCATTCCGTTTTTGCCCGAGGTGATTGGTATTGTCACTTCGCCTACGGGTGCCGTGATTCGCGATATCATGCACCGCCTGCGCGAACGGTTCCCGCGTCGCGTTCTGTTATGGCCCGTGCTGGTGCAGGGCAAAGGGGCAGCAGAGCAGGTGGCCCACGCCGTGCGCGGTTTTAACGAATTGCTGCCTTATGGCGATATTCCGCGCCCCGATGTGTTGATTGTTGCACGCGGTGGCGGCTCGCTGGAAGATTTATGGTCCTTTAACGAGGAAATTGTTGCCCGTGCGGTGGCGGAATCTACCATTCCCGTCATTTCGGCAGTCGGCCATGAAACCGATACCACCCTGATCGATTTTGTATCTGATCTGCGGGCACCGACACCCACCGGGGCCGCCGAAAAGGCCGTACCTGTGCGGCTGGATTTGCTGGCCCAGGTTAATGACGACGGCCAGCGCCTGATTGGTGCGGTGCGCCGATCGGCGGGTGATAAACGCATGGGGCTGGAAAGTGCCGCCCGTGCGCTGGGCGACCCGCGCCGTATGCTTGAAGATCGGGCACAAAGCCTGGATAACTGGTCGGACCGATTGCCACGTGCCACGCAATCTGTTTTGCAGCAGGCACGCGCACGGCTGAACGAAACCGCATCGCGCCTTGCAAGCCCGCGCGAACAGCTGTCGGAAAAACGCAACCGGCTGGGAAATGCCGGGCTGAAACTGCAAGCCGTGATTGACCGGCAGGTGCAGCAGCAAAAATCCCGCCTGGATCGCGCATCGGCAGGCTTGCGCCCCAACGATGCCAAAAACGATATTCGCCGTAATAACCGCCAGATCCAGGATTTAAGCGAGCGTTTGAAACGTGCCATGCAAAATACCCTTGTGCGGGAACGCGAAGGATTGGCACGGTATGACCGTTTGCTGGAAAGCTTTTCCTATCGCAATGTTTTAAAACGCGGGTTTGCCGTGGTGCGCGATGCCGATGGCAAATTGATCGATCATGCCGCCATGTTGGCAATGGGGCAACATTACCGCCTGGAAATGCAGGATGGCAGCGCGGATATGCAGCTTGCCGGGGATACATCGGCTGTAAACAGCCCTGCAACTGGTACCCCCGCGCCGCAGGTTGAAAAACCTTCGCAACCGGCGGCATCCGCCCCACAGGCGGAAGCCGCGGCCACCAGTCCTGCTGCGGAAAAGCCCAAAAAGCCGCGCCGTAAAAAAGACCCCACCCCCAAAGAAGATGACCGCCAAGGGAGCCTGCTATAATGCGTTCTAAATATGTTGCCGTTGCCTTAACCCTGATGGGGATTGTGGGTGCCATGCCGCTTATGGCGCAGGCGGCAGAACCCGTCTTTAAAGGCAGCTTTATCCAGGGCGGGATCGTCTTTGGCGAAACAACGCCCGGTACGGCGGTAGAACTGGACGGCGAAAAAATTGATACCATTGCGCCCGATGGCAATTTTGTGCTGGGTTTTTCGCGCGATTATGAAGGCCCGGCCACGGTGACGCTGCTGCACAAGGATGGCAGCACCGAACAGTTTTCCTATCCCGTCACCCATCGCACCTTTGACATTCAGCGCATTGATGGCCTGCCCAAAAAAATGGTTACACCTGACCCAGCCGTGATGGACCGCATCCATGATGATTCCCGTCAGGCCCGCGAAGCCAGGGTCGCTAGGTATGATCAGGAATATTATAAATCCGGGTTTATCTGGCCCGCGACCGGGCCGATTAGCGGTGTTTATGGTTCCCAGCGTATTTTGAACGGCGAACCGCGTGCCCCGCATTGGGGGGTGGATGTTGCCGTGCCCAGTGGCACGCCGATTGTTGCCCCGGCGGATGGCGTGGTCACTCTGGCTCATCCCGATATGTATTTTTCCGGGGCAACCCTGTTTGTCGATCATGGGTTGGGGGTTGTGTCGGCCTTTTTGCATCTGTCGAAAATTGATGTCAAAGTAGGTGATGTGGTCCATCAGGGCGAGGTGATTGCCCATTCGGGTGCCAGTGGCCGGGCGACCGGCCCGCATTTGGATTGGCGGGTCAATGTGGGCGCCACCCGCATTGATGCGGCCCTGCTGGTGCCGCCCATGAAACAGGTTTTGGCAGGGGCGAAGAAATGAAAACACGGGGTGCGGTGGCGGCAGGACATATTGAAACGGCCCGTGCCGCGCGCGACGTGCTGGAAGCTGGCGGCACGGCCTTTGATGCCGTTATTGCCGCCATGTGGGCCGCCTGTGTTGCCGAACCGGTTTTGGCCTCCCTGGGTGGGGGCGGTTTTTTAATGGCCCGCCCGGCAGGCAAACCGCCCCGTCTTTATGATTTTTTTGTTGAAACACCGCTGGCAAAACGCCCGGCAGAACAACTGGAATTTAAAAGCTGCATTGCCACCTTTGCCGGTGGCGTGGAGCAGGAATTTCACGGTGGTTATGGTGCGGTGGCAACACCGGGCGTTGTGGCGGGCCTGTTTGCCGTTCATCGCGATTTGGCCGGTATGCCAATGGCGGATTTGGCCGCCCCGGCGCGCAGCCTTGCGCGTGATGGTGTGCGAATTGACCCGTTCCAGCATTATGTGATGAATATCGTTACCCCGCTTTTGGGTTTTTGCGCGGAAACCCGCAAAACATATGGTGCACCTCAAAAAGACGACGATGATTTCAAGGTGATTGCGACCAATACCCGCCATCAGCAACCCGAACTGGCAGCATCAATTGATGAACTGGTGCAAAACGGAGCGGATAGTTTTTATCGGGGCGATTTGGCAACGGCGCTGATTGCGGCCTGTGCGCAATCGGGTGGGTATTTGACGGCAGATGATTTGGCGAAATACCGGGTTTTGCTGCGTGACCCGCTGCTGGTGCGCGGGCGGCAGGGCAAGTTTGTGCTTAATCCACCCCCGGCATCGGGTGGGGTTTTGGCGGGCTTTGGCCTTAAACTGGCACGTGACCTGGATTTGGGTTCGTTTGGTGATGCCCGCCATCTCGATATGGTTTCGGCCATTCTCAAAACGACATCGGTTGTGCGCGGCGAATTTGGCGCTGCCCCCTCCATTCTGGGCGATGAATTTTGCGAAGGATACCGCACGCTGATTGGCGACCGCCCCTTAACCCAAAATGGCACCACCCATATTTCCGTGGTCGATGATTTGGGCAATCTGGCGTCTGTCACCCTGTCAAACGGGTCAACATCCGGGCGCATGATTCCGGGCAGTGGCATTTTGCTTAATAACATGCTGGGCGAGGCCGATTTATCGCCTGAAGGCTTTCACGACTGGCCGTGTGGCGTGCGCATGACATCGATGATGACGCCCGCCCTGTACCTTGCCAATGACGGGGCGTTGGTGGCGCTGGGGTCGGGCGGGTCCAACCGCATTCGGTCCACCATGATGCAGGTTTTGCTGAACCTTGATGTGTTTGGCATGTCGCTGGAAGACGCGATTGTTGCCCCGCGCATGCACTTTGACGACAACCTGCTCTCGATTGAACCCGGTTTTGATGCCGGTCTTCTCGACCGGTTGCATTTAAACGAACAACATCGTTGGCAGGAAAGCGACATGTTCTTTGGCGGTGTTCACGCAGCATCCTTTAACAGTTTCGCCAATCGGCTTGATGCGGTGGGTGATGCGCGGCGTAACGGGCAAGGTTTTATTATCGACTGATCCTTGGTCCCGGCCTTAGTCCTGTGGCACAACGGCACCAACATCAAGCAAGGGGGCGGCATCAATCTTTTCCGCATTCATCATTGCAGCAACCCGTTGCAAAGATGACAGCATCTGGGTTTTTTCCCAGACGGGCAATTCTTCAAACTGGCGAATGAATTCTTCCTGCAGCAGGTCGGGGGCATTGGCGATGATGTCGCGCCCGGCCTGGGTCAGGTCGGTATTGACCACACGCTTGTCAGTTTGGGACCGTCGCCGTTCCATCAAACCGCGCTGTTCCAGGCGGTTTAGAATGGTTGTTACCGTAGCCTGGCTTAGCGATACATGGTTGGAAATGCGTTTGACTGTGACATTTTGCAATTCGTCAATCGCGCGCAAGACCATGATTTGCGGAATGGTCAGCCCGTAAATTTTCATGATGCGTTTGGAATGCAGGTCCGTCGCCCGGATAATCTGTCGTAGGGTGACAAGAACTTCCTGCCAATAGGGATGCTGCTGGTCCATTGGTTATTCTTTTATACTACATGTTTGGGGCACGGTTATCGAATAGGGTTTTGGGGCCCGATGCTGTGTTATCGGTTAACGGTGTTTGATCCGGGAATCAAAGAAAAAAAGGTAAAAAGTGTTAGCCGCGAAACCGGCGCAGATAAAAATACAGCATGCCAAAAACTGCGCATAAAACGGCAAACCCGCTGACAAAAACGACGATTTTTTCCCGCCATAATGAACCGGACCGGCGATCTTGCATATATGCCAGTACGCGCTTGCGCAGGTCGTCCATATCGGGTGTCAAATTTCGTGCTGGCACAAAAAGCGGCGCGCCTGCACGCGATAACAGGTCGTTGGCAGCATTGACCCGATCCGTATAAATCGCAAACCGTTCTTCTACCTTATCAAGGTCTTGCAAGGGGCTGTGTGGGGCCGGGGTGGACTGGGCCGGGGCCTTGCTAATGGTGATGGGAATTTGCATCAGGTTGTGATACGGCCCCTTAAGGCATTCCAGTAAGGTTCGGGGTTTTGATTTGCAGTCTATGACCTGATCGGGGGTGGTGTTGATGGCATCGCGCAGGCTGTGTTGTAAATTTTGCTCGAACCGGGCAATGGTCAGGCGTAATTCAACAGCCCGGTTCCGAATGCCGCTTTGTTCGGATGCGTGCACAGGCATGATAAAGGGTGCCATGAGCAACGGTGTCATAATCATAAGCAGGCCGCTCAGCAGGTATCGCAGGTGCACGGCAGGGTCCTTTCGGGCATATCGAGACCACGAAATATGCCGTTTGTGCCGCTGTCTTAATCGGGCCAGCGGCGATGTACCCACAGCCATTGTGCCGGGCGCTCGCGGATCCAACCTTCGATAATGGCGTTTACGTCCGTCATGATTTTCCGCATGTCAGCATGGCGATCATCTGTTTGAACGATATCGAGTTGCGGGTAAAACGTCATGCGGAAATATGCCCCTTGCAGGCGTTCAAGCCGGACCGGGACCGCAGGAGCATCGTATTTCAGAACAAATTGTGCCAATGCGGGGGCGGTCATGGCATCGCGTCCGAAAAAGGGCACGGCAATGCCGTCATTCATTTTCTGGTCCACCAGCATGGCAATGTGGCCGCCTTTGCGTAAAAAGGCTGTCAATTTGCGTGCACCCTCGGGTCCCTTGCGCACCAGTTCGCCTTTAAATCCGCGTCTGGCTTTGGTGAAAACACTGTCGACCCACGGATTATCCGGGGCGCGGTAGACACACATCATTTCCAAATCCATCGCGCGTGCCAGCAGCATGGCGACTTCCCAGTTCCCGGCATGGGCGGTGAAAAACTGCCCTGCCTTGCCGTCATTTTTGAGCGCTAGGCCATTTTCCAGGCCCACAACCTCCAGCCGGTCTGATCCGGGCTGGATTTTATGAATATGGGGCACTTCCGCGACACTGCGGCCCAGGTTTTCCCACATATCCCCCAGCATGGTTTCAATCTCTTCAGGGGATTTGTCGGGGAAGGCGCGTTCCATGTTGCGGCGCGCGCGGCGTGTTACTTTAATTTTTTTGCCAATTTTACGCCCGATCCAGCCGCCAATAGCCGATGCCGTATCAATGGGCATCATGGCAAAAAGCCAGTAAAACAGGTTCGTTACGAAGCCTTGCAGCGGGTAGCTGACGTAATATTGAAACGTGCTGATATTCGGGTTTTTACGCGCCATTGGCAAATACTGTTTCGATCAATTGGGTTATGCCCGGCAAATCATCAAATTCCAGGGCGATGCGCAGTGTCTTTATGCCGTGCCGATCGCCCAAGGGCAAGCGCATCAGATCTTTTTCCGTTGTGACCAGCAGGGCACCAGCCCGTGCGGCATCTGCGCGCAGGGCGATCAGTTCGTCAGGGCTGTAAAAATGGTGGTCGGCGAAATCGCGGGCAATGGCAACCTCCGCCCCACAATCGCGCAAGGATTTATAAAACTTCCCGGGGCGCCCGATGCCAGCAAAGGCGAGGACTTTTTGATCGGTAAAATCGCTCGGGTTTTCTGGCCGGACATTGGCGCTAAACACGGAAACATGTTTTGGCATGCGCTGGGCCAGGCCGGTTTTATCCTCGCCAATGATAATGGCGGCGCGGACCCGCGAAAACCCGCTTTTCAGGGTTTCGCGCAGGGGGCCTGCGGGCAGCACCCTTTCATTGCCAAACCCGGTGGCACCATCAACAACGACAATGCCCAAATCCTTGATCAGGGACGGATTTTGCAAGCCGTCATCCATAATGATCACATCGGCACCGGCCACGGCAATGGCGTCGGCCCCCGCCGCGCGGTTCCGTGAAACCCAAGCCGGGCCTTTCTGGCTTAGCAAAAGGGGTTCATCCCCGACATCGTGCGCGGTATCGGATGTCGGGTCTACCCGGTGGGGACCCTTCCGGGTGCCGCCATATCCCCGGCTTAGGAAATGCGGCTGATGACCAAGGCTTGTGAGAATATCATATATCGCCTGTGCCGACGGGGTTTTGCCCGCCCCGCCAACGGTAAAATTGCCCAGACAAATAACGGGGCACCCCGGATGCAAGGCCGTTGTGGTGGCATTACGCCAAGCTGCCCCGGCCCGCCACAGCCAGGATGCGGGCGAGAGGGCACGGGCAATCATATTATCGGTTTGCCAAAAATCAGGGGCGTGCATGTGGCCCCCGACTTGCCACCATCAAATCGTTAATCGCCGACATGGTTCTTTCCAGAACCTCGGCTTTGCTATTGGCGTAATTGCGTGCCGCATCGGTCAGGGCATCACGGGCGGGCTGGTTGGTCAAAAGCTGGTCAAGCTGGCGTTCAAGGTCGGCTTCATCGGTGCAGGGTCGTGCAGCCTGTTCCGATAGCATTTCCTGGCTGATTTCGGCAAAATTGCTCATATCCGGGCCATGCAGGATGGCGCATCCCAGGCGGGCGGGTTCTAGCGGGTTTTGCCCGCCGCCCACACACAGGGTTTTGCCGATAAAGCAAATCGGTGCCAGCCGGTAATAAAGGCCCATTTCGCCAATAGTGTCGCCCAAAAACACATCGGTATCGCGTGATATAATATGGTCCATGCTGCGCCGGGCCACACGCAGGCCTTTGCCCATCAGGGTGGCTTCCACGCCGGTTGCGCGGTTGGGGTGGCGTGGCACGATGATGGTTAAAAGGTTGCGGTGTTTTTCGCGCAGACGCGCATGGATGGAGGCGGCAATGCTTTCTTCCCCTTCAAAGGTGCTTGATGCCAGCCATACCGGGCGATCACCAATCTGGTCGCGATATTTACGCAGTATTTTATCTTCGACCGGCAAGGGCAGGGCGGCAAATTTCAAATTGCCGGTTGTGATCACATTTGGGGCACCCAGTTCGATAAAACGGGCGGCTTCCGTGTCGGTTTGCGCCAGAACAACGCTAAAACAGGCCATCACCGGGCGAATAAAAGACGGGAACCGGCGATAGCTTTTAAAGCTGCCTTCGGAAATCCGGCCATTGAGCAGAGCGATTTTGGTGCCTGCCTTGCGTGCACGGGTCAGGATATTGGGCCACAGGTCACTTTCCAGCCACAGTGCGACATCGGGTCGCCAGTGATGCAAAAAGCGGGCGACATAAACCTGCCGGTCCACCGGAATAAACTGGTGAATGACATTTTGGGGCAGGCGTTCGTGCATCATGCGGGCCGATGTAACCGTGCCCGTCGTTACCAAAATGGCAAATTCCGGATAGTCCCTTTGTAACCGGTCAATCACCGGCAGGGCCGAAAGGGATTCGCCCACACTGGCACCGTGAATCCAGACAAGCGGGCCGTCAGGGCGGCGATGGCCGGGATGGCCAAATCGTTCGCCAATGCGGCCCGGGTCTTCCTTGCCGCGGTTTTTACGCCGGTGCAAATACAGGCCCACAATCGGGCCCAGTATCCGTGTTGCTGCACGATAGGCGTAAAACAGGGGCATTATTCGCTCTCTCCGGCATCGCGTGCAGCGCGTTTCTTTTTAACTGGCTCGTCTGGTCCTGCCGGTTCGATCACCTCAAGGCCATAATACCGGTCATGTTCCTGGGTCAGCTTGATCATGCTGTTTTCCAGTTCCAGGCGCTTGGCTTCCAGGCCGTCATTATCCATGTCGGTGGGTACATAAATGGGCTCGCCCCAGCAAAATACACCGCGCGAAAACGGCAGTGGTAGCACAAAACGGTCCCAACTGCGCATGACCCGGCGTTTCGATGTGGAAAAAGTCAGCGGAAAAATGGGAACACCGCTCAGGCGGGCGGCCGATATAATACCGCTTGAGGCGTGCATGCGTGGCCCGCGTGGCCCATCCGGCGTCATGCCAATGACATGCCCGGCCTTGAGCGATTTTAAAATGGCGCGCAGGGCATTTGCCCCGCCTTTTCCCTTGCCGGTGGACCCGGCAATGGTGTGTATTCCGAAATGCCCGATGGTGCGTGAAATGATTTCGCCGTCACGGTGTGATGAAATCAGCATGTTAAAGGGGGTATCCCCGCCAACCACCCGCCAGGTATAGGGCATCATCAACAGGCGCTGGTGCCAGAAGGCCACAATAAAAGGTTTGCCCTCAAGCAGCATCTCGCGGGGCAAATCGGTTCCTTTTTGTTCCCACCTTCCGGTGTGCCGAATAACCCGAATATAAAAGGCAGCCAGGCGGCATAAAGTGGCCCGTGCCTGACTGCTTTTGACAATTCCCTTATACCACTTCACGCTTTTAGTCCTGATCTTTCACCAGATGGGTGTGTTTGCCCGGTTCTTCGGAAAACTGCAGGTTATAAAGGTTGGCATAGGCGCCGCCAAGTGCAAGTAATTCTTCGTGTTTTCCTTCTTCAATCAACTTGCCACGATGAATGACGCAAATTTTGTCTGCATCGATAATCGTGGAAAGTCGATGGGCAATCACCAGTGTGGTGCGGTCCTTCATCAGCCGGGCAAGGGCGGTTTGGATGTGGCGTTCGGATTCCGTATCCAGGGCCGATGTTGCCTCGTCCAACAGCAGGATCGGGGCGTTTTTCAGCATCGCGCGTGCAATCGCAATACGCTGGCGCTGCCCGCCCGAAAGCTTCACCCCATGTTCACCAACAATGGTGTCATAGCCATGTTCAAGTTCCATGATGAAATCGTGGGCTGCCGCATTGCGGGCGGCTTCCATAATTTCTTCCTCGCTGGCACCGTCACGTCCATAGGCGATATTGGCGCGCACGGTATCATCAAACAGCGATACTTCCTGACTGACGAGCGCGGCTGCACTGCGCAGGGTCGCCAACTGCACATCGCGAATATCCTGGCCGTCAATCGAAATGCTGCCATTATTGATGTCGTAAAACCGGGGAATCAGGTTCAGGATGGTTGATTTCCCGGCACCAGACTGCCCGACAAGGGCCACCGTCTGCCCGGCGGCAATGTCGATATTGATGTCGGTAAGGGCGCTGATATCGTCATCGCTGTTATAGGCAAAATCAACATTCTTGAACTTAATGCTGCCGCCCGAAACCTTTAATGGTTTGGCATCGGGCTTGTCTTTAATGTCGGGCTCTAGGTCCAGAATGGTGAAAACGCGCTGTGATGCGGCAAGGCCAGCCTGCAAATTCATATTGATATTGGCAAGGCGTTTAACCGGTTCATAGGCCATCAAAAGGGCGGTGATAAAGGCGAAAAAGCCGCCTGCATCGTTGCCCCCTTCAATCACGCGATAGCCGCCATAAACAATGATCACGGTCACGGCAACGCCGCCCAGTGTTTCCATGATGGGCGATGACCGGGCGCGGACCTTTTGCGCCTTGAAATTCAGGCGGAAAATATAATCAACCAGTTTGCCAACCCTGGAGCATTCATATTCTTCCATGCCATAGGCCTTGACGTGGCGCACGCCATGAAAGGTTTGCTCCAGCAAGGTGGCAAATTCGCCGATTTGCTGCTGGGTATTGGCCGAAACCTTGCGCATCCGGCGGCCCAGCTTGGCAATGGGCATAATGGCAAGCGGGAAGACAAAAATCGCGATAAAGGCCAGTTGCCAGTCTTTGGAAAACATCACCCCGATCAGGAAAATCGCCGACATCAGGTCTTTGCCAAAGCCGGTCAGGCTTTCGGACACGGCCGAGCGCATGGCGCCAACGTCGCTGGTAAAGCGCGCAATCAGCTTGCCGGTATTCGTGCCGTGGAAAAAGTCGATATCCAGGCTCATGACCTGTTTATACAACTTGTTCTGGATATCGGTCAGAATGCGCCCGCCAACATAGCTCATCATCACCGATTGGCCGTAATTGCCAAAACCCTTAAGGGCAAAGGTAATCAGCACGGCGGCACCAACGGGAAGCAGCATGGCACCGTTTTTATTGATGAAAATCTCGTTGATGACCGGGTCCATCAGCCATGCCGATGCACCGGTTGTCGCGGCAACAACAACCATAAAAAACAGGGCCAGAACAATTTTGCCGATATAGGGGCGGACCGCTTCGCGAACGATCCGTTTGACCATCGGCCAGGTGTCCCAGTGATCGGCGGTATGATCGATATTCTGTTTGGACAAAAAGATATTCCTGACTTTTGTGCACAAGGTGATAACCAGCGCCGACAAAGGCTGTCGGGGTGCCTCGATTTTGCCTTTTATCAAGGCCTGATTATGCCTGATTTTACGTGCAGTTTGCTATCATGCTGATGGCGTTACGGCAAGCATCCGTATATTGAAAGATATTCATCAAAATGTCACAATAGAATATGGGAACGCTCGCGTTAAACGCGAGTTCCATTGAATATGGTTGATTAAAAAATTAAAATGAGCAAACAACTTAAGTCCGAAATTGAATGCACCCTGTCAACGGGCGCTAAGGGGCGTGTATTCCCATTGCACTGGCAAGGCCAGGATTTATGGGTCAAACAGGCTGTCGTGTCCAAGCATAAAGTCTGGCACCGTGTGCAGCGTTTTGCCGCGGGTTTGCTGGTTATTCCCATGTTGCGCCCCACCGTTTCACCCGGGGGTAAATCCGGGCTGGATGAAGAAGCCAGCCATCTTTTGCGGATGCGTGAACATGGTGTGCAGGTTCCCGAACTGGTCATGACCGGGGAGTCCTGGATCGTTCTGGGCGACAATGGCAGTATCCTTAAGGATCATGTTAAAACCGCCCTTGCCGATGGCGAAGATGGCAAAGCCCGCGACCTGATTGAAAAGGCAGCCCGTGGCCTGGCTGATTTGCATTTGCGCGGTTGTGCGCATGGCGCGCCGCTTTTGCGCAATATGACCCTGCGCCACGACGGCAGTATCGGTTTTATTGATTTCGAGGAAGATCCCGAAGGATGTATGCCGGCCGCCGATGCGCAGGCGCGTGATGTTTTGCTGTTTTTGTTTTCCATTCAGCGCGAAATTAAAAAACGGCCCGACCTTTTGCATGTGGGCTGGGAAGCCTACCTTGACCATGCAGGGGAACAGGCTGATGCCCTGCGGCCTTTATCAACGGTGTTGCGCCGGATTTTCCCGGTTTACCTGGTGCTGATGTTGTTCCGCCGCTGGCTGGGAACGGATGCCTTGAACGCCGTGCAGACATATCAGATCCTGTGCCGCGATATCGACCCGCGCCAGTTAATGCGCAAGCAGCGGGCTGCCTGATTTTGGTGTGGATTTTCACAGGCAAGGTTATCTGATCGATTTTTTGCGACAGTGGGTTTGCCTTATTGTGCCGGTTGAGGGTGCGGGGTGCCGATATTTTGATCACCGGTTTTGGGGCCACCTGATGACATATCTTGCTGTTCAGATATCTCGGCAGTGGCCGCAACGCCTTCCCTGACGGAGATGCGTGTTGCGCTTTCGCCGTTATATCCGCCTGAAAACGGGGCAAGATTATACAAAAACTGCTGGGCTGAATTATGCCAGCTATAGTGCTCGGCCAGCGCGCGGGCGTCCTTGCGGTCCAGTTTCAGGGCATCAAGGGCGGCTTGGCGCAAGTCATTGTTAATGGCACCCGCCTTGGTGTCGCGCACAATATCGGCCGGGCCCTGCACCGGGAAAACGGCAACCGGTGTGCCCGAGGCCAGGGCCTCGAGAATGACCAGGCCAAAGGTATCGGTCTTGCTGGGAAATACAAAAACATCGGCCGAGGCAAAGGCAACCGCCAAGTCTTCGCCGGTCTTTTTGCCGAGAAATTGTGCCTTGGGATATTTCTGTTTTAAATCATTTAACTGCGGGCCATCGCCGACGACAAATTTGGTGCCGGGCAGGTCAAGATCCAGAAAATGGCCGATATTTTTTTCCACCGCGACCCGGCCGACAAACAGCCAGTGGGGTTTGGGAAAATCGCCAAAGCTGGCATCTTCACGCGGATGAAACAGCGACAGATCCACCCCGCGTGACCAGATATGCAGATTTTCAAAGCCCCAGTTTTTCAACTCGTCGCGCAATGATTCGGTCGCGACCATGACCGATTGTGATTTGCCGTGAAAACGGCGCATCCCGCGATAGGAAATTGATAGCGGCAATTTGGTGCGCGCATGAAGATATTCGGGAAAGCGGGTGTGATAGGCGGTGGAAAAAGGCAGTTTGCGCTTCAGGCAATAGGCGCGTGCGGCCTGGCCCAGCGGCCCTTCGGTGGCGATGTGAATGGCAACAGGCTGCATCGCGTCAATCATGCGCGATAATTTGCGCTTGGCAAAAATCGCCAGCCGGATTTCCGGATAGGTGGGGCAGGGAATGGTTTTAAACTGGTCGGGCGAAATGATGCGAACATCATGACCCTGTGCAATCAGTTCAGCACGAACCGTTTCCAGCGTTCTGACAACACCATTGATCTGCGGGCGCCAGGCATCGCTGACAATCAGTATTCTCATGCTGTTTTACCAATCGCATTATTGTTTTGGGGGCTGTTTGTCATGACGCGGGCATTGGCGGCCGACGGCGCATTGTCCGGGGTGGTGGCGCTGCGAAACAGCGACATCAAACGACCCAGGCCCGCACTTGCCGGGCTGCTGGCGGAATTGCCACCAATATAGGTCATCGCCATATTGCGCATATCGGCCCAGTGCAGCAGTTCCAGCTCGCCATCCTTGTGTTCGACAAGGGCCGTACAGCTTTCAACCCAGTCACCGTCATTGCAATACAGCACATTGCCGATCATGCGTTTTTCGGCATGGTGGATATGGCCGCACACAACCCCGTCCACCTTGCGTTTGGTGGCGGCATGGGCCACGGCATTTTCAAAATCGCAAATGAACTGAACCGCGTTTTTAACCCGGTTTTTCAGATAGGCCGACAGCGACCAGTACCCGTATCCCAACTTGCGCCGGGCGGCGTTGAAATACCGGTTGAGCATGATGGCAAAGTTGTAGGCGGTATCGCCGAGATAGGCCAGCCAGCGGGCATATTTGACAACCCCGTCAAATTCGTCGCCGTGAATGACCAAAAGGCGTTTGCCATCGGCGGTGGTGTGAATGTCGTTCATCCGCACATCGACATGGCCGAATGTCATATCCACAAATTCGCGGGCAAATTCGTCATGGTTGCCGGGCACAAAAATCACCTTGGCGCCGTTTCTGGCTTTTTCCATGATATTTGTGATCACGGCATGGTGGCTTTCGGGCCAATACCAGCTTTTCTTCAGGCGCCAGCCGTCTATGATGTCGCCCACCAGATAATAGGTGTCCGCCGTGACTTCGTTGAGGAAATCTACCAGCAGTTCCGCCTGGCAGCCGCGTGTGCCCAGATGCACATCTGAAATCCATACCGTGCGGTAGTGGGGTTTCGTGTTCATTGCTGTCATCGTCGCCCTCCAGGTCCCCATGCAAAGGATGGTCAGGCACCTTAATTATTGGGCTCGACCAATATCTGAATAAAACAAAAGGCGCGAATATATAACCCGTTCACAGAAATTTATCAGTGTTGAAAGGATTTTGTTACATAATTACTTTTCTATGGGATGTTGATCGAAAGTATTTTTCAGTTTTATTACAGGTAATATTTGTTTCATGGTCAATGACGGCATTACCATTATTTTTAATCCGCGTGCCGGGGGCAACAAGCAGCGTTTCCTGTCGGCTATCCTGCAACGTGCGGGGGTAAAGGCAGAATTATTACAGACCACCCATCCCGGTCATGCCCGTGAATTGGCGCGGCGGGTGCGGGCCGGGCGCAGGCTGTATGTGGCCGGGGGCGACGGGTCGCTGAACGAAGCCCTGAATGGTTTGCTGGATGCCCAGATCGACGGGCACGAGGTGCCGCCTCTTGGCATTATTCCGCTTGGAACGGCCAATGTTCTGGCTGTCGAGGTCGGATTGGGGGTGAATACCCGTGCTGTTGCCAGCTACATCAATGATCCGGTTTATGTCTGGGTGCGGCCGGGATTGCTGAACGGTCGGGCATTTTTTCTGATGGTGGGCATTGGGGCTGATGCCGATACGGTTGCCAATGTATCGCTAAGGTTGAAACGCCTGATAGGCAAAGGGGCCTATGTGCTTGAGGGCCTGCGCAACATCGCCTTTCCCCGCCATCGCGATTTCGAGGTGCATATCGGCCGGGAGCAATACCGTGTTGCCGGGGTTGTGGCTACCCATGCCAGCCATTATGGCGGCAAATTTATCATTTCACCCGATGCGTCGCTGACGGATAATAAACTTGATGTCGTGATGATGCCCGCCAGCGGCAGCCTGGCAACGGCACGCTATGGCCTGGCCTTGACGATGAACCGCCTGTTTCGCCAGTCCGATGTCAGTGTCGTGCGGACCGAACGGTTAACGATCACCAGTCATTGCGGGCCCGCGCCGGTGCAAATTGATGGTGAAAATGCCGGAGCCTTGCCCTGTGAAATCAGTTTGTCGCCCTATCCGGTTCGGCTGCTGGTTCCGCGCGCCTATTTCGAGGCAACAAACAGTCGGGCGGGGGGCG
This sequence comes from Thalassospira sp. TSL5-1, assembly GCF_001907695.1. Classification (NCBI taxonomy): domain Bacteria; kingdom Pseudomonadati; phylum Pseudomonadota; class Alphaproteobacteria; order Rhodospirillales; family Thalassospiraceae; genus Thalassospira; species Thalassospira sp. TSL5-1. Next base: position 424,787 of record NZ_KV880637.1, read on the forward strand.
AACTGGGGGGCGAACCATCCGAACCTTTGCGCCTTTCCAATCGCGAAACATGACGAATGGTGCGTTGGTAACGTTTCAAAGGCGACCGGGAGATGATTAACCCTGTCGCCTTTGTCGTGTTAGAAGATACGGTGCTTTGTCCCATTCCGGGAATTTGCGCCTTTGGGATTTTTCACGAAACTTTATCCGGCACGGACTTTGGCGATAAACGTGTCTACTTCGCGTCGCAGGTTTTCCGCCGATGTTGAAAGTTCCCGTGCGCTTGACAGAACCTGTTCTGCGGCGGCGCCGCCTTCATTGGCGGCTTCGCTAACCTGGGTAATTGCACTGGAGACTTCCTGTGTCCCGGCGGAGGCCTGGGCGACATTCTGGGCGATTTCCTGGGTGGCGGTGTTTTGCTCCTCCACGGCAGACGAAATGGACGAGGCCGTTTCGCGGGTGCGCGAAATTACTTCGGAAATATCGCGAATGGCATCCACAGTGGTGTGGGTGACTTCCTGCACTTCGGCAATGTGATTGGTGATGCTTTCGGTGGCTTTTGCCGTCTGGGTTGCAAGGTTTTTGACTTCCGACGCAACAACGGCAAAGCCTTTGCCGGCTTCGCCCGCGCGGGCCGCCTCGATGGTGGCGTTCAGGGCCAGCAGGTTGGTTTGGGCGGCAATGTCCTGGATAAGGTTCACGACCTCGCCAATTTTTTGCACCGATTCAACAAGCCCTTCGGCCGTGCGTTGGGTTTCGGCCCCTTTTTCCACCGCAATTTGCGTGACATCGGATGAATGTACAACCTGTTCACCAATCTGGCGCACGGATGCGGCCAGTTCTTCGCAGGCGGTGGCAACGGTTTCAACATTGCTGCTGGCCTGTGTTGCCGCAGCCGAAACGGTGCTGGATTGTGTATTTGTTTCATTGAGCGAACTGGTCAGGGTTTGGGCGGCTGTTTCCAGTTCGGTCGCGGTCGAGGCGACAATCGTCACGATGGCACCAACAGTCTGGTCAAACTGGTTGGCAAGCTCGTTCATGGCGCGTTTCTTGTCTTCAATCGCCTTTTGTTCCGCACGCTCGGCGGCTTCTTCCATTTCGCGGTTGCGGATCATATTGGTTTTGAAAACTTCCATTGCACTGGAAATTTCACCAATTTCATCGCGCCGGTCGGTGCCATAAACATCGACATCCAGTTTGTTATTTGCCAGGGCATTCAAGGCACCAACAATTTTGCGAATTGGCTTCACAATGCCGTATTGCGCAATGATAATCCCCAATCCGATGCCAAGTGCCAGGCCAACAATGGCGACAATGATCATCACCGACATGCTGTTGGCAAAGGTGTTATTGGCGGCCACGACGGCATTTGACAATCTGTCCTGGGCATAGCTGACATAGGTGCGAATACTGTTATTGAGGTCTCGTGCCTCTTCGCGGTTGTCGCGGGCCTGTGCAAGAAGGCTGCGGGCAAGAGTTTGGCTGTCGGTACTGGCATCCCGGGCATTGGCGATGGACAGAAGCTTGTCAATGCTGTGTTCATAAATTTCGTAACGTTGTTTTACATCATTTAACAGTTCAAGTCGCCTTGGACCTGCCGTTTTTGATGTTTCCTCAATTATGGCCTCAAACTCGGCGGTTTCGCGGGAAATGGTATTGTTAAGGTCCGCAATGGTGTCTGGTGAAGGGTCTGCTGCAATACGAAATTCGGCACGGTTTAACGAAGTGATCAACCTGGTCAGGCGCAAGCCATCCATGGCCTCGTTTGCGGCAGTCTCCTGTGTTTGGGAAGACTGGTTCATGGAATTCAAACCATGATAACCGTTAGCGGATACGGCGATTATCGCAATCGCCAAAACCGTGATAATGGCAAATATTTTGGTGGCGATGCCGAATTTTCCAAGTTGCATGTGTCGTCTCCCGGTTAAAGAAAAACGTAACCGGTTTTAGCCGGTTCTCCAGATTATGGATTATCGATGCCATCCCTATTTAAGGTATATGTTTATACTATACATTCAGCCATAAATTGATGCTGTGGGAAAGCAAAAAAAACGACCCAGAGATGTATCCGGATCTTTTTGCAACCGGGGAAATAACGGGAGACTGCCTTATTTTTGCGTTCTGGATTGCCAAAACGCAAAATAGCTGTAACTGCCCCAAACAAAAACACCCCGGCCAGTGTGTGGCCGGGGTGTTATTTTGTGGGATGTTAAGAGGTGGAAAGCAGGAAGTGACGATGCTTTTCGTAGTGGTTCAGCACATCGGCAATAACCTGTTCCTTGTTATAGCCGTAAATGTCGTAATCCTGCCCGCCATCAAGTAAAAACACCTCGGCGCGATAATATTTGGAGGATTTTTCCGGTGATTTGAACTCGGGAAAGGCGAATTCAGGCATGGTGTAGCCCCGCAGGCGAACGCCATAGACAAAGTCCTGAACATCCCCATGCGAGATTTCCAGCCGTACTTCGGTATCGCTATGGGTGACATCTACCTGAAGTTCCGTTTCGCGCAATTCGTTTGCCACACCTTCAAGCGCCGGGATAGCGGTTTGGGTTAGAAACATTTTGCATTTATCCAGGCGTGGATAGCTGACAATGGTTTGCAGGCGGGATTTCCAGGGGACATGTGCACCGTGAACCGCTGTCGATGTTGCCATCCCCATGCTGTATTTTTTCCGCTTTTCCAGGCGCAAGCCTTTTAGCAGGCCATAACAGACAAACAGCATGACGGCCGAAAACGGCAGGGCGGCTGTTAGCGATGCGGTTTGCAGGGCTTTCAGCCCGCCCATGACCAGCAAGACTGCGGCCACAACGCCTTCGGTAATCGCCCAGAATACCCGTTGCCATACCGGCGGGTCTTCCTGGCCACCTGATGTGATAATATCGATCACCAGCGACCCTGAATCCGACGATGTGACAAAGAAGGTAATCACCAGAAGTGTCGCGATCAGCGATGAAACACTGGCGAACGGGAAGTTTTCCAGGAATTTGAACAGGGCGGTTGAAATATCGGCCCCGACGGCATCCGATATGGCACCTGCAGCAGGGCCCATATCCAGCCACATGGCAGCATTGCCAAAGAAAGTGAGCCAGATAAAGGTGAAGCCGACCGGCACAAACAGAACGCCAATCACAAACTCGCGAATGGTACGACCGCGCGAGACGCGCGCGATGAACATGCCAACAAATGGCGACCACGCAATCCACCAGGCCCAGTAAAACAGGGTCCAGCCACCAATCCAGTCATTGGGTTCATAGGCAAACAGGTTAAAGGTCTTGTTGACCACTTCGCTAAGATAAAGGCCGACATTTTGAACCAGTGTTTGCAGTAGATAAACCGTCGGCCCGACCAGCAGCACAAACAGCAGCAGGGCAAGTGCCAGAAACAGGTTCAGTTCCGAAAGACGTTTAATGCCGCTATCCAGACCGGCAACAACCGACAGGGTGGCACAACCGGTAATGACAGCGATCAGAACAAGCTGGGTGATTTCGGATTGCGGAATATCAAAAAGGTAATTCAGCCCGGAATTAACCTGTAACACGCCCAGCCCCAGCGAGGTTGCCACACCAAACATGGTGCCAAGAACGGCAAAAATATCCACGGTGTGACCAATCGGGCCGCGAATGCGTTCGCCAATCAGCGGATAAAGCGCGGACCTGATGGTGAGCGGCAGGTTATGACGGAAACTGAAATAGGCCAGCGACATGCCAATAACGGCATAAATCGCCCAGGCATGGATGCCCCAGTGAAAGAATGTCGTCGACATGGCCTCGCGTGCAGCATCCATTGTGCCACCCGCGCCTATCGGCGGGTTGTCAAAATGCAGGATCGGTTCTGCAACGCCGTAAAACATCAGGCCGATACCCATACCGGCACTAAACAGCATGGCAAACCAGGATGTGTAGCTGTAATCGGGTTCGGAATCATCCGGTCCCAGCTTGATTTCCCCATAGGAGCTAAAGGCCAGCCCCAACGAAAAAATCAGGAAAACAGCAACACTTAGCATGTAAAACCAGCCAAAATTACTGGTTAGCCAGGCTTGTACGGTATTAAAAGTTGTGTTGGCGGTTTCTGGCATGACGATGGTAAAAAGAACCACCAGAAAAATTAAAATCGCAGAGCCAAAAAACACTGGCGGTGAAAGCTGCGACTTTGTTTTTTCAGCCACGCCGTTTTCTGACGTTGACATAAAATTTGCTCCAGATAATCGGTTTTCTCGACAGGTTCCGCGTTCGGAACCAGCGTGTTTCGCCGTTTCGGGAGTGCATCGTTGCGACAGTGACAGAATAAAAAAGTCCCGTCACGTTTAGGCATTGTCGGGCTGCGGCCCGACTGCCAAAGCAGTCGCGGATCGAAACATTGCCTCTGACGCAACTGTCCGCGTGGCGCAGTTTATGCGCTATCCACCGGTCAGAAATTTATAGTCAGATGCTCCCTGAATATGCCAACGCAGGCCACGTGCTGATTGTTCCAGTTCAAACAGGCAGAACCGAATGAAGACGCGATAAAGCGGTGGGCGTTGATGTTTTGTCTCAAAATCCGTCATATCGCGTGGCGCGCATTTTCCTCCCCAAATGTGGATATTTTGACCTGAGAGGACGAGCTAGGCTGGCTGCACGAAAAACTGTGGTCAACTGGCAATGGTAAAAAATTGTTGCCGGTATCAGGGCCTGATTTGGAAAATATGTCATGTCTGATTTGAAGATCCGGACCAAAATCTTGTTGGGGTTTGCCGTTGTCCTGGCAGTTTTACTCTCTGCGTTGGCGTTTTCTGGCTACAGTTTTTTGCATGTTTCGAAAAATGTCGATAAATTTGCCCTGAGCGTAGAGGAAGCTTCGCTGATTTCCCAGATCGAGACCCGTTTTGTGAATCTACGTCTTCGCGCCAGAGAGTTTGCCTATAGCGGTGCCGAAAAAGATTCTGACGCGGTGCATGCCATTGCCGCAGAGCTAAAACCCTTGCTGGAAAAGGCTCAGCAACTGGTTGTGGATGCGAAATATATTCGTAGCCTCAAAGTCATGGAAGAGCATCTCAGCCTTTACCTGACCGATTTCACCAAAGCTGAAAAGCTCAGCAATGAATATCGCACTGCTATTCTCGAACAGCTTGAACCCAGTGGCGAAAAAATGGTTTCCAATCTCGACCGTATTGTTGAAATGGCGGAAAAGCAGGGGGATATTGGCAGCCTGATGAATGCAACTGGTGCGCGCGAACATGCGCTTTTATCCCGTCTTTACGCCAATATCCTGATTGGCCGAAAGGATGACAGTTTTGGCGAGCGGGTGATAAATGAGTTTTCGTCCCTGAATGAAACCCTGGCACTGCTTGAGAAAGCAGACCTTTCGACAGAACAGCGTGTGATCTTGGAGCAGTCACGCCAGGTGTTTTACGAATACCGGCAGGCCTTTGACCTGATCTTGCGCGACGAACAGCAGATTATCGCCCTTGTTGATGGCGAAATGGCACAGGCTGCCCAGGAAATCGTTGCTTATGCCGAAGCTCTTTTGCATGATTTTCAACAGATCGAACATGCCATTCTCGCCGAAACGACCGATACCATTGCCACGACCATGACCGAAATCATTATTGCCGGTTTGGTGGGGGTTGTTCTTGGCATTGCGATCGCCCTGATCCTGGGAGTGCGGCTGTCACGTCCGGTGATGAAAATCGCCGATATCATGCATCGCCTGGCCGCAAATGATTTTGATGTGGTTATTCCCGCAACACGGCAGAAAGACGAAATAGGTAGTATGGCGCGCTCGGTCGAAGTGTTTCGCGAAAACACCTTGCGTGCCCGTGCTCTGGAGCAGAAAGCCGAAGAACAGGAGCGCCGCAATGCCGAAGAACGCCGTGAAATGATGCGTCGTACCGCGGAAAACTTTGATCAAAATGTGGGGGAAATCCTGCATATCGTGGCAGCGGCATCAACCGAATTGCAATCAACCTCGGCAAGCATGCTTGGGTTGGTTAACCAGGCTGGCAGCCAATCAACCACTGTGGCAAGTGCCACCGAAGAGGCCAGCGCCAATGTTAGCTCGGTTGCAGCAGCCACCGAACAGCTGAACGTATCGATTAACGAAATTAACCGTCAGGTGGCCTTGTCTACTGCGGTGATGCATGATGCCGTAGATCAGGCCAGCAACAGTCAGCTTACCATGGAAGAGTTGTCGGCCGCAGCCGAAGGTATTGCATCCGTTCTGGAATTGATTACCGATATTGCCGAACAAACCAACCTTTTGGCGCTGAATGCGACAATCGAAGCGGCCCGCGCCGGCGAAATGGGCAAGGGGTTTGCAGTGGTTGCCTCCGAGGTCAAAAGCCTTGCCAGCGAAACAGCAAAGGCAACCAAGGAAATTACCGAGCAAATTGCCAATGTGCAGAAAAAAACCGGCGACGCCGTGGAGATGGTTTCGGCGGTTAGAAAATCGGTTGGGAAGATGGAAGGTATTTCGTCGTCAATTGCTGCCGCCATCGAAGAACAAAACGTCGCAACCAAGGAAATTGCCTATAATATTTCCCAGGCAGCCGAGGGGACCCGCGTGGTTAGCGAAAGTATTGGTAATGTAAACGAGGCCGTGGGCGAAGTGGGCGCTGCCTCAGAAGCGGTGCAGGTCGCCACCGAAAGCCTGTCGCGCAACTTTGCCAGTTTGCAACAGGCGACCCGCAAATTTGTGTCGGTTATCCAGGCAGCTTAAACAGCAAAGTCATTTTAAAGTGCCCCGCATCCTGTTTGGATTGCGGGGCGTTTTAACTTTTGGCTGACGAAATGTTTTGCTGCCAATAATTGGTTACTGGCCAGCCACCGTCATGCCATCAATGCGCAGGGTCGGGGCGTTGGTGCCATATTTGAAGGTCAGGTCATTGGCCGGGCTGACGGCCTTGAACATTTCCTTGAGGTTGCCAGCCACCGTGATTTCGGAAACCGGATAGGCCAGTTCGCCATTTTCAATCCAGTAACCCGATGCGCCGCGCGAATAATCACCCGTAATGCCATTCACGCTGCTGCCGATCATTTCCGTAATATACAGGCCCTGCTTGACATCAGCGATCATGTCCTGCGGCGAAATAAGGCCCGGTTCCATATAAAGGTTGGTGGTGGATGGCCCCGGCAGGCTGCCTGCCCCGCGCGAGGCATTGCCGGTTGATTTCAAACCAAGCTGGCGGGCAGAGCGCAAATCAAGGATCCATCCCTTGAGGATCCCATTTTCAACCAGGTTGCGCTTGGCGTTGGCCACACCCTCGGCATCAAATGGTTTGGAGCGCAGGCCGCGTTTGCGGTGCGGGTCATCGACAATGGTGATGTTGGGGGCGAAAATTTCCTTTTCCATCATGTCGATCAGGAAACTGGTGCCGCGCGCAATGCCGGAGCCATTAATTGCACCGGCCAAATGCCCGACGATGGAGGCCGATACCCGCGGATCCATGATAATCGGCACTTGTGTGCTTTTCACCTTGCGCGGATTCAGGCGGCGAAGTGTTTTTTCGGCAGCCATGCGGCCAATGTCGGCCGGGTCGCGCAGGTCGGTTGAAAAAACCGCGCTGTCATAATCATAATCGCGTTCCATTGCCGTGCCTGTCCCGGCCAGGACCGAAACCGAAATATGGCTGCCACTACCAGCATAGCTGTTGGCAAAGCCGTTGGTGGCCGCCAGGGTGATTTGGTGACGGCCCCAACCAGCATCCGACCCTTCGGAATTGGTGATGCCCTCAACCGAACGGGCGGCTTCCTCGCAGGCACTGGCCCAGGCGATCAGTTTGTCCTGGTCCACTTCGCCTGGTTCGCACAGTTCTAACCCGTCAATATCAAAGGTTTCGGCCAGCTCGGATGGGTCGGCAATGCCACAAAACGGGTCTTCTGGCGCATTTTTTGCCATCGCAACACAGCGTTCCACAAGTTCATCAAGCGCGGCATCACTGGTATCGGATGATGAAACAACCGCCTGCTTTTTGCCAATCAGCACCCGCAGGCCCAGATCGGCCCCTTCGGATCGTTCCAGTTTTTCAAGCTTGCCCAATCGTTGCGACACCGAAAGCGAGGTGCCTTCGACGTAAACGGCATCCGCGTCGTCTGCGCCCGCCTTTTTGGCGCGGTTCAGAAGGTCATTGATGCGATCAAGCGTCATGTCAGTTTTGGGCATTGATATTCCTTTTCACACAAAGTGTCTTACCACCGTTATAGGTAGCCAAAGGCCAATGCGCAAAGGGGAACCGCCTAATTTACCGGTTTCACGGCAAATTTATCGGCTTGCTGGCGGTAAAAACAATTTTTCGGGGGAAAAATGAAAGGCACCATTTTGGAAAATGCCGGGTGGGCGAAACTGTATCAGGCGCCCTTTGTTCATGCCGTGATCGACGATGCCCTGGACCCGGCCCTGTTTGCGCAGTTAAAGGCCAGCCGCCCGACAATAGCCGGCCAAATGGCGCACGCGCAGTCAAAGGGAACACATCCGCCGCCCGGCAGAACTGCAATGGATTTGATCCTTAAACCGGGCGACGGATTTTGGCGGACGGAATTGGTTTAGGCCGCCTTTTCAACAGGTATCCAGATTTCAACCGTACCATTACCGGTTTCGGGGTCAAATTCCCGGCCATAACATTCAAATTCGGGGGCAGACAGGGGTTTTAGGTTCGATTTGGGTAAATAATCGTTCCAGATGGTGTAAGTCGTGGCGCGAATGCCTGAAATATGCCCGCGATGGGTGAAAACCGCGTAGGTTTGCGGGGCAATCTCAATGATGGTTAATTCAGGGGCACTGATGTCCGTCTGGCCGGAGATGGCAACACCACAAATATAGTCAAAACACATGGCGTTGTCGTTCTGATCCGATGCGGAGGTGTCGTTTGTGATGTTGCTGCAAACGCCATAGGTTTCATACCCGATTTGCCCATCTATGTTGCCAATCCAGGGAATGAATTGCTGCCATTGTGCGGGGATGGCAGTGCTGCTTTCCACACTATAGCTGCGTTTTAGCCCTGCGATGCGCAAATGGTCGCGTTTTTCAAAGCGCGGTTCTTCAATTTTCACAATCATATGGTCCGACATGCGTAAACACTCCTGCAAAACAAGGGGGTCAAGATGTCCACGACGGCGCAGTTCTTCGGGGGTTATCGCGAAATAGTCCCGAAAGGCCCGGCTGAAAGCCTCGTGCGAGGTATAACCGGCTTCAAGGGCAATGGTCAGAATGTTTCGCCTGGCAAAATCCGGATGCACCAGTTTTTGCGCTGCGTGCGATAATTTGCGTGCCCGTGCATAACGCATCACCGACATGCCCGTGGCAATCGCAAAGGCCCGCATCAGATGCCGCGCCGAGATGCTGCATTTTTCGGCCAGTTCGGTTAAATCCGGGCTGGTTTCGGCATCGGCCTCGATATGCGTTTCAATCAGCCAAACGGCCTTTTCTGCCGGTGTCATGCAACCTCCGTCGTGGATACGTGTCTGCTATAACGGATCTTCAAAATGCCGATTTGATCAAAAGCGACGCTTGCCATGCTTTTGCCAGCCTTTTTTAACTTTACCCTGTAATAGTCCTGCCAAAGCCCAATCCAGCATCCGAATGAAGATCCCTGACGGAGAGCGCAATGTCCAAATTTGCACCCTTATTTCTTTTATGTGCCTGTGCCGGAAGCATGACCACATCTGCCCCGGCACAGGCACAGGCGACAAAGGATGCAACATCGTTTGCAAGCCAACAGGTAAAAGAACCGGAAACAAAACCGGCAACGGGGCCAGTGACGGATACTGACCTTTACCGCGAAATGCGCCTTCAGGCCGGGCAGCATGCCGCGCAAAACCGCCACCAAATTTTGGTGGGGGACTTTACCTGTGACGGGCAGACCGACCGTATCGCGGGATGGGTGGACCACGATAATCCCGACGGACCGTTTTTTGATGTCCTGTTTGTCACCCAGGATGGCGGAACGTTAAGTTCGGAATTAAAGCACATACCCTTTGCCCAGGATAAACAGTTCGCCCTGTGCGTGGCCGATGATACCGCCCCGCCGCCCATGAGCTGGCAGCAGGTGGAACCCGATTATGTGCGTGAGGTTGTTGGAAATGCTGGTCTGTGCACCACGGCAGTCCGGATCGAGGATTTCATGTGTGATGCCCCGCAATTTTACTGGAACAAAACAGCGGATAAAAACGGCGATCACTGGGTTTTTTATCGTAACTAACTCTATAGATTGTTATTGTTCCCAATGTTCTATGTTTAATTGATTATTGGAGTTCTGGTCGATGTTGAATATTGCCACCGTTTCTATGATGCGGTGTTACGGGGTGAATCGTGCCAGTAAGAAAGCAAGAATTGAGGTTCTTCTGCAGATTCTGGAATCATCAGATGCTCCGGATCTTATCGTCTGTGCAAGTGATTATTTCAGTTCAAAGAAACACTTGGAAGAGTTTTCTAATATTATAAAAGACACTGGCGGTCGATCCACTCATATCGTTACAACGGTTGGTAGTTCGAGAAAAGGCAAGGAATACCAAAAGAAATTTTCCGCGAAATATAAAAGAAACGATCAAGTGTATGTCATTTTCCCGGATGGCACCTACCGGCAGCTGGCGCAGCAGTGTTTTTCAACCCGCGAAAATTACAGGGTCGGTGAAGCTGCGTTTATAAATAGTTTGGAAAACCGAACTTTCAAATTGCCTATTGGTGAGAAAAATCTTTCTTGTTCTGTTCTGTCCTGCGGAGAAATCAACGCATTTCACGGAAGGGATCATGTGGTGCCGATACATTCCGAGATCGGTAAATATTTTAATCACATCGATATCATTTGTAATCCGACGCATGACCGAATGGGGAATGACGGCACGTTGCATGCCAAAAGGTTATATCTGTCGAGGAAAATAGGCACACGCCACAGATGTTATATTGGTGTGTCAAATTGGGAAGTTGGCAGTAAATCACAGGCAAAAGATGCCGAGACATTGCACAGTATTTATTCTTCCAAATTTGGCAAGGGATATGGGCGTCGTAACGAGACAGCTGAGCGGCAATCTGTTGAGGGTTTTGACGAAATTTTTGAGTATCGCCGCTCTACTGTTTCTTTTTGATGGTGCTTAGGCCTTACTTCCAGATTTTGCGACCGCTGCCGGGCAGGCCGTAGCGGTCCCATTTTTCATCAACGCGGTCGATGATGTCATCGGGCATATAAAGCTTTTCGCCCCATTCACGGTGGGTTTCCGGGGGCAGCTTGTTGGTGGCATCCATGCCCAGTTTGCCGCCCAGCCCGCTTTCGGGTGATGCGAAATCCAGATAGTCAATTGGGGTGTCGGTGATGGTGGTAATGTCGCGCACCGGGTCCATGCGGGTGGATATTGCCCACATCACGTCTTTCCAGTCGCGCACATTGATGTCGTCATCCACCACAATGACGAATTTGGTATACATAAATTGCCGCAGGAACGACCAAACCCCCATCATCACGCGCTTGGCATGGCCGGGATAGGCCTTTTTCATTGATACAACGGCAATCCGGTAGCTACATCCTTCCGGCGGCAGCCAGAAATCGACGATTTCGGTAAATTGCTGTTGCAGTAACGGCACAAAAACATCGTTCAAGGCTTCGCCTAAAACCGACGGTTCATCTGGCGGGCGGCCGGTGAAGGTTGAAAGATAAATCGGCTTTTTGCGCATGGTGATGGCGGTAATGGTGAAAACCGGGAAGCTTTCGACCGAATTATAATACCCGGTATGGTCGCCATAAGGGCCTTCGGGCGCATATTCGTCCAGCGAGACATGCCCTTCCAGTACGATCTCGGCGGTGGCGGGGACTTTTAACGGAATGGTTTTGCATTCCACCAGTTCCACCTTTTCGCCGCGCAAAAGCCCGGCAAACTGATATTCCGACAGGGTATCGGGCACGGGGGTGACGGCGGCGAGAATGGTGCCGGGGTCGGCCCCCAGAACAACCGCACAGGGCAGGGGCTCCTGTTTGCTGTTTTTCCAGCGGGCGTGATGCTGCGCACCGCCGCGATGCTTGAGCCAGCGCATGATCGCCTTGTCCCTGCCCAGCACCTGCATGCGATAAATGCCCAGATTGAACACATCGCGTTTGTCACCGCCCTTTTCGCCCACAGACGGCCCCTGCGTTACCACCAGCGGCCAGGTAATCAGCGGTGCGGGTTCGCCGGGCCAGCATCCCTGAATGGGCAATTTGCCAAGGTCGATGTCATCGCCGGTCAGCACAATTTCCTGGCACGGGGCCTTGGAAACCGTTTTGGGCTTCATCGCCATTACGGTTTTTGCCAATGGCAGCATCGAAAAGGCTTCGCGCAAGCTTCCCGGGGGTTCAGGCTGTTTCAGGAAGGCCAGGGTTTCGCCAACCTCGCGCAGTTCTTCGGTCTTGCGGTTCATGCCCGCTGCCACACGTTCAACCGTGCCAAACAGGTTGACCAGAACCGGCATGTCATATTTGCGGCCATTGTCATCAACGACATTTTCAAAAATAACCGCCGGTCCCCCTTCGGCCAGAAGGCGGGTCTGGATTTCGGTCATTTCCAGATGGGGCGAAACCGGTTCGCTCACACGAACAAGCTGGCCTTTTTTCTCAAGGTCTTCAATGAAATCGCGCAAAGACTGATAGGGCATGGCACCGCAATCTTGTGGGGCGGGCGATGTGCCGCCCGCGTTTCAAAACATGGTCACAGGTGGTAATACGATGCGCAGGACTTGTCCAGTATGTGGCGCTTTTGCCAGGATAGATAAAATCCCGTGCAAACACCTGTCTGCACGGGAATGGATTTGGGGGCTGTTGCCTGATAGAGCGGGTTTAACGCGCGGTATCGAGCGAAATTAGGACCCGGTCATATAATGAATGTCGCCATCGTTATCGACGGTGGCAAGCTGGCCTGCCTTGCTAAAGACCGTGGCGCATTCATCTTCCTCGCTGCGGTCCCACAGGCACAGATATTTGCTTTGCTCAACGCTCCACAAACGCTTTTTCATGCCGCGATCGCCGTCATCATCGTTCCAGGTTAGCGAGGCAACGCCATTTTCAAAATAGGTGATGTTGACATTGGCATCGTTCTCGCCATCCCGATAGGAGAAGGTGTGATTGGCGATTTCCGAGGCTAACGATGTGCCTGTTACGGGCTGATAGCCCTGATTGACCAGCACGGTGCCTGCTTCGGTCATGTCATCGCTGTCAACGTCGATATCGGTGCTGTTGACGGTGGTCGTAGACCCACAGGCGGAAAGGGCAAGGGCCGCCCCAAAGGAAATGACGCCAACCATACCGAATTTTTTAATCTGCTTTGCTCGCATTATTCTTCTCCTTGTTCTGTCGTCCGAAACAAGTTCTGGGGTGGTTTGCCGTGCAAACGCGCCGTAAGTGAAAGATTTGCCCGCAAACTTGTCGATTCCGCGACGGTCATGCGACACTTGCATGGCAATATTATTGAAATTGTCGGTTTTGGTTCTTATCTCGATTGGTTATACAGTGGTCAGAATCGATCGCATTTCCCACAGATGCGGTATTTCACATCATCAAGACAACGTAAGGACGCACAGATGGCCAATTATTGGGTTATCGGGGGCACCTATCAGGATACCGGTTTTGAAAAGCCGATTGGCGAAGAAACCAAAGTAGGCCCGTTCGGAACATTTGAAGACGCCGAAAAAGAATGGTCAAAGCTGGCCTGGCAGTCGGTTGACGATGCCAATTCGCGTTATCGCATCGAACGGCTTGACGAATACTGGGTCGTCGGCGGTGAATATGAAGATACCAGCTTTGAAAAGCCGGTTGGCGGTTCGGAAGAACGCCACGGTCCGTTCGGCACGTTCGAGCAGGCCGAAAAGGAATGGTCGAAACTGGCCTGGCAGCATGTCGACGACTGCAATTACCGTTATCGCGTCGTTGAAGGCTGATGACCTTTAAAAATGTTTGCGGTTTCCGACACGCATTTGCTTGAAGACGAACATCTTCGCCAGCAGGTCGAAGGCCATCCGCGCGCGCAGGAACTTCTGCGCGCGCTTTTATATCCTTATGCGGCACCGGATCATGACTATATTTTGCGCAACCGGGCCGTAACCCCGCTTTATACGCGCAACAAGTTTGACCATATCGATCGTTTGCTTGGTGGGCGTGTTCCGGTGATTGCGGCGGGCTCAAACCGCTCGCCCCGGCAATTGGCGCGCAAATTTTCCCGCTTTTCCGAAGCCGTTGAAATACCGGTCACGATGGGCTGGATGCAAAATTACGATATCGTTTATTGCGCCCATCTCACCAGTTATGGCGCGGTGCCGGCAACGATCCTGCAATCGCCCGGTACTGTGGTTCGGGTGGCCATAAACTGGTTGTTGCCCGACCAGCTTCATCATATGCACGCCACCGAAAGCCTGGGCGATCATTACGATTACCGGCAAATTCCCTCGGCGGGCATCACCCTGGATTGCGGGCTGACGGTGCAGCGAGCCGGGGCCTATATTGCACGTTACGGGGTTGAGTTTTCGACAGGCGATATTTTCACCCTTGCCGATATCAAGGCCGAAAACCGCCGCCTTCCCGAACGCAATCAATGGCAAATGCTGCAATATGTCGCCCGCCGCGCCGGACTGGTCGCCCACCCCGATTTTATCCTGCGCATCATTGACGACGAAAAATTCCGCCGCGCGCAGAACGGCAGGCGACCGGCCTGATAATGCGGTGCCCCGGGCGGTGAAGCCCTGTTATTATCGCCCTGTTAAAAGCCACGATCCGGCAGTAATTGCCATACGCGGGTGAATTTAGTTTCTTTATCCTCGACCGCAACATCAACCGGCACGTCATAAGTTTCCAGCTCGTCGATATTGCGCGTCGGGGCATAGGTGCGGCCGGGGTCAGCTAGGATAACCCGTGTGCCCAGCAACGCTTCGCCCATCAGCCATTTTAAAACCGCATCGGCCATGTCCTGCTGGTAACAGACATCACCGGCAAAAATCACATCCCAGCGTTTTTCCGGCCCGTTTTCACCCACAAGGTTATCGGTCACGGTGGCAAAGCTGACATTGTTGCGTGCCGCATTCAGCCGGGTGGCGGTAATGGCAACCGGGTCAATGTCGTTTGCGGTCACGTCGGCGGCTCCCATCATGGTCGCGGCAATGGCCTGCATCCCGCCGCCACAGGCAAAATCCAGCACCTTTTTGCCGCGAACCAGTTCGGGGTTATCCAGGATATAGCGGGTAATGGCCTGCCCGCCGGGCCAGGCAAAGGCCCAAAAAGGTGGGGGAATATCGAGCACACCCAAAATATCCTCGGTCGCCTGCCATAGCGGCGTGATGTGGGTTGCCAGATACATTTCAATTTCTGGCGCCAGCGGCACACGCGCCGGCACGGTAAAGGTGGCAATCAGCTCGGCAAATTGCGGATCATCCACCTGGGGGACCAGCGCATCGGCAAAGACATTTTCCATTGTGCGCGTTTTCCTGTGTTACCGCGATAAGGCTGCGCCCACTTACGTGTTTTGTACCTATCATGCAACAGCCATGATAGGGGCATGATAGGGGAACGAGGAGGGGACGTTAAAATGCCCCGCTATGGCCGACCACGTTGGCAATGATGATGGCAGCCGTAATCATCAGGGCAAAATCGCGGTTGGACTTAAACCGTTTCAGGCAATTGGCGGCATCGTTTAGATCCACCGTTTTGACCTGCCAGACCAGATGCAGGCAGCTTGCGGCCAGAAGCGGGAAATAAATCCAGTGCAGCCCGGCAAGGCCCCCTGCAACCGCCAGCATCGAAGCTGTAACGCAATAAAACCCCAATGCCCATTGTGGTGTGGTATCACCTAGGCGGAGTGCGAGCGATTTGACGCCGATTTTAATGTCGTCATCCTTGTCCTGGTGGGCATAGATGGTGTCGTAACCCAGCGTCCAGAAAATGCCGCCAATATACATGGCAACGGCGGCCGGCGCGATGGTGCCGGTGACGGCAGCCCAACCGACAAACGCGCCCCAGTTAAAGGTCAGCCCCAAAAACGCCTGCGGCCAATAGGTGATGCGTTTCATAAACGGATAGGTAAAGACCAGCGGCAGCGAACAGATGCCAACAATTATCGCTTCGATACGAAACTGGACCAGCACAGCAAGGCCGATCAGCAATAACAGGCATAAAAAGGCAAAAGCCTGCCAGATTTTAACCTGGCCCGAGGGTATGGGGCGGGTCGCGGTGCGTTCCACCTTGCCATCATAATTGCGATCCGCCAGGTCATTTACCACACAGCCTGCCCCGCGCATGACAAGGGCACCAATGGCAAACAGCACAAACATCAACCAGTTCGGCGCGCCGTCGGATGCCATCGCGGTGGACCACCAACAGGGCAGTAAGACAAGCCATGTGCCAATCGGCCGGTCCATGCGCGCCAGCTTCAGATAGGGCCGCATGGGGGCGGGCATGTATTTATCAACCCAGCCATCGGTCGGCATATCGTTTTTCGTCCGATTTAACGGTTGGTTGACCTGTGCCATAATAACCCTAAACCTTGTAAGATGTTTGCCAGTTTCAAATCTGTTCCGGGAAGGCCCGATGCACCAAGATACACCACGCGCCCGCCAAAGACTGTTCGTTTCCGATGCCATCACCGCCGGGGCGGAAATGGCATTGTCGCCCGAACAGTCTCATTACCTTGAACATGTCATGCGCCTCAAGCCCGGAACGCCGGTAAAAATATTTAATGGGGCCGATGGCGAATGGCTGGCCACCATTTCCGAACTGCGCAAAAAGAAGGGCGCTGTTACGGTTGAAAGCCGCTTGCGTGACCAGCAAAACAGCACAGGGCCAGCCTTGGCCTTTGCGCCGATCAAAAAACAGCGCCTGGATTTCCTGATTGAAAAATCGGTTGAACTGGGTGTGACGCGCCTGATGCCCATTATCACCGCGCACAGCATTACCGACAAGGTACGGCTGGATCGCCTGCAGGCCCAGGTGATCGAGGCCGCCGAACAAAGCGAACGCCTTGATGTGCCCGAAATTGATGCGCCGGTAAAATTATATGACTGGCTGGCAAATTGGCCGGAAAACAGCCACTTGCTGTTTTGTGATGAAACTGGCTCGGGATCACCGATTGGTGAATATCTGACAGAATCCTTGGCAAAACCTGCTGGCTCGGTTATCGACAACAACAATGTTGTTAACCATACACTCGTGATAGGACCCGAAGGCGGCTTTGCCCCAGACGAAATAGACCGGATCAGAAAACAGTCCTTTGCCACGGCTGTCAGCCTTGGCCCGCGCATTTTGCGGGCCGAGACGGCAGCCATTGCCGCATTGGCAGTTTATCAGGACCGGATCGGCGACTGGTCAACCCGCCCCGTCACGAGAGATTAAGGAAGACCCTTATGAGTGTCAGTGCCGCTACCGGGGACAGCCCGGAAATTGAAAGCCGGGCGCAGCTTGTGGAATGGTTCGAGTCCGGGTGTAAACCCAAACGTGACTGGGCCATTGGAACCGAGCACGAAAAATTTGCCTTCACCCGCGAAGATTTGCGCCCGATCCCCTATGAAGGGGAACGCGGTGTCAAAGCCCTGTTGACCGCCCTTGCCGAGCGTTTTGACTGGGACCCGATCCTTGAAAATGGCAACGTGATTGCACTTTCCAAGGAAAAATGTTCCGTCTCGCTGGAGCCGGGCGGGCAGATTGAACTTTCCGGCGCGCCGCTTAAAAATATTCACCAGACCTGTGGTGAAGTGCACCAGCACCTGCATGAAATTCGCGAAGTTTGTGCCGGGCTGGATATTGATATGCTCGGTGTCGGACATAACCCAAAATGGGCGCGCGATGACATCCCCTGGATGCCCAAGGGGCGGTATGACATCATGGGCAAATACATGCCCAAGGTGGGCACGCTGGGCCTGGATATGATGCTGCGCACCTCGACCATTCAGGTCAATCTGGATTTCGACTCCGAATCCGACATGGCGCAGAAATTCCGCACGTCCCTGGCATTGCAGCCGGTGGCAACCGCCCTGTTTGCCGCATCGCCCTTTGTTGATGGCAAACCCAGCGGGTATCTGTCGTCACGGTCCCATGTCTGGACCGATACCGACCCGGACCGTTGCGGCATGCTGCCTTTCGTGTTCGAGGATGGTTTCGGCTTTGAACGCTATGTCGAATATATGCTCGATGTACCGATGTATTTTGTTTATCGCGATGGCAAATATATCGATGCGTCTGGCAAGTCGTTCCGCGATTTCATGGCTGGCAAGCTTGATGTGCTGCCCGGTGAACGCCCGACCATGAATGACTGGTCGGACCATATGACAACCGCGTTTCCCGAAGTGCGCCTGAAAAAGTTCCTTGAAATGCGCGGGGCCGATGGCGGGCCGTGGCGGCGTATTTGTGCCTTGCCGGCCCTGTGGGTTGGCCTGCTTTATGACAGTGCCAGCCTGGATGCGGCCTGGGATCTGGTCAAGGATCTGAGCGTTGCCGAACGCGAAGCACTGCGTAATGACGTGCCGCGTCTTGGTATGCAGACACCGTTTAAAAACGGGACTGTTCAGGATTTGGCAAAGGATGTTTTGGCGATTTCCAAACAGGGCCTGAAAAACCGGGCCAAGCTGGATGGCTATGGCGATGATGAAAGCCATTTTCTGGAAAGCCTGGAGGATGTCGCCGAGAGTGGTCGCACGCTTGCCGATGAATTTCTTGATCTTTACGAAACCCGTTGGGAAGGGTCGGTTGATCCGCTGTTTCGTGAATACGCCTATTGATTTGAAGGCTGTATTAAAATGCTTCAAGGGCGGTGGTAAATCCACCGCCCTTGTTGTATCAGGCTGTAAATCCAATCTGTTTGCCCACCGAAAAAGGATGCCGGGTTATGAAAGCTGTGCCGTGTGAAACCATGCAGGAAGTCCGCGAGAATGTGGACCGTCTTGATCGGGTTTTGGTGGGCTTGCTTGCTGAACGGCTGGGCTATATCGAACAGGCGGCCCGCATCAAACAGTCCCGCGATGCCGTGCGTGATGAAGACCGTATCGAGGACGTAATTGCCAAGGTCAAAGCCCAGTGCAAAATTGACGGGCTGGATGAAAACATTGCCGAACGCCTGTGGCGCTTCATGATGGAAGATTACATCGCCCATGAGTTTGTTAAATGGGACGAAATCCGCAAAGACGGCTAAATCGCGGATCATAAACAACAAAATCCTGCCTGCCGCTGGCGCTTGAAAAACCCGGTACTATATCTGGCGCAATGCCGGGTTCCCGCCCCGGTCAGTATGTTCTGACACGGAGGATTTTTATTGTGACCAATCAAACCAGCACCCGTACTGAAAAGGATACGATGGGCGAAATCGAGGTTCCGTCGGATCGGTATTGGGGCGCGCAGACCCAGCGTTCAAGCGAGAATTTCCGCATTGGCGGCGAAAAGATGCCCGAAGCCCTGATCCGCGCCTTTGGCCTGCAAAAGCTGGCAGCGGCACGGGCCAACCTGGCCTTGGGTAATTTGGAACCAAAAATTGCCGATGTTATTCAGGCTGCCGCCCGCGAGGTGGCCGATGGCAAACTGTCGGATCATTTCCCGCTGGTGGTATGGCAAACCGGCAGTGGCACGCAAACCAACATGAATGCCAACGAGGTGATTGCCAATCGCGCCTGTGAATATCTGGGCGCACCAATGGGGCAGCGTGAACCGGTCCACCCCAATGACCATGTCAATCGCGGGCAATCCTCGAATGACAGTTTCCCAACCGCCATGCACATTGCCGCGGTGATCGAGATCGAGGAACGTTTAAAACCAGCCCTGCGTCATTTGCGCGAAACGCTGGAGGCCAAAAGCAACGCCTTTGCGAAAATCGTCAAAATTGGCCGCACCCATATGCAGGATGCCGTACCGGTAACTTTGGGCCAGGAATTTTCCGGTTACGCCGCCCAAATCGAACTGGGCCTGGATCGTATCGAAGATGCCCTGAAACGCCTGACCAAACTGGCCCAGGGCGGCACAGCACTTGGCACCGGCCTCAATGCGCCCGAAGGGTTTGACGAACAGTTCGCCCAGGAAATCAGCAGCCTGACTGGTCTGAAGTTCGAGACCGCAGCCAACAAGTTTGAGGCCCTGGCGGCCCATGATGCCTGTGTTGAAATGTCGGGTGTGATGAATGTGCTGGCCGCATCCCTGATGAAAATTGGCAATGACATTCGCCTGCTGGGCTCTGGTCCGCGTTGCGGGCTGGGTGAATTGATTTTGCCCGCCAATGAACCGGGGTCGTCGATTATGCCGGGCAAGGTCAACCCGACCCAGGCCGAAGCCCTGACAATGGTTTGTGCCCAGGTGATGGGCAACCATGTTACCGTGTCGGTGGCGGGCTCCAATGGGCACTTGGACCTGAATGTATTCAAGCCGGTGATCATTTATAACCTGCTGCAATCCATCCGTTTGATTGCCGATGCGTCGGTCAGCTTTGCCGATCATTGCATTGCCGGGATCGAAGCGGACGAAGAAAAGATTAAAATCTATGTCGAACAAAGCCTGATGCTGGTCACCGCCCTTGCCCCGCATATTGGCTATGATAATGCCGCCGCCGTTGCCAAAAAGGCGCATAAGGACCGGTCCAGCCTGAAGGAAGCCGCCGTGGCGCTGGGGCATTTGGATGCCGAAAAATTTGATGAACTGGTGCGCGCCGAAGACATGATCTGACCTGGCTTTATCCAGGCCGTGATACGGCAATGATTTTAGCTTTTATTTGGCCGGGTTGTTAACGCCCGGCCATTTTTATTGCGGAAACGCCGCCTTAAGCATGGTGGGAACAATGACCCGGTGAAACGGCATGATGGTTGCCAGATAGGCACGGCCAAACATGTTGTGGCGCTTTGTCAGTGTTGTGGTTCGGATCAGGGTTTGGTCGGGGCTGTCATGTTGAACTTCCACCACCAGCCTGAAATCAAGGTGCTTGTCATCCAGGCCCAGCGTGATGGAGTTTTCTGATCGCGCCATGATGGGAAAAATGCCGATAATATTTGGGTCTGTGCTGTCCCTTGCCCCCGATTTCAAGCCAAACGGACGAACGACCAGATCGCGAAACCGCATTAAATGCACAACCCAGTCTGGTCTGTTCGACATGATTTTGTGAGCAGCCATTTCGGGCGTGATGGCGTGGCTTGATGTGCGAATGGCAAAGGCATCGGCCCAGTCGGCATTTGGCATGGCAACATGCGGCAGGGAGACCGGAACAAAAGAGGGTTGGGCCACTTGGCAATCCTTTTTGGATGAGGCGATGCGGCACTAAAGAACTGTCGCATCAAGTGGCAAAACCATATCGATAAAATGCTGATTTGTCTGGTTTTATGCGGTTTTTCCCGGTTTTTGTGTGATGGCACATGCAAAAATCCCTGAAAAATTGCGCTGATTAGAATTTAATAGCGCCGAATTGATATAGGATATTGCCGGGAAACCATCGATTGGGCATATCTTTTCTCATGACAGCAGGAATTTCAGCATGTTTGTCGTTTCCTGCCACAATGCCCCTGGCAATGCTGGCACGGTTACGACGCACCCTGGACGGTGTTCAATGCTCCCCGCAACATGGTCTGCGGGTGTGGGGGCTGATTCTTGTTGTCTTGCTGGCCTCCCTGACACAGGCGGGTGTCCCGCTTGCCCTGCATGGGGCAGATGGCAGCGGGCCAGGCTCCCGGCAGGCTGCTTCGGATATTATTTATATCTGTACCGGCAGCGGCATACAGCCTGTTCGTCTTTCGTCAATTGGGGATGGTCAAACGGGTATTCCCGCCACACTGGCGAGTGATGGTGACGATACCCGATCTGGCGGCAAACCCGCCGCGTCACATGCCTTTTGTGCCCATTGTGCCTTTTGTCATGTGCTGCCGGTTGTGATGACCGGTTTTTGGTGGTCGCATCCTGTTGGGCAAATCCGCTTTGTGGTTTTCCCGGTGGGGGTTGATGCGCGCTATATCATGGCGTCTTATGGTTTTGATGCTAGGGGGCCGCCTGTCGTTCCTGCCTGAACTTCCCTTACATTATTTACATTCAGACAGGTAGAGCATCATGCGTAAATCATTCTTCGCCGGGGCCACAATTGCCGCAGCTTTGCTGGCATCGTTTCCGGCTTTTGCCAATGACATTTCCATTTCAAATGCCTGGAGCAAAGAATCCATTGGCCGTGTGCCCAATGGGGCCGTGTTTTTCAATATTGAAAATGCCGGTGCCGAGGACCGGGTTATTGGCGCAACATCCGATCTGGCGGACAGAACCGAGCTGCATACCCACATCATGGACGGGAATGTGATGAAGATGCGCCAGGTGAAAGACGGTGTGGCGGTACCCGCCCACGGGGCCGTGGCCTTTAAGCCGGGCAGTTATCATGTGATGTTATTGGGCCTGCATGATCCGCTCAAGGCGGGGCAGCATATTGCCTTGACCCTGCAATTTGAAAAGGCAGGCGATGTTCCGGTGGATGCCAAAGTTCTCACCCTTGATGACGCCTCCAAAATGGCGGTGCCTGGTACCATGAACATGAATGCGAAACAGGGCATGAAAGGTGCGATGGATCCTTCCGGTGGCATGGGCAAAATGAAAAACTGACGGCTGTAATGAACGGCAGTTGACAGATAGTGAAAAAAGGGGAGGCGGATTGAACTGCCTCCCTTTTGCCGTCATGATCGATTTTTGTTTTCTGATCAGGACGATGCCCCGATGCCCACAATTGACGAACTGATTGCCCGGCTGAACCTGGTGCCGCATCCCGAAGGCGGTTATTTCGCCGAAACATTTCGTGCCAGCGAAACCACCAATCCCGCCGGGCGCTATCCGGCGGCGCGCGCGACGGGCACGGCGATATATTATCTTTTAACCCCTGATACCTTTTCGGGGATGCACATCCTGACCTCCGACGAGATTTTTCATTTCTATATGGGCGACGCGGTGGAGCAACTTCAGCTTTTTGCCGATGGCCGCCACGCCCTTGTTGAAATTGGCACCGACATTACCGCCGGGCAGCGCCCGCAAAGGGTGGTGCCAAAAAATGTCTGGCAGGGTGCGCGTTTAAAACCGGGCGGCACATTTGCCCTGCTGGGCTGTACCGTGGCCCCGGGATTTGACTTTGCCGATTTTTCGATGGGCAAACGCGCCGACCTTGTGGCCCGCTGGCCCGCGGCGCGCGATATGATAACGGCCTTGACCCGGGACTGATTTTAAGGCGCAATTATCAGAATAACTTTGTGGCGGATCGGGGGGAAGATGTCGTTAGATACATGGCTGGTTTTTATGGGCGCGGCCTTTGCGCTGTCCATCGCGCCAGGGCCCAATAACCTGATGGCAATGTTTAATGGCGCACGTTATGGCGTTGGGGCCTCTGCCTTTGGCGGTATTGGCCGTTTGATTGCATTTGCCCTGATGATTGCCATTACCGCAACCGGGCTTGGCGTGGTGCTGGCAACCAGCGAACTTGCCTTTGTCGTCATCAAATGGGCCGGGGCAGCCTATCTGGTTTATCTGGGCATCAAAACCTGGCGCAGCACTGTTGCATCGGCAAATACGGACGATGCGGCCCCCGCCGAAGACGCGGTTTTGGGGCGGCGTCCGCGCGCCATTGACCTGGCCCGGCGGGAATTTTTAACCGCAATGGGGAATCCCAAGGCGATCCTTATTTTCACGGCATTTTTCCCGCAATTTTTGAATGCACAGCATTCCTACGGCCTGCAATTTGCCATTATGGGCGTGACGTTCCTGGCAATGGAGGCCTGCGTATTAATGGCCTATGGTTTGGTGGGCGGGCAGGTAAAGGGCTTTGTGCGCTCTGCCCGGCATTTGCGCATTTTAAACCGTGTGAGTGGCGGTGTGCTCATTGGTGCGGGGGCGATGCTGGCTGCCGCGCGTCGCTAATTGGTTTGTGTTGCAAGCGGGCTGAAGTTGAAAATGTAACATTGCTGGCGATGTCTGGCGATGTCTGGTGATGGCAGGTAAAAAACGGGCTGTCGGTCTTGGCAGCCCGTTTTGTTTGGATAAATTAAGTGCTGCTGCCAAAGAGGCTCATCAGGCAGGTGACGAATAGAACCAGTGTTAAAATGGCTAAAATATAGGCCCAATACCGTACCTTGATGAAAAAGATGCTATCACCGCGTTTAAGCAACACCAATTCCCCGGTTTTTTCGTCGCGCAATTCGCGGCCCTTGTCGGAACGTTCCAGCCAGCGCACGGTTTGGAACGCGGCCAGTGTTGCGCCCAGCGCGACAATTGCGGGGAATATTTGTTGGGGAACAAATTGTTCCAGCAGTGCGCAGGCAAACATGGCAATCATCGCGCCAATCAATGCGCCCAAGGGCAGTAAAATGCCCCATCCTCTCCAGATTATAAACATGTAATCCTCTGTGTTTGCTGTTTTTATTTTTAAGCTCGATGCAGGGGATATATGACTCAGGATTGTTTTTCTGGAAACATGAAAGTGCAGGGGACAGGATAAATTTCACATTGCGGAGAAAAGGGACGCATTGGTGTGATGCGTCCCCTGGTGTCCTTTGGTGAAAATTGGTTTGTTTGCTGGTGGCAGGTTTAATTGCTACCGGTAAAACAGGCGCTGACGGCAAAGGCATTATTGGCCGGGTCCATTGCATGGGCGATGGCGTTTATGGCGCAATAGGCAGATGCCACCGACCCTTCCTGCCAGCCGGGCAGATAACTCCAGGTGTCGCCCGCGCAATAAAACCGGCTGTTTTTGGCAAAGGTCGTGATTTGTTTGTACACATCCGGGGTTTCGGTTGCCGTATCCGATGCCCAGCCGCCAACCTGGTGGGGCATATATTGCCAGGCAATCGACATGCCGTGACCCACCTTGTCCTCATTGCCCGGATGCAGCAGCGCCAATCCTTTTCGGGCTGTATCCAGGCGTTGCTGATTATTCATTTGCGCGTATTCCGCTGCGTTTTCGCCCCGGTTATAGGCCCCCGTCAGGATGCCGGTATGGGCGGTAAAATCTTCGGACGGATACCAGATCTGGCCGATTTTATTGGTGGTCCAGGAAATGCCGCCATAAATTTCATCTTCGGTTTCCCAGAACCGTTCCATGCCTTGCCAGCCGACCTTGATGGCAGGTGTCCAGAGGTTGGGGGTAGGGTCGCTATTGCCCCAGCTTCCGGTTTCTGAAAATGCTTGCAGGCCTCTGATAAACGGTCTGGGTGCGGCGGGATAATCCAGTACCTTTTGCAGCAAGGACGGTGCCATTGTAGAAATGCAGAAGTCAAATTTGACACCAATCCAGTTTTTTTCATTTTTAGGTGTGTAGCGAACTTGAATACTGTCTTCTCTGACGATGATATCCTGTGTCGGACTGTTCAGTGAAACAAGGTCGCCCACACGTGGGTCGGAACTGGCATTTTCCCGGTTACCATTAACGCGGGAATCAATTGCGCTGGCCGGAATTTTTTGCAGTAAAAGCTGCTGCCAGATCCGGTCCATGCCGCCGATGGGCTGCATCAGGGTGGGCTGCCAGTCGATATTGAAACTGTTAAACAGGAACGAGCCTGGTGAAAGTTCGGGGTTGGCATCGGCATCGCCAATGAATTGCGATTTTAAAATGTCATCCAGGCTTATTTGCGCCCGGCGTTTGCCACCATCGCGCCAGCCGCCGGGCATTTTATCGTACCCGGACCGGGGGGACCCGTTGAAGCGTCCTGCCTTGTCAAGGTCGCCAAACAGACGCGCGAGGTTTTCAAGCTGCTTTTTATCCGCATCGGAAAGGCTTTTACCCTGCAACATGCAGCCTTCACGAATGGCGCCATACATCATTTCGGCCATTTCACCATACAGGTTGTAGGTGACGTCGCCTATCGCTGCGGGGTTGCCATTATTATAGGTCGGGCTTTGCATCAGGTTGGACATGGACTGGAAAATATAGGTTTCCAGATCAACACCGATTTCCTGGCACAGGGCAATTAAATTAACATGGTTGGAGGGAATACGCCCCGGCCCCGCATTAAGAAACAACTCAACCGGGTCGCCCTGATAGCCAGCTTTTTGCCATTTATTATCCATGAAGCTACAGGTTTGTACTTCCGGTGCCGGGCTTTCTCGCCGTTCCTGATAGCGATCTGCATACATGGCGGGAAACAGATGGGCATCCTTGTGGTTTTTAAACCACCAGTCCTTATAATGCGTGTCGCTGGGGCGCGCTGTCAGGCTGCGGCCGCCGTAACGGCTGTCCGCCTCGAACACGGCAACCTTGAAACCGGCATTTGCCAGCCGATACGCCGCGGTTAACCCTGCAACCCCGGCACCAATGATGGCAACCGATTTGCCTTTGCCAAATCCCG
Source organism: Thalassospira sp. TSL5-1 (assembly GCF_001907695.1). Taxonomy (NCBI): domain Bacteria; kingdom Pseudomonadati; phylum Pseudomonadota; class Alphaproteobacteria; order Rhodospirillales; family Thalassospiraceae; genus Thalassospira; species Thalassospira sp. TSL5-1. The sequence goes on from NZ_KV880637.1 coordinate 451,004, forward strand.
GCGGCAAATCCGGCATTGTTGTTGGATAAGCCGCCTGGGCATTCCGAAAACCGGTTAAAAGTGACGGTGCGGCATAGGCCCCGGCCAGGGCTGTCAGCCCCTTTAAAATTGTGCGGCGCGAATAAGTGTGCTGAGACTTTGACATTGCTTTTCCCCATCCTGTTGCAGCGGCGATCCAGGTTAAAAATCCCGTATATATTTCAACTTTAAATCGAGAAAAATAATAGCGGCTATTAAGATTGGGTCTTCTCGATTGGATAGACTGGTTGACGCATCAACCTGAAATACGTGACGTTTTTGCAGTCTGTTTTTGGGGAAAACAAAAATTCAGACAGGAATGGATTACAAAAACCCAAGGGCGCAGTCAGTTAAACTGCGCCCTTGGGGGTGTTTTATGTTTGATCCGGCTGACCGGATCATACTGCGTCGTCTTAGCTAATTTCCTCGACCCGGTGGCAGGCCACCTCGCGGCCTTCAATCATGCGCAGTTCCGGGCGGACCTGGGCGCAATGCTCGGTCGCAAACGGGCAGCGTTTATGAAAGGCACAGCCTGAGGGCGGATTGATCGGCGAGGGGAGTTCGCCGGTCAGCGGTTCCGATTTGACGCGGTGAGCCGGGTCAATTTTCGGGGCTGATGCCAAAAGGGCGCGGGTGTATGGATGCAGCGGTCGGTTAAACAGATCTTCGGTCGGGCCTTTTTCGGCAACCCGGCCCAGATACATCACCATCACATCATCGGCAATGTGCCGGACCACCGACAGGTCATGCGAAATGAAAACATAGGCGACATTCATTTCATCCTGCAGGTCCATCATCAGGTTTAAAACCTGGGCCTGCACCGAAACGTCGAGGGCCGAAACCGGCTCGTCCGCCACAATCACCTTGGGTTCCAGGATCAGTGCGCGGGCAATGGCAATACGCTGTCGTTGCCCGCCTGAAAACATGTGCGGGTACCGCCCGTAAAATTCCGGGCGCAGGCCCACCTTTGCCATTGTGTCCCGTACACGTTCCTGCCGTTCCTTGCTGCCCAGCTTTTCCATGTTCAGCAGAACCGGTTCTTCCAGAATTTGCCCGACCTTTTTACGCGGATTAAGCGACCCGTAAGGGTTCTGGAAAATCATTTGCACGGTGCGACGAAACAGCTTGGCATCCTTTTCCGAAAGGTTGCCCACTGCATCACCATTGATTTTAAGCGCGCCCGATGACGGCTTTTCAATCAGGGTCAATTGACGACCCAGGGTGGATTTGCCGCAGCCCGATTCACCGACCACCGCCAGGGTTTTACGGGATTCAAGCGAAAATGATACCCCGTCCAGCGCCTTGACCGTGGCGGTCTGTTTGCCCAGACCACCACCGACCGAATAATGCCGCGCCAGATTGTCGCATTCCATCAGGGCAACACCGGGTTTTGACTCAAGAAAGCTCATTATGCGATCCTCCCGGTCGGCTGGCCGTTATCATCAAGCGGATAGAAGCACCGCACATCGCGGCCATAATAATCACTTACCGCCGGCTGCTGGTTGATACACTTATCGGTGGCATAGCGGCACCGTGGTGCCAGCAGGCAGCCATCCGGGCGGTCATGGGCGCCGGGAACCACGCCGGGAATGGTGCGCAGGCGATCATGGCCTTCGGACCGTTCCGGCAGGGCTTCCAGCAATGCCTGGGTATAGGGGTGGCGCGGGGCGGCAAACAGGCCGTCCGCCGGGCCACTTTCAAATAATTGCCCCGCATACATCACCTGAATGCGGTCTGCCGCCTCCGAAACCAGGGCAAGGTCATGGGTGATCAGGATCAGGGCCATGTCGCTGTCGGCCTGCAATTTCAACAGCAAATCAATGATCTGGGCCTGAATGGTCACGTCAAGCGCGGTGGTCGGTTCGTCGGCCACCAGCAGGCGCGGGTTACAGGCAATGGCCATTGCAATCACGATACGCTGGCTCATCCCGCCCGAAAGCTGGTGCGGGTAGGCCGTCATGCGCGATTTCGGGTCAGGAATGCCCACCTGGTTCAAAAGGTCCAGTGTGCGTTCACGGCGCTGGCGTTTGTTCCCGCCTTCATGCACCTTCAGGGCTTCCATGATTTGCGCTTCAACCGTGTAACACGGGTTTAAGGCCGACATCGGGTCCTGAAAGATCATGGCAATGTCCTTGCCAGTGATTTTGCGGCGTTGGCGCGCGGGCATGCGCAACAAATCCTGCCCGTCAAAGGTCAGGCTGTCGGCGGTGACGCGGCCGGGATAGTCGATCAGTCCCATCAGGGCGAGCGAGCTTACGGACTTGCCCGAGCCCGATTCACCAACGATGCCCAGAACTTCCCCACGATCGACCGAATAGCTGACAGAATCAACAGCCCGAAACGGATTGTTTTCCGAGCCAAATTCGACCGACAGGTTTTTTACTTCTAACAATGCCATGACGATTTACCGCTTCATCTTGGGATCAAGGGCATCGCGCAGGCCATCCCCCATCAGGTTGAAGGCGAGCACGGTGATCAGGATGCACAGCCCGGGCAAGGTCACGATCCACCAGGCCGAACCCACGAATTCGCGGGCATTTGCCAGCATCGACCCCCATTCCGGCGTCGGTGCCTGGGCCCCCAGGCCCAGAAAGCCAAGGGCGGCTGCATCCAGAATGGCATTGGAAATGCCCAATGTGCCCTGCACGATCAGCGGGGCGGCACAGTTGGGCAGGATGTTGACAAACATCTGGCGCAGCGCACCGGCACCGGCAATTTGGGACGCAGTGACATATTCCTTGTTGAGCTCTGAAATCACCGAGGCACGGGTAAGGCGCACATAATGCGGCAACTGGACAATGGCGATGGCCAGCATCGCATTGGTCAGGCTGGGCCCAAGAATGGTGACAATCGCGAGCGCCAGAACCAGGCTGGGAATGGACAGCATGATGTCCATCACCCGCATGATGCCAACTTCAACCCAGCCCCGGAAATACCCGGCTGAAAGACCCAGGGTCACGCCAAAGACAACGGAAATGACAACAACGAACAGGCCGATAAAGACCGAAAGTTGCGCGCCATAAATCAGGCGCGACACCATGTCGCGGCCGACGGCATCCGTGCCCAGCAAATATTGTGCATTGCCGCCATCCTGCCAGGCTGGGGGCATCTGAATGGCAGAGCGATCCTGGGCAATGGGATCATGCGGGGCAACAACCTGGGCGAAAACGGCCAGAAAAACAACGATTGCCACGACAATCAGGCCTGCAAGCGCGCCCCGGTTCTGCCGGAAATAATGCCAGAATTCGGCCAGCGGCGAGGGCGGCTTTGCCACGATGCTCGCTTCAAGCTCCTGCAGGGCGGCATCATCCTGATCGGTCGATGTGGCGGGATTTGTGGGTGTATTCATAACTTTGCCATCCCTTAGCGCGTGTGACGAATGCGGGGATTGATCACGCTGTAGGTCAGATCCACCATAAGATTGACCATCATGATCATCATCGCGATCAGAAGAATACCGCCCTGAATGGTCGGATAATCACGACGGCTGACGGCTTCAACGATCCATTTGCCGATACCCGGCCAGGAAAAGATCGTTTCGGTCAAAATGGCACCTGCGACCAGCACGCTCACCTGAAGGCCAATCACGGTGACAACCGGGATCAGCGCATTGCGCAGGGCATGCACGATCACGACCTTGGCGGGGCTTAGCCCCTTGGCACGGGCGACACGGATATATTCCTCGCGCAGAACTTCCAGCATTGAAGAACGGGTCATGCGGGCAATGACAGCCATCGGAATGGTGCCCAGCGCGATGGCGGGCAAAATCAGATGCTCCACCGCATCAATAAATGCGCCCTTCTGGTCGCTCAGAAGCGTATCAATCAGCATGAAGCCGGTGGTCGGTTCGATAAAATACAGCACCGACAGGCGGCCTGAAACCGGTGTCCATCCCAGAAAGACGGAAAAGAACATGATCAGCATCGTCGCCCACCAGAAAATTGGCATCGAATAGCCAGCAAGCGAGATGGTCATGGTGGTATAATCAAAAATGCCGCCCCGGCGGACCGCGGCAATCACACCCAGCGGCAGGCCAACGACAAGCGCAAACAGGATCGCAACAACGCCAAGTTCAACCGTGGCCGGGAACAGCGTTATGAATTCTTCAAGGACGGGTTTTTTCGTCACAAACGATTTGCCAAGATCCCCCTGGAAAACGTCCAGAAGGTAATGGAAATATTGCATGATCAGAGGCTGATCAAAGCCGTATTGTGTCTTTAACTGCGCATAGCGCGCCGCATCAATACCGCGTTCACCGGCCATCATCAGGATGGGGTCGCCGGGAATCAGGCGGATCAGGAAGAAGACCAACAGGGTAACGCCGAGAAATGTCGGGACGATATCACCCAGTCTGCGGAAAAAGAATCCTAGCATGCCTTGGGGCCTTTTTGCTCATTCAGGCACGCAATGATTGTGCGCCCTTGAACGTTCTCTCTCTTGTTTTGTCCAGGAATGCGAAGAGGCCCGGAGAAAACCGGGCCTCTCGACATTATGATGGTGCGATTATTCCTTGATATCGACACCGTAGAAGATGTGACCGCCAAACGGGTCAATCTTGTAGTTTTCGACTTTAGAGCTGATCGGCTCGAACACGATCGAGTGTGCAATGGTTGCCCACGGGTCCTGTTCTTTGAACACAACCTGTGCCTGTTCATACAGGCGGGTACGTTCCAGAACGTCCGAGGTGGTCTTTGCCTGCTGAATCAGGTCGTCGAATTCCTTGTTGCACCAGCGCGAACGGTTGGACGACCCAACAGCATCACAACCCAGCAGAACGGCCAGGAAGTTGTCGGGGTCGCCGTTGTCACCGGTCCAGCCCATCAGGAAGGTGCCCTGTTCGCCCTTCTTGGTGCGTTCCAGATACTCGCCCCATTCATAGGAAACGATTTTCGCCTTGACGCCAATCTTGGCCCAGTCCGCCTGGATCATTTCGGCCATACGGCGTGCATTCGGGTTATAGGGGCGCTGTACCGGCATCGCCCAGATATCGGTTTCAAAACCGTCCGGGAAACCGGCATCGGCCAGCATCTTTTTGGCGGCTTCAGGGTCATAGGGGTCATCAACAACGTCGTTGTTATAAGACCAGATCGTCGGCGGAATCGGGTTTTTCGCCTTGGTACCGGCACCCTGATAGATGGCTTCGATGATGGCATCCCTGTTAATCGCCATCGTCAGCGCCTTGCGGACTTCGGTTTTGTCCAGCGGTGCTTTTTCGGTGTTGTAACCAAGATAGCCGATATTCAGGCCTTCCTGGCTCATCAGGTTGATCGACGGATCGGCATCCATCGCCTTGAGGTCGGCCGGGTTCGGATAGGGCACAACCTGGCATTCGCCCGCCTTGAGCTTCTGGAAGCGCACCGTGGCGTCCGGCGTGATGGCAAAGATCAGGTTGTCAATCGGTGCCTTGCCTTCCCAGTAGTCCGGGTTGGCTTTGTAACGGATCACGGCGTCTTTCTGATACTGAACAAACTGGAACGGGCCGGTGCCGACGGGCTGCAGGTCAACCTGTTCCGGGGTACCGGCTTCCATCATTTTATCGGCATATTCGGCCGACAGGATGGAGGCAAAGTCCATTGCCATATTGGCAATAAACGGTGCTTCCGGGCGGTTCAGAACGAATTTCACGGTGTAATCGTCAACTTTGACGATGTCCTTGATCAGTTCGGGCATCGACATGGCGTTGAAATATTCGTACGAGCCGCCGCTGACGCCATGATAGGGATTTTCTTTGTCCCACATGCGGTCAAAGGAATACATCACGTCGTCGGCGTTGAAATCGCGGGTCGGCGTGAAGAAGCTGGTGGTCTGAAACTTCACACCTTTGCGCAGATGGAAGGTGTATTCCATGCCGTCAGCCGAAACATCCCAGTTGGTGGCCAGGCCCGGAACGATGGTGGTCGTGCCACGCTTGAACTGGACCAGACGGTTAAAGATGTTCTTTGACGTCGCATCAAAGGTGGTACCCGTGGTGTAAAGCTGCGGGTTGAAGCCTTCCGGGCTTGCTTCCGAGCAATAAACCAGGGTTTTTGCCGAAGCGGCGCTCGGTGCGGCCCAGGCCGTCGTCGCAACAAGGGCCGCGCCCAAAGTCGCTTTGACCAAAGTCGATTTCATTTATATGCCTCCCTCAAGGCTGGTCCGAACCTGTTACCATCGCATGCAGTCTCACCCGCTGCCGGGATGGTGGCACATGTCCGGGCTGGTTAACCCGATCCAACACGAATGCTGGTCATCGTCGTGCGAAAATAATCAGGGTTTTTGCGTACCGTCAACGGTTCCTGAGGGATTTTACGTATCTTAAAATGCCGCTTAACTCATGAATTTATGTCAAGTGTTTGTTATTTTTATGAAATTATCCGCAATTTTTTTCGTTGGCAGCTATGCGTTTTTTTCGCGGCAGCTTGTGCCGTGACGTAAAAATGCGCCTCCGTCATGTGAAAACGGGGCGCATTTTATTTTTTATCCCGCGTCGGGATTCGTTCTTTTTTTCAGTTGATTAGTTAAAATCAACCATGCTGGAGCCGGGTTTTAAGGGCTTGTATCGCGTCAATGTCGCTGTTCCATGCCGTCACAAATCGGTAGGCCTGACGGCCCAGTGACGGCCAGTTATAGAAAACAAGCCCGCATTCGCGCAGGCGGGCGGCGGTTCCATCAGGCAGAGAGACAAAAAGTTCGTTTGCGGAGCCATTGATCAGCAATTCACCCCCCTGTTCTTTCAGCAGAATGGCAAGTTCCCGCGCTGCCTCATTGGCATTGCGGGCATTTTTGAGCCACAGATCATCCTGGATATAGGCGGCAAGCTGTGCCGCAAGATAGCGGTGTTTGGAGAGCAAATGACCACTGCGTTTGCGGGCCAGTTCGGCCTTTTCGCGCAGGGACGTGTCAAACAGGATGATGGCCTCAACCGCCAGAGCGCCGTTTTTTGTGCCCCCAAAACTCAGCGCGTTGACACCGGCCTTCCAGGTAATGTCTGCCGGGCTGCAATCCAGGGCCGCAACCGCATTGGCAAAGCGGGCACCATCCATGAACAGTTTTTTGTCGAACTGCCTGCAGACATCACCAATCGCGGTGATTTCGTCTTTGTTATAAACGCCGCCCAGTTCGGTTGACTGGGTCACAGCAACACATTCCGGTGTGACAGAATGTACCCCGCGATCTACCCGGCTTTCCAGATAGGTGCTTAAGGTTGCGGCTTCCAGTTTGGCGGCAGGGCCATCAATTGGCAGCAATTTCGCGCCACCGGTAAAATGGGCCACAGCGGTGGATTCATCTTCGTTGATATGGGCCTCGTGATGGCAAACGATACCGCCATAAGGCGATACCAGTGTGGACAGGCTAATGCAGTTTGCCGCTGTGCCGGTACTAACGGGGATGACTGCGACCTCGCGCTCAAACAGGTCGGAAAAGGCGTGATCCAGTGTTGCCGAGACATCATCGCCGCCATAGGCCGGGGCATTGCCCTGGCATTGAGCATCAATCGCGGCCTGGATTTCGGGGCAAACCGGCGTGACATTGTCAGAAGCAAAGTTCATTTTTGGGTATTCCTGTTGGTGGCGTTGATTTTGGGTTTAGCTGGGTTAATACCATTTGGCTAAAGATTTTGGGGCAGGGCGGCAATATCCTCAAGCGGGCTGTTCCATGCGGTGACAAAGCGATAGGCCCCTTTGCCAACGGCAGGCCAGGGCCGAAAGATGATACCTGCAGCACGCAATGTCGCAGCCAAATCATCCTCGATCCACATAAACAGCTCGTTCCCCTGGGGCGGGTGGGCCACACGGGCCCCAAGGCTGCCGAGCGATTGCGCCAGCAGTTTGGCCGCCATATTGGCGTGGCGGGCGTTTTTCAGCCACAAATCGTTTTCCAGATAGGCCAAAAGCTGCACAGCCAGATAACGATGTTTGGAAAACAGGTGTCCGCCACGTTTACGGGCTTTTTCCGCCTGTTTGCGCAGGGTTTTGTCAAACAGGACAATGGCATCCACCGCCAGTGCGCCGTTTTTGGTTGCGCCAAAGCTCAGCACATCCACTCCGGCCTTCCATGTGATGTCCGCCGGATGGCAGTTTAGTGCGGCCACCGCATTGGCAAAGCGTGCCCCATCCATAAACAGGCGCATATCATGTTCTTTGGCGACCTGGCCAATATCCTGAATTTCCGCGACACTATAAACCGCGCCAAATTCGGTGGCCTGGGTAATGGCAACGCATTCCGCCTCGACGGCATGAACAGGGCGATTGCGGTGTGCGGTCAAAAAGGCATCCAGCTCTCCTGCTTCGATTTTCGCCGACGGGCCATCCATCGTCAGCAATTTTGCCCCACCACCATAAAAGGCAACACCGGTTGATTCCGTCTGGTTGATATGGGCTTCATGGTGGCACACCACACCGCCATAGGGGGACACCAGGCCCGAAAGGCCAATCAGGTTGGCGGCTGTGCCCGTGGCAACAGGGATGACACAGCATTCGGTTTCAAACAGGTTGGAAAAGGCAGCATCAAGCTGGGCTGAATCGTCGTCCTGCCCGTAAGGCAGCGCGCTTTTTTCCGATTGGGCGGCAATGGCGGCAAGGATTTCCGGGCAAACCGGCGATACATTATCGGATGAAAAATTCATTTGGGTCCGCTTACATAAACTGGCTGGTTGCCTTTACCATTGGCGGATACAGGCTGAAATGCAAGCACAACAAAACCCGCCAACATGATGCTGGCGGGCCTGGCAAGGTCCTGGCAAATGGTGTTATTTGCTGGTGGCGACAAACACGCCGTCCCAGTCCGGCCCCGGCGGGTTTTGCCGGAAGGCGGCAATGCGTTCTTCATACATGTCATAAAGCACGGAAAGATCGCAGACGGTATTTTGGCGCAGTTCCGCCAGCAGATTTTTCACCTGATCCCAGTTTTGGGCGCGATAGGCCTTAATCATGGCATCATGCGTGTCGGCCAGGGCTGCAAAGCCCTCGTTTTCGCGCAGGTCGTGGTCGCCCAGCACGGTAAAAATCTCGACAGCTTCGCTTTTGCCCTTAACGGCAATCAGGTCCAGTTGCAAAACGGCAAAACGCTGCGATACCGTGGCGGCGGTCTCCTGACCAATCACAATATCAACGCCATAATTTTTCGATTGCCCCTCAAGGCGCGAGGCCAGATTAACCGCATCGCCCAGCACCGAATAATCAAACCGCTGGTCCGATCCCATATTGCCGACCACGCAGGTGCCGGTATTAATGCCAATACCAATATTGAGCGGTAAAAATGCTTTACCCTCCGCTTTGGCCTCTGCCTCGCGTTCATCATTGAGCGCACGCAGGGCCACAAACATGGCAAGGGCGGATTCACAAGCCTTTTCCGGGTGCAATGGCACATCCAGCGGTGCATTCCAAAACGCCATGATGCAGTCGCCCATATATTTGTCGATGGTGCCATCACGCTGCAAAATACAGCTTGTAAGCGGGGTCAGCAGGCGGTTGATCAGTTGGGTTAAGCCTTGCGGGTCGGATTTGAAACTTTCGGAAATGGTGGTAAAGCCGCGCACATCACAAAACAGCAATGTCATGTCACGCATTTCCCCGCCCAGTTTAAGGCGCTCGGGGTGTTGTGCCAGTTGCTCCACCAATGCCGGGGACAGATAGGTTGAAAAGGCCCCACGGACCTGGCGTTTTTCGCCTTCTGTGCGCATAAAGCCGATCAGGCTGCCGGAAAGATAAACCAGAATGGTTGCAAGGCTGGCATAAAGCGGATCAATCAACATATGATGGGTGCGAAAGGCCCACCAGGAAAATCCGATTGCCCCGCCAATTAACGTGATCCCGACAATTGCAGGCCAAAGCGCGCCCAATCGCGGAATGGCAATAACAAAAAACAGACCAATGATGACGATTGCCAGCGTTTCGGCCTGCGACGCCCAATAGGGCCGCGACAGAAATTCCTGTAACAGCATCTGTTCCATCATTTCCGCATGGACCTCGACCCCCGGTAAAACCGGGTTTAACGGCGAGGAGCGTAAATCAAGCAGCCCGGCGGCACTCGCACCGATTAACACCGCCGTGTCCTGAAGCGCGCCTTCGGGCACATTGCCGTTTATGACATCGGCAGCGGAAATATAGCGTTGCGGTTCATGCCCGGTGAAATAAACCCACATATTGCCTGTGGCATCGGATGGAATGGTTAATTGCCCGACACGAATGGCATCCACCCCGTCCGATGTGGTCCAGCTTGCTGCCCCGCTGGCACCGGAAAGGCGCACATTCATGGTGCGCGGGGCATCCTGCATCACGCGCAGCATTTCCATGCTCAGCGTCGGATAGACCGGCTTGCCAATCACTGGCTGTTTGGCATCAAGGGCCAGTAAAAGGGGCACGCGGCGCACAATACCATCCGTTCCCGGTGTCACATTGATCAGGGCATTGCCCGCTGCAGCCTCCTCGATTGCGGGCAGGTTGGCTGCCGCCCCCGAAAGGGTCGGGATATATTCGGCAATGTTGCGCCCTTGTGCCCCGGCAATCGCAAAATTGCCGACCTGCCGCGGAATATGAACCAGTTTCCCGTCCGTAAGCTGGGTGGCGGTGACAATTTGCCCAACACCGCCAATAAACTGGGCAAACAGGGCATCATGGTCCGGCAGGTTGGCGGCAAGCTTGCGAATTTCGGCGGTATTGTCATCCTGCGGCCAGTCTGCCACCACCCGGTCTGGCGATGTGCGGTCCGGTTCGGCAAAAATGATGTCAAAACCGACAACTGCCGCGCCCGCCATGCGCAATTTGTAAATCAGCTCGGCCAGGCGGGTACGTGGCCACGGCCATTGGCCCAGTTCGGCCAGGCTTTTATCGTCAATATCAACAATACGCACCCCTACATCCTGAAATTCGCGCGGGGCGATGCGTTGATAGGTATCAAACACATTCATACGCAACTGTCCGACCAGCGGCACATCCTGCCAGCGAAAAACAACACAGGCCATCAGTACCAGCAGCGGAACCAGATAATGCAGAATGCCGGACAGCTTTTTACGCATGAAAATTCCGTTATTCGATCAGGGGGTTATTGCCCTGGTCCTGTTGGGGGAATATTTCCGGGGCCTTCTTTGGTCAGGTCATATGCCCCTTTAACCGGCGTAGTAACATTGTCGGTGGAAAGTTCCACCTTGACGCTGGTGGGTGTTTTGAAGACCACCTTGCCATCACAGCCGATCTGCATACAGCCTTCACTGATGTCCTGGAAATCCTTGGTGGTAAAAATGACCAGGCCACTGCTCTCGCTGTCGTAATACCGGAACATGTCCATGCTATATGTTGCATTGTTTGTCATAGAGCCGATGGCTTCGGAATCGACGATGTTGTTGAAACTCGCAGAAATCGTACGATTGCTGAAATCGACATTTGTTTCCGAAAAATAGGTTAGGCCAACTCCCTCAACCGATTGAGAACCCGAATAAAAACCGGAACTAATGCCGCGCATTGCGTCATAGGTCGCAGCTTCCGCCGATGTTCCCTGATTGTTAATATCCGGGTCGTTGTGAATGTCAGTATTGGTTTGCGAGGTTTCGTTGCTTGTCGTGCTGGAAGTTGTGGTGACATTGGTTTGTGTCATCGCAACATCCAATGTTCCGGCCACGGTTTGACCGGTCTGATTGTTGGCCGTCGACATTGTATCAGGGCCTAGCGTTGCTGGCTGGCCGCCGCCGGACGAATTGGCGCCAGAAGACGTCGCGTTGCTGCTGTTGTTATTGGTATTATTGCCGTTACCGCCAGTGCCGCCATTTCCGTCAACATTACCACTACGGTTATTCGGGGACGGACCTGTCATCAGGCTGCTCATATCCAGCCCGGCCAGTTCGGTAGGAAAGCGGGTCGGTGTGGTGACAGTATCGCCGGTGATAAAGGCACCAAATCCTTCGCTGGAAAGGGGCTGGGTCACACCGTTGAGTGAGCGTAATTCCACTGCTCCGGGGCGGGAGCCGGAATCATTTCGGTCTACCCCCGGGCCGAGATTGACAACCCCGACAATCGGTCCGGTCGGGGTTTGGCCGCCCAACTGGTTTTGGGCAAATTGCATTGTTTGTGACGACCAGTTGCCACCCGGACCTACTGGGCCGCTGCTACCGCGATTGGCAGGCGACGGGGTTTCAATCGACACCAGAAACTGTGTGCCCCGAATACCGATGGATCCCACCGGCAGGTTGATTTTCATGGTTTTGGGGTCGTTATGGGCAAGCTTGCCGGTCAGAACACGCACAACGCCGCGCGTGATGCTGGCCGTCATGTGGCCCTGATTATTTGACGGGTCATACACAAAATCATCAATCGCGATTTCGCTATTGGGGCCGATGGTAAAAACCGTTTCATCCATCAGCAAGATTTGCATGCCCGAGCCTGCCGAGGAGGTAATATAGTCGCCCAGATAAATCGGCTGGCCGCTTTCAACCTGGGTGCCAACGATGCCCTTGGCCTCGGCCAGTTCAACTTCGCCGCGTACAGCGGCACTAACACCGGCCTGTTCGCCGCGGGCAAAGGCGGGTTGGCTTGAAAGAATACTGCCAACGGCCAAAAGGCCCAATGTGCCCCGTATAATCGGGCCGGGGCGGAGGCTGCCTGACAGGCGGGTCACAGCATGAGGAACGATTGATCGGGTCATATCGCGTCTCCGGTTAAAATGCCCAACGGCGTGATAGCAGGAATTGTGTGCGCCAGTTGTCATAGTCGTAGTTGGCAATATTCGATGAAGTCGCCTGATATTCTTCGGTAATCGACCAGGAAATTGGGGCGAGGAAGTTATATATGCTTTGGCCGGTTTCGCCTTCAAACCATGATGCCTTCATCAGGTTTGACAGATTGGAGCCATAAGAAATCCGGGCGCGCAGAGGGTAATCCTTGCGTGTGATCGGGTTGCTGCCCGTAACAAGCGAGTCTGCGTTCTGATAGCGGTCTATGCCATAGGAAAAACTGCCCAGAATATATCTGCCGCCTTCAAGAAGCAGCGTATGGCTGAGTTCAGCCTCGACCGTGCGATAGGTATAATAACTGCGCGCGGCTTTTTTGCGCGCAAGCGTCATGCCAAATGTGGTGCGGTTCTGGTTATTCCAGGCATAGGTCACCCCCGCCTTGCCCTGATAGCGCTGGCCGGATCGCAAGGGCAGGGCCGCAGAATCCGGTGTGGCGCCATAGCGTTCATCGAAATAGCTGGTTTGCCCCCATAATGTCGTATCGGGCTCGACTTTCCAGTCTGCACGAAGGCGTGCTCCGCGTGAGGTCAGGAATTTTTCGTTGTTCAGTTCGGCTGTTGTCTGGATCAGGGTCGGGGTGATGGTCAAATAAGGGCTGCGCCAGTGACCACCCACTTCAAAACTTGCGGTGCCGACATCAAGATTATCCAGCCGAACCTGATCGTCATAATAGCCGGTGACACCGGCAAAAATGTCATGTCCTGCCTGATAGCCCAGGTCATAGGTAATGTCGTAATGGGCCGCCGCCATATAGCCGACATCGGACTGATGCCGGTCTTCGGTGTTGGTGATTGGCTGTAGCGAACCCAAAACAAGGCGTTCATCATCGGTCGGCGCGGAATTGCGGTTGCTGTCGTAATGCACCCCAAAACTGACTGACAGGGTTTGTTTCAACCGCTGGCGGCGTTTTTTGATGGCATCAAGATATTGATCAATCTGGGCGGCAACCTCGGGGCTGATCGGCAGGGCGCGCAGTTTTTCAAACTGGGTCTGGGCAATATCCAGGCTATCGAGGCGATATTGAATGATCGCGTAATACAGGCGAACGGGGGCGAGGTCCGGGTCCAGGATCAGGATGCGTTCCAGCGTGGCCGATGCGCCGCGAATATTGCCCTGCGCCATCTGTGCCTTCGCCCAGCGGAAATTCAGAACAATATTGTCCGGGTCACGCAAAATATCGGCATAGGTTATGCCTTTGCCATCATCGGTACTCAGCAGAAATTGCGATTTTTCCGCCGCATTGGACAGTTCCTGAAACTGTTCCTGCATTTCGGCAGATCGTTGTGCCGCATCAACGGCAGAAGGTTCCTGCGCCTGTGCAACCCCCAAGGCAAACAGCGAAATACCAGCACAAATGCCAGCAGCGGCGTACCTGCCGCACCGTAAATTTGATAAGGACAAATCAAGACCCCAGTTTTCAGGTTGGCGCAGCGGTGCTTTATGAAAATGCACAATTTGGCGCGTCAACTCTCCCCACAATATTTATTGAGGATAAACGCAACGGGACTTGTTGAAAAGTTCTAGATGACTACTCGTTTGATTGGATCGGTCTAAAAAATTTATGCTTTCGTATGCAAAAAGCGGTTTCGCAGCCAAAACAAAAAAGGTGCGACCTGAAAAGACCGCACCTTGTAGCAGACTGGTTATAAATGACCGGTGATTTTACATCGCGGTGCCACCAACGGTCAGCCCGTCAATGCGCAGGGTCGGCTGGCCCACACCCACTGGTACACCCTGTCCATCCTTGCCGCAGGTGCCAATACCGTCATCCAGTTTCATGTCATTGCCGATCATGGAAACCTTGGTCAGGCTGTCCGGCCCGTTGCCAATTAGGGTGGCGCCCTTTACCGGCGCGCCCAGTTTGCCATTTTCGATCAAATAGGCTTCCGATGCCGAAAACACGAACTTGCCCGATGTAATATCGACCTGTCCACCGGCAAAGTTCACGGCATAAATACCCTTTTTCACCGACGCCAGAATTTCATCTGGGTGATGGTCGCCGCCCAGCATATAGGTGTTGGTCATGCGGGGCATGGGGGCATGGGCATAGGATTGACGCCGCCCGTTACCGGTGGATTTTACTCCGGTCAAACGGGCATTCAGGCGGTCCTGCATGAACCCTTTTAAAATGCCATCTTCGATCAGCACCGTGCGTTGGGTCGGTGTGCCTTCGTCATCAATCGACAGCGACCCGCGACGGTCATGAAGGGTGCCATCATCGACCACGGTAACACCCGGTGCGGCAATGCGCTGCCCCAAAAGCCCGGCAAAGGCCGATGTGCCCTTGCGGTTAAAGTCACCCTCAAGGCCGTGACCAATGGCTTCATGTAGCAAAATGCCCGGCCAGCCCGGCCCTAAAACAACGGTCATTTCACCGGCGGGGGCGGCAACGGAATCAAGGTTCACAATCGCCTGGCGCAGAGCCTCGTCCACGGCGGATTTCCATGTTTTTTCGTCAAAAAAGCCATCAAATCCAATGCGCCCGCCTTGCCCGTGCGACCCGCTTTCCATGCGGTCACCATCCTTGACAACGACGGAAACGTTAAAGCGCACCAGCGGGCGAATGTCGCCAATGCGTTGGCCGCCGGACCGCCAGATTTGCACCGCCTGCCAGTTGCCGGAAATCGAGGCCGAAACCTGCGACACACGCGGGTCTTTGGCGCGTGCATAGGCATCGATCTTGCCCAACAAATCCACCTTGGCTTCAAAGGTGGCTTCGCCCAGCGGGTTTACATCGGTGTAAAGCGAGACATTGGTGCCAATTGACCCCAAATCCACCTTGCCAGAGCGGCCCGAGCCAACCGCCTTGACGGTTTCAGCCGCACGCCCCACCGCTTCATTGGAAAGCTCGTTGGAATGCGAAAAGGCGGTGGCTTCATCGGCCACGGCGCGCAGGCCAAAGCCCTGGGCGGTATCAAAATTGGCACTGCGCAGGCGGCCATCATCCCAGGTCAGGCTTTCGGACTGGCGATATTCCAGAAACAGTTCACCGTCTTCGGCAGCAGACAACGCGTCATTCACCTGGCTTTCCAGCCGGTCACGATCCAGTTCGCCCTTGGCGAAAAAGAGGTTATCGGTTTTGTTCAGATCGGTCATAAAACCTCCTTGTCCGTCACAGGCGCGTTGCGCAAATGACGCGTGATCCTGCCCTGTATGGTGCAAAATCCCGGACAGTATTTTCCCTTACGGTTTCGGGCTATCTGCTATCACGGCTTTTGGCTATACAGGTTCTATAATCATCCTATATAGACCGGCAAAGACGAAGATGAAAGCCCGTGGCAATGTTTGTTGAACATCCCCTGCGTGTCGCCCTTCACAATGAAATCCATGCCCGTCCTTTTGGCGGGGTTGAAAGTCCGGTGCGTTGCACCTGTCTGGCCTTTCACGCGGGCGAGGACCTTGATGGCGAGGTCCGCGCGCATTTTCGCGGTTTTTGCGAACGTTACACCCTGACACCGCCCGCCGATGACCAAAAATATTTCGAGGCATCGTGCGACGGCTTTACCGTTATCTGGGAACGCCACGCCGAATTTACCGTCTATGTTTTTAAACGCCAGGCGGCTTTTGATCAGCCCTTTGATGATCCGGTAATTAATTTGATCCCGCGTGACTGGCTGGAATCAACACCGGGGCAATTGCTGGTTGGCCTGCATATTGCCATGGACCAAAGGGATCGCAGCGTCGACGATATTGCCCGGCTGTTTGATTATAATGGCCTGACCGGCAGCCGTGTTTTGGGGCGCGGGGCCCTTATATGGACCGATTTTCGCCTGCATGGCGATGGCTTTGGCCGCATCCTTATTCGCGATAACGGGTTGAAACGCCTTCAGGCAGGCCGATTGATCCAGCGGCTACAGGAAATCGAAGTGTACCGCATGATGGCGCTGCTGGCCTTCCCGCTGGCCCATGCGGCGACGCCCAAGGTCTCGGAAATTGATGCGCGCCTGTCGGCGATTACCGCCGAAATGGCCAGCAAGACCCACACCAATGACGAAGAAACCCTGCAAAAACTGACCGACCTTGCAGCACAGACCGAAGAAATGGCCGCGTCGCTGAATTACCGCTTTGGTGCGGCCCGGGCCTATTACCGCATTTTGCAGGCCCGCCTCGTTGAACTGCGTGAAGACCGCATCGAAGGCATGCAAACCTTAAACGAGTTTATGGAACGCCGCCTGGCCCCGGCGATGCGCACCTGCCAGAATATCGGCGACCGGCTGGAGGTCTTGTCCAAACGGGTGGCACGCGCCAATAACCTGTTGCGTACCCGGGTGGATATTTTGCTCGAAGCGCAAAACCGCGACCTGCTTGCCAGCATGGACCGTCGGGTAAAGCTGCAATTGCGCCTGCAACAAACCGTCGAGGGATTATCAGTCGCCGCCATTACCTATTATGCCGTCGGCTTGCTCGGCTATCTGTTCAAAGCCCTAAAAGGGGCTGGCATCCCGGTCAACGATGCTGTTGCCAGCGGCGCATCGGTGCCGGTGGTACTGGCAATCATCTGGTTTTCCATGCACCGCATCAAAAAAGCCCTGCACCGGGATGACGGGCAGGGCTAGATCTCTTTTAAGATAAATCCTTTTAAGTAGGCTCACGCAGTTTATAGGCGCAATATGTGGTGGCCGCGATGAGCAGTACCGCACCGGCCTGGTGCGCCACACCCAGTGGCAGCCACACCACGCTGAGCAGGGTGGAAATGCCCAGGGCGACTTGCAGGGAAACGGCGGCCAGCATCAGGTGGCAGGCGTGTTTCTGATCGGCGGCAATCTCCAGCCGGGTGGTGCGCCACCAGAAAAACAGCACAACACAGAAGGTCAGTTTTGCCAGCCAGCGATGGTCAAACTGGATGGTTTTAATATCCTCGAACGGGGCCAGCCAGGCCGGGTCATAAGCAAACAGCCCATTCGGGATCAAATGCCCGTCCATCAGCGGGAAGGTATTGTAAATAAACCCGGCATTGGTCCCGGCAACAAAACCACCGGACAGGGCGGTCAACAGGATCAGGGCGAGTACGCCCAAAATACGCCGTGATTTGGCCGTTCCCACCGGGCGTGGCGCATATTGCTGCAGGCCGACCCATAACAGGGAAATGAAAATAATCAGTGCCAGGCCAAAATGCGCCGTTAAGCGATACTGGCTGACATCGGGGCGGTCCACCAGGCCGCTCATCACCATGTACCAGCCCATCAAGCCCTGCAACCCGCCCAGTACAAACAGCCCCGCCAGCTTCCATTTGGTGGTGCCATCAATGCTGCGTTTTGCCAGAAACCACACAAACGGGATAAAATACACCACACCAATCAGCCGCCCCCACAGGCGGTGAATAAATTCCAGCCAGAAGATTGACTTGAAGTCGGCCACCGACATCCAGGCATTGATTTTCTGGAATTCGGGATATTGGCGGTATTCCTCATACAGGCGTTGCCAGTCGGCCTCGTTTAGCGGCGGGATAATGCCGGTAAAGGGATGCCATTCCACAATCGACAGACCCGATTCCGTTAAGCGGGTCAGCCCGCCAATCACCACCATGACAAACACCATAAAGGCGGAAAAAAACAGCCACAGGGCAACGGCACGATTGGATTGCAGGGCGGGGCTGCCGGTCAGTTCTGCGGTCGGGTGAAGAATGGGGGAAGCACTGCGTGACATCGAATCCTCTGGCTTGGCACGGCAAATTTGAGAGGCACTATAGGCTTAAAATGCGGCTTTTTGTACGAAAAGCGGCACCGGATGGCTTTTCGGGCCCGATCACAAAATCGTCATTGCCAGCGGGTCTTTAGAAATCATCTTTTTTCAAGAACATAACAATATAAACACTAAAATTTTGTTTAATACAAATAAAACACATAAAAAATGTATTGAATTGAATAAACCACAGCTTCATAGTGCAATCAACAAACATAAAACCGTATTCAGAGGATCGACGATGTTTCCCATCAATCTGGACCTGGGCCGCCTGTCGGTGGCGCTGGTCGGCAATGGCGAGGCGACATTAAACCGTTTGCGCCAGCTTGACGGTGATGGGGCCAGATTTGTCACCGTTTACAGCGAAGAGCCGAGTGCCGAACTGGCCGACCAGGCGGGCGACCGCCTGCACCGCTACCTGCCCAATTCTGCCGATATTAATGCCGTTGCCATCCTGTTCGTGGTGGACTTGCCCGAGGCCAAAGCCGCCGAACTGGCGACCACCGCCCGCGCCGTTGGCACGATTGTCAATGTCGAGGACGTAAAGGACTATTGCGATTTTTTTAACCCGGCCCGTGTTCAGCGCGGTGATCTGGTCATCACGGTATCGACCAACGGCCACAGCCCGCGCCTGGCAGGGCGCATTCGCCGGGCGATTGAAAACTGGCTCTCCCCGCATTGGGCTGACCGGCTGGGGGAGCTGGCAAATCAGCGGGCCAAATGGCGCAAATCCGGGGCTGATATGAAACAGCTTGTCCGCCTGACCGACGATTATATTGATCAACGGGGGTGGTTATAATGCGCGTGATGAGAGAGGACGACATTGTCACCGGCGGCAGCATGACGGTGGATGAAACCACCGAACGGGCGCGCAAACTGCTGGACCGTTACGGCCATTTACAGGGCATTTCCCTGATCGAGCCGATGGTGCACGAGGAATTTGCCGGTAAAATCACCATGACCTCGTCCTTCGGGACAGAGGCCGCAGCCCTTTTGGCCCTGGTGGCCGAAGTGGACCCGCACCTGCCGGTGATTTTCCTGGATACCCGCAAGCTGTTTGGCGAAACCCACCGGTATCGTGAACAGTTGGTGGATCAACTGGGCCTGACCAATATCCGCATCATGCGCCCGGACGAAGAAAAGCTGAAAGCCGAGGACCCGGAAGGCATGCTGTTTGCCAAGGATGGCAATCGCTGCTGCTTTATCCGCAAGGTCGAACCGCTGCAGCGCGCCTTGCAGGGCTATGATGCCTGGCTGACCGGGCGCAAGCGTTTTCATGGTGGTGAACGCGGTGCCCTGCCGGTGATCGAAACGGCCGGGACGCGCATCAAAATTAACCCGCTGGCTGGCTATAACCGCCAGGACATAGAGGATATTTTTGAAAACCGTGCCCTGCCACGCCATCCGCTGGAAGCCGAAGGGTATATGTCAATCGGCTGCATGCCCTGTACGGATCGTGTTGACCCGACTGTTTCGGATGTCCGTGCCGGTCGCTGGGCCGGGCAGGACAAAACCGAATGCGGCATTCATTATATCATCTAAATCACCCTGTTTCTGCTGAACCTCCCGTTATCAACCGCAACTTGCCCTGCCCGGTTTCCCGGACAGGGCATTTTTTTTGCGTTGTGATCACGCTGCGAACCGTTGATACATTTTTGTATCAAGCATCAACATTGATGTATCAGCTATCAAGTGCGCTACGACCGCCAATCAGCACGGTTTCAACCTTGATATCGCGCATTTTCAGATAGGCGGTTTCGGCATCCAGTTTGACCGGGTCTTCGGCCAAAATCACCAGATCGGCGAGTTTGGAAGGTTCGAGTGACCCGACGAGATGCTCGGCATGGCACTGCCAGGCGGCATTATAGGTTGCCGCCGCCAGGGCCTCGGCCGATGTGATGCGTTCGTCCTCATTTAATACGCGGGCATCGGGAGAGCCCTCCATTTTCCGCGTCACGGCCTGTTCCATCATGCGCAGCGGGCCCAGCGGCGATACCGCACAATCGCTATGCAGGCTAAAGCGGATTTCACGTTTCTGGCTGCTCTTGCAGCGATCAAGCTGGTCTTCGGCCAATTTTTCAAAAATATAATTGCGGAACGTCCAGCCCCAATAGCCGACATGGCCGATCAGATAGCTGGGATGGATATGGGCATCTTTGATCCGGTTGAGCCGCTCGTCGGTCAGAAGCGAGCAATGTTCGATCCGGTTACGCAGGCTTTCCGCGGAAATGTCGCCATTGACTTTGACCGCTTCCTCATAAGCCTCAAGGGCATAATTAATCGCCCGTTCGCCATTGGCATGGAGCATGAGCGGCCATTTTTTCCCCCAGGCCGTTTTAACAAGTTCGATGATTTCTGGCGGTGCCTTTTCTGGCGTGCCTTTATCTGAATCAGTCTTGTTGACTGGGAAATTATACAGGCCGTATTCTTTAGGCGCGCAGCAATAGGGTTTGATCTGATAGCCGGTAAGGCCCTGATTGGACCCGTCTGAGACGATTTTCAGGCTGCCATAATAGAAATTGAGCGAGCCGAGTTGGTAAGGGTCATCCGCGGAAGGCCGGGTTGGCTTGGCAAAGGAGAAATCTGTGGGGATGTCACCGATTTTGTTGACCAGATGTGCCATGCCGATGCGCGGGCTTGGCCAGTCAGGTTGCTCGTTCCGATAGGTTTCCAGATATTCGTGGATAGGTCCAACAAATCTGTCTTGCATGGCGGCATCGTAAACCAGGGTGACACCACGTTTTTGCGCAACCTTGAGCATCCGAATCAGATTGTTTGGCAGATTTTTCTTCAGATATTCAAGCTGCTCCTCATGAACCGCCTCAAGGGCTGGCACGACCTGGTCCATTTCCTGCAAAACACCCGATGATTTGTTCAGGAAGTTCTCTTCGGTCTGGTATTCTGCCGTAAGCTTATCCTTATAGGTTTCCCAGATGATTTTCAGGGTCGGGGTATTGACATAGGCCGTATGCTCGGAGGCGGCGACCAGCAGGATCGGGGTCTGATCATCAATCGGATCCAGGAAGTTTTTATCAATGCAATCAAGCAGGGTTTTACCCTTGGCATGATTGGGGAAGTCGCTCATGAGGGAGGTATCAACCCCATCGCCGAGCAACCACCAGCCTTTCTTGTTCGGATCGGCCTTCAGCTTTGCCACATCAGCTTTCAGGGCATCCTTCAGTTTGGCCAGGCAATAATTGGGGCGCAGGTTTTGTGCCTCCATTTCGGCGGAGGGATCGTCTGACGGGCCATCTTCGCCCAAAGCGGTATCGCCAAAGGGTGAATAATTTTCCCAGTCGAGCATCAGGGGAGATGTGGTGATATGAACATGCGGTTCGATCAGGCCAGGAACCACGCATTGCCCGTCCTTAAGGGCAATGGTTTGCAAGGCCGGGGCATCCGGGTGCTTTTGGGCAAGGGATGCTGCGTTGGCCCTGGCATCCTTTAGTGGGCCGGTGAAATGAATCTTGTCGTCAAAAATAACCAGTGCCTCGACGGTGGCATTACCATCGCCCGCAGCAACCGTGCGAATAACCCCTTTGCCGCCATTATCATGGATCAGCATGAAGGGCTTTGGCGAAGTTACGGGCTTCGCTGCCTTCGGCGCGGCCTTTGTGGCCGGGGCCGCGGATGATTTTTGAACAAACATTTTAAACAGGGCTTCTGCCGTGGGGTTATGACACCCGCAGCTCAGGCCGTGATCACAATCATGTGTCATCTTGATGCTTTCCAAATCGGATTTTTACATATCCGCGCCAACCCATTGAACTGGCTGCGAACGATTCAGAAAGCAGACGTTTCGCCACGCCTTGTGTGATTGTATTTATGTTCGGAAAGACACGCCGTTGCCGTAATTGTTATTTAAAATATTGAAGATTCGATTTTAATTTTTTATATTATATTTGGTCTATTTTGGGGGGGCAGAAGGAAATGCCTGGAAAATTTGATCTTATAAATATTTTATTCCTCTTCCATGTTGAATTCTAATCTGCTTTGAAGTACGATTTCGTTGAAAACGTATCTCTGCTGCTCTCGCAAAAGCACCTCATCAAAGCATTCAATTAATCTGGGGATGTTAATGATTTCTTCGATGCAGATCATGTAGCGATTTACGATTCTTTCAATTCCGTATTTCATTGATGCTTGAAGTTTTATTCGTTCTCTGATGGTTTCTGGTCGTTCATTTGTTTTTACCACAAATGTAATCGGGAATCTCTGGACCTTGTCAATGTCAAGAAAATACTTCCCTGCATCTACGGTTTCCGTGACCTGGAAAAATCGCCCTAATGGTTTCATCACGAAATCAATGCCGCCGTCATTGGCATTTGTTCTGCCCGTTTTATATAGTTTGATTTCTTCTTCTTTTAAATCATATTTTTCAAATCCCCAATATATTTTGTGATTTATATAGTATTGTTTTAGTATCGCATAGCTTACGATTTCAAAAATTCTTGCATCAACATTTGGTCTAAGTAGGTTTATTATAAATTCAATTGCTGAGTTGTCATCTTTGTTGGTGATTTCAAGAACTTTCCTGCATTCTTCCATAAATGAGTTGAATGATTTCATTCTCTCATCAACATACTTTTGAATTATATCGAGAATGGGTCGGGCGATGTTAAAGTCTCTTCTCGAAATTTGAGGTGTAATTAGTTTTTCGTTGATCCAGTATCTGTTCGTATTAATATCGCGAATAATGGGATTTTCTTCTTCTGTCGGAAAATATTTTCGGAATTCTTCGTTCAGTCGGCTATTCAGGGCGTGGTTTTGCAGCTTGCTGCCGAAGGGTAATTGTCGTTGTCTGTTGAGTAGGTTTGAATATTGAGCGCCTTCATAACGTGAATAATCAGTTTTGTTTTCAAATCCATTGTTGATATAATCTTCTGAGAGAACGTAAATCGCATAAATATTAGCGAAGCTGGCCCGTGATTTTGATCCGCGATTAGCGGCTTTAGTCTTGATGTTTAAGTATTTTAGAAGAGGGCTTGCTTCGATTAACTCTTCGCCCATGCCTGGGAAATAACTGTTCAGGATATCGATGATTTTATCAGTGAAGTCATGCTTTATAAACGACATGAAATAGATCCTGATTGTTTTCCGGTTTTATATCTTTTGATGAACCGCCTTTTACGCCGTTTGCGTTTTTTCTGCTATTATTCTTTTTGGGGGGATATAGTGCGCGACCCTCGAACTCGCTTAATCCCAAAACCCGTCTGAGGCCGATGTCAATATAGGCCTGCTCTCTCTCAATGCCGATGCTGCGTCGGCCAAGCCGTTTGGCAACGGCGGAGGCTGTAAAGGTTCCGGCAAACGGATCCAGTATAATGTCCCCTTTATTCGAGCTTGCCAGGATTATGCGTTCCAAAAGGGCTTCCGGCTTTTGGCTTGGGTGCTCTTCATACTCTTCCATCCGGTACCGGACACGGGCAAAATCCCATACATTTCCCGGAACTTTTTTGCTGTTGTAAGGGGCAGGTACGGGTTTGCGGTAATCAATGAGCTTCCGCTTTGCACCTGTTTTTGCCTCAACAGCAATATCATCTGAATTGAATGTATATTGCTTTGGGTTTTTCACGCCAAATATTAGGGGTTCATACATTGACCCATAATAACGCTTCGCCTGAACGCCAGAGCTGTCATACGACCATACAATCCTGCTCATGATCTCGATTTTGTCTCTCAGAAAAATATCGAGATAGGGCATTGCCTGGGTGCTGGTCATGACATAGAGCGAGCCGCTTGGCTTCAATTTTTTGATCAGGAGCAACAGCCACTTTTCACACCATTCTGCATATGCCTTGTCAGACGGCCATTTGTCATGGAAATCGCCAAATCTCTTGCCGATATTGTAGGGGGGATCTGCAAAAGCGAGATCAACGGAATTGTCTTCAATTTCATTTGCCAGCACGTCCAGTGCATCGCCATGATAAATAGAATGTCCGTCGTTTTTATGGGCGCGCATGTTGCTCCGTCACCTTTTTGGCCTGCTCTGTTTGCAGGCGTATATCTCAAGTTTGCGGTTTGTCGTCTACCCTATATGGGTCGCTTTGGTTCGCCAAGTTGCAAGTCCTTTGAGGCTTACGGTAAGGCTGTATTTTCCTTCGATCGTCCCCGTCTGCACCGTTCGGAGCAATATTTGACGTCCGGCCAGCAATCTTTCCATTTTTTGCGCCAGGCAAAGCTGCGCTGGCAGACCGGGCAGGTTTTGGTCGGCAGGTCGGCTTTTTTCTTCATGACAGGCTTTTGAGAAAGCGGTTGGCGTCATCGGTGATGGCCTGTTTTTTATCCTGTCCCATGCGGTCATAGGTTTTATACATCATGCCCACGCGCGGGTTGTCGGCCAGTTTGGCGCGGTTGCGGGCCAGAAAATCCCAATAGAGGTAATTGAACGGGCAGGCCTTGGGGCCGTTCTTCTTGCTGACCTGATAGGAACAGTTTTCGCAATAGTTTGACATCTTGCTGATATAGCCGCCACCCGCCGCATAGGGTTTGCTGGCAAGAAAGCCGCCATCGGCAAACAGGATCATGCCGCTAACATTGGGCATTTCCACCCATTCATAGGCATCGGCATAAACAATTAAAAACCATTCATTGACCGCCGCCGGCGAAACACCGGCCAGCAGGGCAAAATTGCCCAGAACCATCAGGCGCTGGATATGGTGGGCATAGGCGTTTTGGCGGGTTTCAAGCACGCATTGGCGCAGGCAGTTCATTTTGGTGTTGGCGGACCAGTAAAATTCCGGCAAGGGCGCGGTCGCCTCAAAAAAGTTTTCATCGGCGTAACCCGGCATTTTCAGCCAGTAAACACCGCGCACATATTCCCGCCAGCCCAAAATCTGGCGGATAAAACCCTCCACTGCGTTTAGGGGGGCATCGCCCCGATAATAAGCATTTTCCGCCGCGCGAAGACATTCCAGCGGCATTAACAGCCCGCAATTCAAATAAAACGCCAGATGGGAATGAAACATCCAGGGCTGGTCCTGGATCATGGCATCCTGATAATCGCCAAACTGTGACAGGCGCTGGTCGATAAACTGATCGAGCGCATTGAGCGCCTGCTGGCGCGTCACCGCAAAATGAAACGGCTTTACGTCGCCAAAATGGTGTGCAAACCGTTTTTCCACCAGATCAATCACATCGCGGGTAATGTCATCAGGTCGCGAGTGATGCGGGGCGGGAATATCAAGGCCTTCCCTGGGTGGTTTGCGGTTCTCGGCATCAAAATTCCACTGCCCACCCACCGGATTGCCGTTTTCCAGCAGGATGCCGTGTTTTTTGCGCATCTCGCGATAGAAATATTCCATGCGCAATTGCTTGCGATCCTTCGCCCAGTCGCGAAAGTCATCCAGACTGCACAGGAACCGGTCATCCGCGCGAATCTCAACCGGCAGGCCAAAGGCTTTTTGCCAGCTTTTCGCATCCTGCAACACGCGATATTCACCGGGATGGGTCAGGATGATGCGATCGGGATTGTGCCGGGCAATGGCGCGTTTGACCTCGCCCTTAAAGGAGCCGCTATTTTCAGCGTCATCAAGTTTGATGTAATCAACGCGATAGCCCGCCTTGCGCAAGTCAGCTGCAAAATGGCGCATGGCGGAAAACAGAAAGGTGATTTTCTTTTTATGATGGGCGACATAGGTGGCTTCATCCCACACTTCGCACATCAAAATCACATCGCGGGATTGATCACATCCCGCAAGGCAACTGATGGTTTCCGAAAGCTGGTCGCCCAGAATGACGCGCAAAGTTCCCATGACATAACCCGTATTGAAAAGTCTGCCTTTCTATACGGATATGGGGGCTTGCCTGGTTCAGGCCTAGATCGTGATGCCCTGTAATTTGCGAAACAGGGTGACGGCATAGCGGTCTGTCATGCCGGAAATATAATCCATCACCCGCATCAGGCGGCCATAAAGGTCGTTGGCTTCCTTGAGCTTGCCCGATAGCAGTTTGTCGATGCGGTCTGCCTGTGGCGGCAGGCGTTTGCCGTGGTTTTTATGTTCTTCAATATCAATGGCAGCCCGCACAAAACTGTCGAGCAGGCCGTGAATAACCTCGAACCCGGCAATTTCAATCGGCAGGACATGCTGGGCGTTATAGATTTTCTGCACCGCCAGCTTTTTGCAATATTTGGCATCCGTCCCCAGCGGCGTATTTGCCAGAAGGTCGCCCTCAAGCCTTCCGGCCAGCAATTCATCCTCATGGGCGATAAAGGCATCAACCGCCGCCTTGACCAGATTGCCAATCGCCTTGCCGCGCAAAAAGCCGATGCGGTCATTTTCGGATTTCTGTTTGTACCAGTCCTCGCCGCGCAGGGTTTCCCAGCGTTGTTGGGCATCGCCGTCATATTTGTCGGGGTGTCGCGCAATCGGGGCCAGGGCACGTTCAACTTCCTCGAACGTCACACAGCCCAGCTCCCAGCCATCTTCCAGGTCCACGACCGAATAACAAATGTCGTCCGCCGCCTCGACCAGGTAAACCAGCGGATGACGCCGCCATGCGCCATCCAGCCCCTCATGGGGCAGAAGGCCGCATACTTTGGCAATCGCCTGGGCGATATGGCGTTCAGCCTGGTAATAGCCGGGCTTTTTAAGGCCGGTATAAGTGCCGGTATGCGTCGCGGACAGGCTGGTGGCGCGGGGATATTTGATGAAGGTCCCCAGCGTGCCGTAAGTCAGGTTCAGCCCGCCTTCAAAGCGCATCATTTCAAGCTGGCTGACAATGCGCAGGCCCTGGGCATTGCCCTCGAAATGGCGCAAATCCTCCAGCTCCGGGCCGGACAGGCGCGATGTCAGCTCTTCCTTTGCCAGGCGCGATGTTTTGAACCATTCATTGATCGCATCCTCGCCGGAATGACCAAAGGGCGGATTGCCAATATCGTGCGCCAGGCAGGCCGCCTGCACCATATAGCCAATATCGGCCACCGTGACCGGGCTATTGTCGCCCAGTTGCCGGGCGATATGCGCCCCCGCCATCAAACCCAGCGACTGCCCGACGGAGCCGACCTCGATGGTGTGGGTCAGGCGAGTATGCACATGGTCGTTATCCGAGAGCGGATGAACCTGGGTTTTGTTTTGCAGACGCCGGAAGGAGGATGAAAAAATCACCCGGTCCACATCAATCTGAAACGGGCTGCGGCCATCGGCTGCCGGGCGGGCCGGACCCTCGGGCAGGGAAACACTCCCGTCACGAACAGCAAGCCTGTGGGCCGATAACAAATCTTCCCAGCGCATTTTGGTGCCTGCTGTCTCGTTCATAAGGCTGTTTGTCCCTGTGATTGTTGTCCCGCAAGCGCGACTTTAACGGGGGCGCGTGGCCGGTGCAATCCTCCTGCCACACGAAACCCGGAAAGCAATCGCCCCAGAAAGGCCGGGACGGAAATGCCTAGCCGAAAAACCAGCTTTGCGGATCGTTTATTGGTTTGCCTTCCAGCGCGCGCAGCAGGCCAATCACATTGCGGCCAATAAACCACGCCGCGGTATAAAGACCCATCAGCCCCATCACCGCCCAGCCGACAAAAGGGATCCACCAGACAAAAAAGGTCACAATCCCGGTGAGGATGGCATAGAGAATGCTGATCCAGAAGGTGCGGATGACAAAGGTGTAATGGCTGTTGGTCCAGTGCCCGTCATCCTCGCGTGCGACATAGGCCACGATCAGGGCAATCAGCCCGGTGGCATAGGCGGTAAACAGGGTCGCAATCATCAGCCCGTAACAGACAATGGCCGTATTGCCGCTGCGTTCTTCGGCAAATGCCTGCTGTCCTGGCTGATAGCGCGCATCTGTCGGATCTTGGGAAAAACGGGCGTCGCTCATTTGTTTCTTCCTGTGTGGGGCATTCATACTGTTCGTCTGATTATATAGGACAATGCAGGCAAAACGCTATTGCTGGTTGCGCATCACAAAGCTGTTTTCGACAATTGAAAACTCTGTCCTAGACTCTGCCGCAGACATCCTTACATTTGGCCCCATGTAGCGGAGATTATTCAACGCAAGGATGAATATAAATGTCAGACTATGATTATGATCTGTTTGTGATCGGGGCCGGGTCGGGCGGTGTGCGCGCAGCCCGTGTAGCCTCGGGCTATGGCGCAAAGGTTGCGATTGCCGAAGAAAGCCGGGTGGGTGGCACCTGTGTCATTCGCGGTTGTGTGCCGAAAAAACTGCTGGTCTACGGTGCCCATTTCGCCGAGGATTTCGAGGATGCCTCCGCCTATGGCTGGACACTGCCCGGCGAACCAACCTTTAGCTGGCAAACCCTGATTGCCAATAAGGACAAGGAAATTGACCGCTTAAACGGCATTTATCACAAATTGCTGGCCGGGTCCGACGTGGCCCTGTTTGAAGACCGTGCCGTGTTCAAGGATGCCCATACCCTTCAGGTTGGCGATAAAACCGTTACCGCCGAACGTATTTTGATTGCGGTGGGTGGTCATCCCACCGTGCCCGATATTCCCGGCATCGAATATGCCATCACATCAAACGAAGCCTTCCACCTGGAAGACCAACCCAAGCGCATCGCCATTGTCGGCGGCGGCTATATTGCGGTGGAATTTGCCGGTATTTTTGCCGGTCTGGGGTCGGACGTGTCGCTGCTCTATCGCGGGGATCAGATTTTGCGGGGCTTTGATCGCGACATTCGCGACCATCTGGCCGCCGAAATCATTAAAAAGGGCATCGACCTTCAGGTTGAAACCAATGTTAGCGCGATTGAAAAACAGGCCGATGGCCGCCTGAAACTGACCCTGACGACAGGCAGCGACATGGTGGTTGATGCCGTGATGTTTGCCACTGGCCGTGCGCCCAATACGGCGGGCCTGGGGCTGGATGCCGCCGGGGTAAAAACCGACCACAAGGGTGCGGTTATCATCACCAAGGGCCTGCAAACCAACATCGATAACATCTATGCCGTGGGCGATGTGACCGACCGGGTGCAGCTCACCCCGGTTGCGATCAAGGAAGGCATGGCCTTTGCCGATACGGTTTATGGCGGCAAGCCCTGGCACATGACCTATCAGGCCATCCCGACAGCGGTCTTTTCCCAGCCCCCCGTTGGCACCGTGGGCTTAAGCGAGCAGGAAGCCCGCGCCAAGGGCTGCGATGTCGAAATTTACCGCTCTACCTTCAAGCCCATGCGCCACACCCTTTCCGGGCGCGATGAAAAGACCCTGATGAAGCTGATCGTCGATAAAACCACCGATGTGGTTTTGGGCGCCCACATGGTCGGCCCCGATGCCGCCGAAATCATTCAGGGCATCGGCATTGCCGTGCGTTTGGGCGCCACCAAAGCCCAGTTCGACCAAACCGTCGCCGTCCACCCCTCGGCCGCCGAGGAATTTGTGACGATGCGCACACCGGTTGGCGGTTGATTGCCGGAATTAACTGGAAGCTAAAATGTGAAAGGCGGTTCCGGTTTGGGGTCGCCTTTTTGTTTGTTTTCTATATCCATATTGTGTTTATATTTACGGGTGAATTTTGCATATGTTCTTTTAAGGGGGAGAAACATGCAGCAGTCTGATTTATTTTATGACGAGAGATTTCTTGAGAGTTGGGCTGGTTCTATTATTTCTGTTCCAAGTACAGCTTTGGTCGAGTTGGTGGCTAATTCTTGGGATGCGTATGCTACTAAAGTTGATATTATTTGTTCGAACTATAAAAATAATCAACATTTCTCTATTGTTGATAATGGAAGAGGGATGACCAGGGAGGAGTTTGAGTTCATCTGGAAGACTATGTCTTACAACCGTTTAGCTCATGGAGGGGATTCGGTCTTGCCTCCAGCTGGGCAGACTGGAAATCCTCGGTCGGTTTTTGGTCGAAATGGCAAAGGGCGTTTTGCGGCATTTTGCTTTTCTGACGCTTATATTGTTAAGTCAGCAAAAGATGGGGAAGAGTTTGTCTGTCGTGTTTCTCGAACCCCTAGCAACCCTTTGGTTGTTGAGGATCTGAGTAAAAAGTCCTCAGGAGTTCAATGGAGAGGTACTGAAATACGAGGTGTTGGAAAGATTCATCAACTAAAATTTTCTGAAGATGATGCGAGGGAAATAATAGGTGGTAGGTTCCTCGCAAACCCAAGTTTTGAGGTTTTTGTAAATAAAAAAAGAGTTACTTTTTCAGATTTATCCTCAGAATTTTTAAGGACGTTGAAGGTCGATGTTCCTGGATATGGTGAAATTGAAATTATTCATATAGATGCTAGGCAGGCTGACAAAACAACGAAACAACATGGAATAGCTTGGTGGGTTTCTGGTCGTGCGGTAGGCGAATGTCGATGGAGTGGAAGTGATCTTGAGCGTATTTTAGATGGTAGGACTAACGAGGCAAAAAGGTTTACTTTTATTGTTAAGGCAGATTTTTTGAAGGATTTTTCTGCGGTTGAAGCAGATTGGTCTGGTTTTGTTGAGTATAACCAAGCATGGTTGGCAACGCGGGATATTGCTCAAAGAAAAATTAAAGAGATTATTGATGGGGTGAATTTTGCAGAGAAAGACGCACGAAAAAATTCTGTGATTGAAAAAATCGGTAGTGATGTTGGTCGACTTGCCCCACTGAGTAGGGACCGTGTTTCAAGATTTGTGAATGAAGTTGTTGATCAGTGTCCGAGTTTGCGAGAACAGGATGTTGTTCATTTGAGTTCTATATTGGCAAATCTTGAAAGAAGCACTTCTCAGTACGGATTGCTTGAGCTTTTGCATGACCAAGACCCCAATGATTTGGATGCGCTGCATGACATTCTTACTAGATGGTCAGTTGGTATGGCCAAAATTGTTTTGGATGAAATTCAAACTCGTTTAAAAATAATTCATGAATTAAAAGAGAAAGTTCAAATAAATAGGGTTGATGAGGTCCACGAGTTGCAGCCGTTGTTCGAGAAGGGGCTTTGGATGTTTGGGCCTCAGTTTGAGTCTATTGAATTCACGTCGAATAAAGGTATGACTACCGTTATTAGGGAAGTTTTTAAGGACAAGCATACTAAAGGAAACAGGTCGAGGCCTGATTTTGTAATTAGATTTGATTCCAGTGTTGGTTTTTACTCTCGGAATTCTTATGATGATGATTATAATGAGAACGGCGTTGGGCATCTGGTTGTTGTCGATTTGAAGACGACGGGTCTTGCTCTTGGGAGTTCGGAAAAAGATCAAGTTTGGAAATATATAAAAGAATTAAAGAAAAAAGGAAAGATTCAGCTTGGAACTAAAGTGGATGGTTTCATTCTTGGTACAGAAATAGAAAGTGGTGAAGGCGAGGTTACTCGGCATGGTGATAATGTTCGAGTTACTCCAATGCTTTATGATACAGTTCTAGCGAGGGCTGAAACAAGACTTTTGAATCTTTATGCTAAAGTTAAGGACGCACCTTTTTTAGCTGAACACGCAAGTGAGATTGAAACGTTCGATCAAGAAGTTGCAAAAAAACAGGAGCGTTTAAAGGTTTGATTTTTTAGCAACATCAAAACGCCAACGGCGCATTATCCACCACCTCTTTCATTACGAAAAACGTGCGGGTTTGGCGGATGCCGGGCAGGGCGATGAGTTGGTCGCCGTGCAGGTGGTTGAAATTTGCCATGTCGCTGACGCGGATTTTCAGGAAATAGTCGAAATCGCCCGCGACCAGATGGCAGTCGAGGATGAAGGGCAGTTTGCGGCAGGCATTTTCAAATTCGGCGAAACTTTCGGGGGTGGAGCGGTCCAGCACCACGCCGAGCATCACAAGCGCACCGCGTTCCACCTTTTTCGGATCAATCATGGCGCGAACGGAACTGATATAGCCGTCATCAAACAGCCGTTGAATGCGGCGGTGGCAGGTGGCGGGGCTGACATTGACGCGCTTGGCGATTTCGGCATTGCCCATGCGGCCATCGCTTTGAAGCAGACGGAGAATTTTCTGGTCGATGCGGTCGAGCGGCTGTTCCATGATGGATTATTCCATAAATTATCCAGATTATGAAAATATAGCCACATATTTTGCGCGATGTGAATGAATGTGTGAAAAATTTGCGTAAATTTTGAGAGCACCTTTCATGCGATAATCGCTAGCATTCTCTCTGCCATGATTGCCAGACAGGGAGTGCAAAAGTGAAAAAGATGAATCTCGGCAAGTTTGAAAAATACAGCCTGACTTTCGGCCCGACCCCGATTGAGGCCCTGCCGCGCCTATCCGCGCATTTGGGTGGGGATGTGGAACTTTATGCCAAGCGCGAGGATTGCAATTCCGGCCTGGCCTTTGGCGGTAACAAAGTCCGCAAGATGGAATATATCATTCCTGATGCCATTAAATCCGGGGCTGATACGCTGGTGACGATTGGCGGTGTGCAGTCCAACCATACCCGCCAGGTCGCGGCAATTGCCGCCAAAATTGGCATGAAATGCC
Source organism: Thalassospira sp. TSL5-1 (assembly GCF_001907695.1). NCBI lineage: Bacteria > Pseudomonadati > Pseudomonadota > Alphaproteobacteria > Rhodospirillales > Thalassospiraceae > Thalassospira > Thalassospira sp. TSL5-1. The sequence continues at coordinate 483,777 of NZ_KV880637.1, forward strand.
GCCTGGTGCAGGAAAGCTGGGTACCGTTTAACGATGCGGTTTATGACCGCGTTGGCAATATCCTGATGAGCCGCGTCATGGGGGCCGAGATCGAGCTGGTTGATGAAGGCTTTGACATTGGCATTCGCGAAAGCTGGGAAGCCGCCCTTGAAGATGTGAAGGCCAAAGGTGGCAAGCCTTATCCGATCCCCGCGGGCGCATCGGTGCATAAATATGGCGGGCTGGGTTTTGTCGGCTTTGCCGAGGAAGTCCGCGCTCAGGAAGCCGAACTGGGCTTTGAATTTGACTATATCGTGGTCTGCACCGTGACCGGTTCGACCCATGCCGGGATGGTTGTGGGTTTTGCTGCCGATGGCCGCGCCAACAAGGTTGTGGGTATTGATGCTTCGGCAACGCCAGAGCAAACCCGTGCGCAGGTTTTGGCCATTGCCGAAAAAACCGCCGATCTGGTGGAACTAGAAGGCGGCGTTTCGGATGCGGATATTACCCTGATCAATGATTATGCCTATCCGGCTTATGGGGTGCCTTCAGATGAAACCAACGACGCCATCCGTTTGGCCGCGCGCACCGAAGGCATGATGACCGACCCGGTTTACGAAGGCAAATCGATGCAGGGCATGATCGATCTGGTCAAAAAGGGCTATTTCCCCAAAGGATCAAAGGTTTTGTACGCCCATCTGGGCGGTGTACCGGCGATTAACGGCTATAGTTATCTCTATCGCAACGGCTGATCACTCAGTCGGCGAATATTTTGGGCGGCAGGGGCAGCTTCATGCCCCTGCCGTTTTTGTTTGGGCGCGGGGGAAAGGGGACCAAAACCGCAGGGTGCAATTTTTGCGTGTTGCGTAACCGTAAAAAAACCGTTTTTCTACATTGGTTTGTTTATTCTGCCAGATCAATTCCTGCGACATCGAGGTCCTGATGCCCTGCCAAAAACGGCTTGCCGCGCTTTGTTTGTTTATTTTTGCGTTTTTAATGCCCAATCTGGCCCGTGCCAGCGAAACCTTCCCCACCAGTTTCCCCTGCGCGCAGGCATCCATCGCCATTGAAGAGGCGGTGTGCCAGAATGCCGACCTGGCGGCACTCGATGTGAAAATGGCGCAAACCTATCAGCAGGCCCTGAACACGTTGGACGAGCTGGCAAAAAACGCCCTGCAAACGGACCAGCGGGCCTGGCTGCATCTGGTGCGCAATGGCTGCAAATTGCAAAAGGATGAAAAACCCGATGCCCTGCGCCCCGAAACGCAGCAATGCCTGATACAGGCCTATCAGGGCCGTATTACCGATATAAAGGCAAGTCTGGCAGGGGACATTAAAATTACCAAGGTCACGACCAACGCAGATAAGGCCGTGAGCGAAACCTGCTTTGCCTTTGATCATGATCTAAGTGCCGATCAGCCGCTCGATGTGCGGTCCTATATCGAATTGTCGCCCGCGCGCGATTATTCCGCCCGCATTGCCAATGGCAAGCTGTGCCTGATGGGTCTGCCGCATTCACAAACCACCAAAGTCACTTTGCGCAAGGGATTGAAGGGCATTTTTGATTTTGCCCTGGCAAAGGATGTGTCGCGGGATGTGACGATCGGCGCGCGCAAGGCGGAGATTACGCTGGGCACCAATAATTATGTGCTGCCCAAAAGCGATAGCCCGGTGATCCCGATTACAACGGTGAACCAGGACCATGTGGCGCTGCGGTTTTTCCGCATTGTCGAACGCAATCTGGTCAATACCCTGACCTCAAACCTGCTTGCCCATCGTCTTGATAATTGGGACATGGATACGATCCAGGATCGCACCGGCGAGGAAGTTTGGGCCGGGACCCTTGATGTGCGCAATGTGCCCGACCAGGACGTGGTGACGCAAATTCCGCTGCGTGAAATGGTGAAGGATTTTAAGCCGGGCCTGTATGCTCTGGTGGCAAGTGCGCCCGATGATGATGACCGTTGGGGCAACAAACCGACCCAGTGGGTGGTGGTCACGGATTTGGGGCTGTCGGCCTATAACGGCGAGAAGGGCCTGTCGCTTCAGGTGCGATCCCTGCGCAGTGCCGCGCCGGTTGACGGGGCAAAAGTAACCCTTGTGGCACGCAACAATGCCGTGCTGGGTACCGCCGTTGCCGATGATGAGGGCTGGGCTGATTTTCCCGGATCATTGCTGGCGGGCAAGGGCGGCAAGCAGGCGCTGTATGTCACCGCCGAAACGAAGGATGGCGATTTTTCCTTTATCTCGCTTGATCAATCGCCGCTGGAATTGTCGGATCGGGGTGTTGCGGGCCATGAGCCGCCCGGTGCCCTGCAAACTTATTTGTATGCCGACCGGGGGATTTATCGCCCCGGCGAAAAAATCCATTTGGGTTATATGCTGCGCGATGATTTATCCGCCGCACAAACCGGCGTGCCGGTGACAATTGTGCTGTATCGGCCTGATGGCAAGGAAGCCTTTAAAACCGTGCAGCAACCCGATGATGCCGGGGGCGGTACGCTTGATATTCCCCTTGCCAATGCGGCGGCTACGGGCAAATGGCATATTTCCGCCTATAGCGACCCGAACGGTGCGCCGATTGGCGATTTGTCGGTTCAGGTCGAGGAATTTGTGCCCGAACGGCTGGAGGTCAAGGCCAGCACCACAGCCCCCTATATGGTTTTTGACCAGGCCATGCCACTGGATGTGCAAACCGATTATCTGTTTGGCGCGCCGGGCAGTGGATTGATGGCGGGGGGTAATGCCTTTTTGCAGGTGGATCATCATCCCTTTGCCGATTTGAAAAACTATTATTTCGGCCTGCAGGATGATGTCGCCCAGGTGCGTAAAAACTTTGATGGCGTGAAAAGCAATGCCAGCGGCTATGCCGACCTTAGGGTGCCTGCCTTTGAACGGGTGGATTTATCGTCACCCCTAAAGGTCAGTTTGAATGTGGAAGTGGCCGATATTGATGGCCGCCCGTCGCGCACCCGGCTGAGCCTGCCTTTGCAGGCCAATGACAGTTTGGTCGGCATCCGCCCCGGTTTTGATGGCGATTCCCTGACATATGGGCAGGATGCGCCCTTTGATGCCATTGTGGTAGATGCCAAGGGCCAGCCCCTTGCCCATCGTAAACTGGTGATAGACTGGGTGCGAGAGGAACGGACCTATAACTGGTATTATCAAAACGGCGAATGGCAATCGAGCTACGATAAATATGACGTGCCGGTAAGCCATGAAAATGTCACGGCGGATGCGGATGGCAAGGTGCATTTCGCGCAATCCTTTGACCATTGGGGCTATTACCGTGCGGTGGTGCGCGACCCGATAAATGGCAGCGCGGCGGACCATACCTTCCGTGTGGGCTGGTGGGCCAACGGCCAATCGCCTGACCGGCCGGATCAGCTGAATATGAGCCTTAAATCCACCGATATTGATGCCAGCGGACAGATTGACGGTTTCATCAAGGCGCCGTTTAAGGGCCAGTTGGTGGTAACGGTGGCGCAGAAAAATGTGCTGTGGCGCCAGGATTATGAAATGTCGGGCGATGGGGTGGAATTCCATATTCCGGTAGACCCGAAATGGGGCAATGGGGCCTATGTGCTGGCAACGGCCTATCGCGCCGGGCTGGACCAGCAACAACCCGGTGCGATGGGGCCGGTGCGCTCCGTTGCAGCACAATGGGTCAGCTTTGGCAAACAGGACCGGATTTTGAAAGTCGGGCTGGATGTACCAGCCGAAATTCGCCCCGATACCAGCCTGGATGTGCCCGTCATGGTTACGGGCAAGGCCATTGGCGCGGGTGAAAAGGTGCGGGTGAATGTTTTTGCCGTCGATGAAGGCATTTTGCGCCTGACCGGCTTTAAGGCCCCCAAACCCGAAGACGCGCTGTTGGGCCAGCAATTATTGCAACTGTCCTATCATGACCTTTATGGGCACCTGATTGCGCCGTTAAAGGGTGATTTGGGTGTTTTGCGATCCGGCGGTGATGAAATGGGCGATGGCAACCAGGCCTCGCTGACATCGCGGGTGTTTAAAACCGTCGCCCTTGCCAGCGATACCGTGCTGCTTGATGGCGACGGCAAGGGTGTTGCGCATTTTGATGTGCCGGACTTTAACGGCAAATTGCGTGTGTTCGCCGTGGCCTATAGCCAAACGGCAATGGGGAGTGGTGTGACCAACATGCTGGTACGTGCGCCCGTGGTGGCCGATTTGCTGCCGCCGCGCTTTATGGCACCGGGCGATCAGGCCGATTTTGCCCTGCGTTTGCAAAATCTAAGCGGGCCGGATGGCAGTTATAAAATTCGTTTGGCAACGAACGATATTTTGACGGTGAAAAATCCGGGCTGGCAGGGCGATCTTGCCCCAGGCAAGCAGATGGAAAACCGCTTTGATGTGACGGCTAACCGTGTGGGGCAGGGCAAATTGACCCTGAATATTGACGGGCCCAATGGTTATCATCAGGTGCGGTCGTGGGATATGGAAGTCCGCCCGGCCCAGGCCTGGAGCACCAATTTTGGTCAGCAAAAACTGGCGGCGGGTGACGTGCTTAATCTGGATAGCGCGTATCTTGATATGTTCCGCCCGGAAACGGCATCGCTTGATGTGGCCTTGGCTTCGGTCCCGGCAATTGATGTGCAACATCTTATCACGGCCCTGGACCGGTATCCCTATGGCTGCCTGGAGCAAATCACCAGTCGGGCCTTTCCGTTACTCTCCTTCCGCGATGCGAAGGACCGGTTTGCCGGGGTGACATTCGATGAAAACAACCTGGATGACAAAATTCACGATGGCATTGCCGGTGTGCTGGCAAAACAGCGCAGTGACGGCAGCTTTGGCCTTTGGAACCGCCAGAGCGACGCCGAACCCTGGTTAACCGCCTATGCGATTGATTTTCTGACCACCGCACGGGCCAAGGGTTATGACGTGCTTGATGCCCGGTTTAACAGTGCACTCGACTGGATGCAGAATGTGGTGCGGTCCGAACAATATTCGCCCGAAGCCCGCGCCTATATGGTGCTGGTGCTGGCCCGCAATGACCGTTATTCAAAATCGGCACTGGATTATGAAGTCACCCGGATTTTGAAGGGTAAAATCGGCTCGCTGGCCTGGGCGCAGCTTGCGGCAGCACGGGTGATCAATGGCGGTACGGTGGATGGCTTAACCTTTGATAATTTCACCTATTTTGTCGGTGATCATAAGCGTTATTACCACAGTTACGGTTCGCCACTGCGCGACCTTGCCGCGATTTTAACCCTGCCAGCGGGCATTTTTGCCAGCGATAATGAACGTCTGTCGCTGTTAACCACGGTCACCGATGATGCCGAAAACCAGCATTATACCAGCACGCAGGAAAAGGCCTGGCTGTTGCAGGCGGCAACCGCCATTGCAACGGGGGCGGGCAAAAGCCTGTCCTTGCGGGTTAATGACCAGCCAGCGCAAGCGCTGCAAAGCTACCGTGTTGGCTTAACACCGGCACAGCTTCAGGAACCTTACCGGATCGAAAATACCGGGCAGGGCACGGCCTTTGTCACCTGGTCGGCGACCGGCATTCCGGCAAAGCCAATGGCGGCGGCGTCCCAGGGCCTTTCAATCCAGCGGCAGTATTTTGACATGGAGGGTAAACCCGCCAAACTTGATCAAGTGAAAACCGGCGATCGCTTTATTGTTGTGTTGTCGGGCGCGGCAAAGGACCGGCTTTCGCACCGGGCATTGGTGGTGGATTTCTTGCCCGCCGGGTTCGAGATCGAGGCCAATGCCCGCTTCCCCGAACTGGGAAAACGCCTGTCGATTACGCCCAATGACCTGTCGGCAACCGAATTTATTGCCGAACGTGACGACCGTTACGTCGCGGCGGTGAATTTGGGGGCGGACCGTTATGGCGATGACAAAGGCGCGAAATTCCGCCTGTATTATGTGGTGCGCGCCGTCACACCGGGGCACTATGTGCATCCGGCCCCGTTTGTCGAGGATATGTATAAACCGGCGTACTTTGCCCGGGGGGCTATGGGCTCCCTTGTGGTTTCACCAGCGAATTAGGCCTTGCGGGATATGCGCGGTTTGCTGTCATTCGCCCCCAAATGGGGCAAAAACAAACCCGTTCGTATCTCCGGCGCATTGCTGGGGATGGGGGCGGTTTTGGCTTTGGCTTTGGCTTTGTGGGGGCTGGACCGCGCCTTTCCGCCCAACCTGTCGCGGTTGGACCATATTTCGGCAGTGGTGGAGGGGCGCAACGGGCAACCCTTGCGCATGTTCTCCACCGAAGGCGGGTTGTTGCGCCTGCAAACCCGTGTGGAGGGGGTGGATCCCAAATATCTGCGCTTTTTAAAAAGTTACGAGGATCGCCGGTTTGATCACCATTGGGGCGTGGACCCGGCGGCATTGCTGCGCGCAAGCTGGCAATGGCTGCGGGCCGGGCATATCGTTTCGGGCGGTTCCACCCTGACCATGCAGGTGGCACGGTTGTTGGAGCCGCGTGATCGCACCCTTGTTGCCAAGGGCATCGAGATTCTGCGCGCCCTGCAACTGGAATGGCATTATTCCAAAACCGATATTTTAAATATGTATGTCACCCTGGCCCCGTTTGGCGGGCGCCTTGAAGGGGTGCGCAGTGCCGCCAATATTTATTTCCGCAAGGACCCGGCGCATCTTACCATTGCCGAGGCCGCGTTATTGACCGTTCTGCCGCAAACGCCCAGCACCCTGCGGCCAGACCGTTTTCCCACCCGCGCCGGTGCCGCCCGGCAAAAGGTGCTGGGGCGCCTGCTGGGCGAGCAGGTGATCACGCAGGCCGAATATGACGAAGCCAATGCCGAACCACTGCCCGACCGGCAGTTTCCCGTGCCGATGCTGGCGCCGCATCTGGCGGAACGGTTGGTGGCGTCCCATCCCGGCCAGCATCGTATTACCACCACCATCGAACCGTGGTTACAGGGCGATATTCAAAAGCTGGTGGAATATTATGGCGGGCGGAACAGGTCACAACGCTCCGTGGCCCTGATGGTGGTGGAAAACAAAACCGGCAAGGTGCGGGTTCATTTGGGATCACGCGATTATCTTGACCGCACCAGCCACGGCTTTGTCGATATGACGCAGGCGGTGCGGTCGCCGGGATCCACGTTAAAACCGTTTATCTATGCCCTGTCATTTGATGCCCGGCAAACCCACCCTCAAACGCTGATCTGGGACCGGGCCATTGCCGATGGCGGCTATCGACCGGCCAATTTTGATCATGGCGAGGCAGGCGAGGTCAGCATTGCCGATGCCCTGCGCTTTAGCCTTAATATTCCGGCCGTCAAGGTGCTCGAACGCTTTGGACCCATCCGTTTTAGCGAAACCATGCGCCATAATGGCCTTGATTTACGTCTGCCCCATGAAGGTGATGTGCCCAACCTTGCCATTGCCCTGGGTGGTACGGGCATTCGCCTCGATGAAATGACGCAGTTTTATCGCGGGCTGGCAACGGATCGTAAAAACTGCCCTTTGACATATCTGCAAAATGCGCCAGCGCAGTCATGCGCCAGTCCGCAGGACATGTTTTCATCCCGGACACAAAACTGGATTACGGGTATTTTGCAACATACCCCGCGCCCCGATGGCTACCGGGCACAGGCAGCATATAATGCCACCCGTAATGCCGCCCCCATCGCCTTTAAAACCGGCACATCCTATGGCTATCGCGATGCCTGGGCCTTTGGCTACACGGCGGATTATACGGTCGGTGTCTGGGTCGGGCGGGCATCGGGCGAGCCGGTGAATGGTCAGACGGGGCTTAACAGTGCGGCCCCCCTGTTATTTTCCGTGTTTGAAAAACTGCCGCCCTTGTCGTACCCGGGGCAAAATACCAGCGCCAATGACTGGCAAAATCCCGCCCCCATTGGTCTTAAATATTTTGGTATCAAACAGGCCGATCCGGTTTTTCAGGCGGCAAATGCGCTTGATATTGAATACCCTGCCGATGACAGCATTTTCATGGCAAACAGCCTTGGCTTGCGTGGCCTTGTTTTGCGCGCCCGCAATGGTGAACGACCCCTGGTCTGGATGGTCAATGGCGTGCCGTTACCCTCCGACCCGTGGCAGCGCCATGTGCGCTGGCAACCCGACGGGCCGGGTTTTTATGACATTACGGTGCTCGATAAAAACGGCGTCGCCCGCCACCGCCATGTCACCATCCGGGCTAACGCTCCCCTGCTGTCCCCAATCCATCCCGTTTCACTTTCCACCTCACGGTAAAACTGACGGCCATGTGTCGTAAGTCGGCATGAAAATTGCCGGTTTCCACCGATCAAAAATGAGTCATTTTTGCAAAAAATCAGCGAAAAATCGGGCGAAAATGCTGGTTTTTGACTCAAAAAAATCCCGCAACATACTGAATATGCTGCGGGATTTGGTGTTCCTATTGTAGCAGGTTCGATTTTAGAGGGTAGCTACAACTCGGCTGGCGCGGATTTCGTCGGCCACATATTGTAGCAGGTTCGATTTTAGAGGGTAGCTACAACAACAACGCGCTTGATAACGAAACTTCACGCATTGTAGCAGGTTCGATTTTAGAGGGTAGCTACAACAACTATTGGAGGACGAGGAAGAATGATCATATTGTAGCAGGTTCGATTTGACGGGCTATTGCAATCACCATCAATAAATGGATGGTTTCTGGCAATACCTTCCGCATAGCCAGCAGCGAGTTAAAAAGTATCACTCTCGCCATAGGCATATTGATTTTTGGGGCGCGCCAACGCCGATTCCAGCAGGGACGCATCACGTAAACCTTGTGAGCCACCCGCCAGATTTACCACCGTTTCATGAATATGTTCGACGTTCTGGCGCGACAACCATTTGGGATGACTCACCGTTTGGCCAATTCGACCAGAGTGTCTTTGTGGTGGTTTGCACGACGATGGACAAGATCCTGGAAATCATCATCCCGATGCTGATCCTTGCCTGTCAGCCGGTGGTATTCTTCCGCCGAGATCAGAACCAGATGGTCACGGTTTTGATTGGTGATAATGACGGGTTCACTGATCGCCGTATTGCTGAATGTGCTGATGTCTTTTTCAAATTCGGTGGCTGTAATCCGTGTCATGGCCGTGTCCCATTTCTTTAAATGCCGCAGAATGTCGAGAAATCCTGCGGGATTCGCTGTTCTAATTGTAGCAGGTTCGATTTTAGAGGTGGTGATTATTTGGCAGCCAGAAAGTGGGGATGACAAGCCGAAATGAACAAGGCGGGGTGCCTTGGCACGCCCGCCTTGGGTGTTGGTTTTGTGTGGCTGGTTTATCGCCCGGTAATGCCGGGGAAGATGATCAGGATGGCGACCGCCAGAATTTGCAGGCAAATAAAGGGTGCCAGGGAGCGGAAGATCGTGCCAAGTGATATATCGGGCGGGGCCACCGATTTAAGGTAGAAGGCCGCCGGGCCGAAGGGCGGCGAGAGGAAACTGACCTGCATGTTCATGGCAAACAGAACGCCAAACCAGACCGGGTCAAAGCCAAGCTGTTTTACGATGGGAACAAAGATGGGCATGGTCAGAAGGGCAATGCCGACCCAGTCCAGGAACATGCCGAGGATAAACAGGATCAGCATCATCACCAGAATGACCACGGTGGGGTCATCGGAAATGCCGGTGATCATGCCTGAAACGAACTTGATGCCACCCATCAGGTTAAACACACCCACCAGGGCCGATGCGCCGATACCGATCCAGACGATCATGCCGCAGGTGGACAGGGTTTGCATTGCCGCGCCCTTGAGCATGGTGAGCGAAAATTCGCGCCGCAGGATGGTAGAGGCAATCACCCCGGCAACGCCAACAGCCGATGCCTCGGTCACAGAAGCGATCCCGCCATAAATGGAGCCCAGAACGCAAATCACGACGACGATGGGCAGGAACAGGCCCTTGAGCAGGCGGAGCTTTTCGGAGGTCGGGATTTTTTCGGTCTGTGGTGGCGGGGCGACATTATCGCCGAAATAGCAGCGAAACAGCACATAGGCGACATAAAAGCCCGCCAGCATGAAGCCGGGAATAAAGGCCGAGGTAAACAGATCACCGATCGAGACATTGGCCGTTAAGCCATAAATGATCAGAACAATCGAGGGCGGGACCATCGTACCGAGCGACCCACCGGCACAAACCACCCCAATGGCCAGTTTTTTGTCATAGCCCTGGCGCAGCATTTGTGGCAACGCCAGCAGGCCGAGCAGAACAATTTCGCCGCCGATAATGCCGCTCATGGCAGCCAGGATAACGGCAACAAAAATGGTTTGAACCGCAACGCCACCCTTGAGCCGCCCGCCAAACAGGCGCATTGCCTCGAACAAATCGCGCGCGATGCCAGACCGGTCCAGCAGGGCCGCCATCATGACGAACATGGGGACGGAGACAAAAACGAAGGAGGAAACAAACGAATAAACCCGGCTGGTGATGAGCTGTACCACCATCACATTGTCGAACCAGCCAAGGGTGAAAATCAGGGCGACCAGCAGGGTGACAAAGGCCAGCGGCATGCCGGTCAGCAAAAAGCCGATCAGCATGACAAACATCGCCAGCGTGCCGTATTCAATGCCCAGTGATTGCAGATGTAACATGGGGTAATTTCCTGATGCGTCAAAGACGCAGGAGATGAAGCGGGAAACGATCAGCGGCGCGCGGGCGCTTCGCTGGCGGAGATTTCGGGTTTTTGCCGGAAATAATTCCAGGCGAGGATCAGAAACTGCACCGTCAGTACAGCCATCACCACCAGCATGAAAATTTTGATGATGGCGGGGAAGGGCGGGTTCCAGGCGCTGCCGCTGGTTTCCAGGCGAATGTCGCCGGTAGGGGCAAAGGCAGCCTTTTTGACCATCAGCCAGGCGGCAAAACTGAAAAAACCGGTCGAAAGTGCGCAAATGAGCGAAATGATGATATTCAGCACGCGCCGCGCCCCCGGCCCGACCATGTCATAAATAATCACCACCCGGATATGCTGATTGCGCGAGGCGCAAAACAGACCGGCAAAGACAAAGCCCATTGCGCATAAAAACGTCGTCGTTTCATGGGCCCAGATGGTGGGGGCATCAAAAATATGCCGCATGCAGATTTCAAAAATCAGGGCAGCCATCGAACACAGAAAACCGACAGCGAAAATGATGCCCAACCGATTGACGATACGGCCCAAAAGGCCGGATTCCGCCGGTAATACCGGGGCATTATCATCCATTAGTTCGGCCACGTTCCCTTCGGAGGTACCAAGCGGCAGCTCTGGGTCGTGATGAGGCGTGTGGGTCATGAAACCATTCCTTTAGCGGGGCACGCGCATGGCAAGGTGTTGCATTGACCGGGTATGACAGAAAGCGCACGTCGTTTACGCCGGTATCGCAATGCAATACCCCCGGTCATAGAATGGACCGGGGGTGATAACAGGCTGACTTATTGCAGCAGACCCTGGGATTTCAGGTATTTGGTCAGGGTGTCGTAAACTTCCTGGGCATTGTCCGAACGCTCGGCAACCTTTTTCCACTGTTTCATGGCAATGGCGCGGAACTTGGCGCGTTCTTCATCCGACCAGTTGGTGATTTCGATGTCGCCCTTTGCCATATCCTTGGCCACGGCTTCACGGTCCTTCATTTGTAGGCGGGCCACCAGGTCCTGGGACAGGTCACGCACCGAAACCGTCAGGATTTCCTGCAAATCCTTGGGCAGGGCATCCCATTTTTCCTTGTTCATCGATATTTCAACCAGCGGCATGGAATGGAAGCCCGGATAAACAGGGTGTTTGGCAATGTCATTCAGGCCCATGGCCGAGTTTGTGGCATAAACCGTGGCATCCGCCGCATCGATAACCTTTTTGTCAAGCGATGTATAAACTTCGGATTGCGGAATATTCACCGGGGCGGCACCGGCTGCGGCAAACACTTCCTGTACCATGCCTTCGGGCGCACGCACCTTAAGGCCCTTAAGGTCGGCAACACCATTTAGCGGGACGGATGACACAAAGGCTTCAAGACCCGGCGTGACCGCACCGATAAAGTGCAGGCCATAGGGTTCTTCAAGTTTGTTCATCAATTCCTTGCCGCCCCCATAATTGATGAAGCGGAACATTTGCTGCGGGTCGGACCAAGCACCAATCGGGTTGGCGATCAGGCTGAATGCCGGGTCCTTGCCGGAAAAATAGCTGACATCGGTGATGTGCCCATCGAGGATGCCTGCGGCAATCGCATCCTGGGTTTCGGAATGTTCAACGATGGAGCCGACGGGCAGCAATTCGATCTTGATGCGGCCATTGGTCATTTCCTCGACCCGTTTGGTCCATTCCTGATCGATTTCAAAGGTCGGCGTGCCGGAATTGTCGCTCGACTGGAATTTCCATTCATAGTCTGCTGCCTGAGCGCTGAGCGACGTTGTGGCAGCCAGAGCAACGGCAAAGGCCGCGCCAAGAAGTGTTTTGATCGGCGTATTCATGGTCATCCTCCCTTGGATGTGGTTTTTTCATCGGCGGATACGGAAGGTTCCGTTCCGCTTTCTCGATCGTTACGTGCAGTCAGATCATCCAGCACCTGCCAGACGATGTCGTCTATCGGGGCCATAATCGAAACAGTCAGCGGATCTTCGTCAGGCCCCAGGGGTTCAAGATCAGCAAGCTGGCTATCGAGCAGGGCGGCGGGCATGAAATGCCCGGCCCGGTTGTTCATCCGGTCCAAAATCAGGTCGCGCGGGCCATCGAGAAACACAAAAATCAGGTCGGCCCCCAAATGGTCGCGCAAATAATCGCGGTAGCGCCGCTTCAGCGCGGAGCAGGCAATAAAAATGGGCGGGGCTGACTGGCCCGCCGTGATGCCGCACGATGCCAGCTCATTGCGGGTGGCAATAGCGGCCTTGCACAGGGCGTCAAGCCAGGGCCAGCGCATGGCGTCATTCAGTGGCAGACCGCGCCGCATATGGTCGACATTCTCTGCCGGATGGTGGTCATCGGCATCAAGCCAGGCCCCTTTGGTGGCCGTGGCAAGGCGACGGGCGGTTTCGGTTTTACCCGAGCCGCTAACCCCCATGACAATGACGAATTTCGCAAGGCTGTTCATTGGTAAAGACTGTTTCCCCAGAGACCGAAAGGCGCGGATTTTTGGTTCCTGCCTGTTTTGTTAGCGCTAACATAATGATAGCGCTAACATTGAGTCAACAGATTTTCCCGTTGCAAATTTGCGAGCATTCTTCATTGCTGAAATCGGTAAATTAGAACAATTTAAATATTAGTGAGTTGTCATGAGCGACGAGTGATGCGAAAAACAGGATACGCGTCACACCTATTGCGCGAAAGACATTATTGCGACTGTCAAAGCTGGAAACGGGAACCAGCCTTAATTGATTAACCCTTTGGGGAGAGGTCCCTTTAAAGGATTATTTGGAGATTTCTTCGGGAATAGCGCCATGTATAAAAAAAACGTGCTTGCTTATGGGGATAGTCTGACCTGGGGGTATCACCCCGAACATGGTAGACGCCACCCGTTTGACGATTTGTGGCCAACGGTGTTGGGCGCGGGGCTGGTGCATCAGGCGCGAGTGATTGGCCAGGGGTTGAGTGGACGGACCACAGCATTTGACGATCATACCGCCCCGGCAGACAGGAATGGCGCACGGATTTTACCCACTCTTTTAGGCAGCCATGACCCGCTGGACCTGGTGATTATCATGCTGGGTACCAATGATTTGAAGTCCTTTATTTGTGGCGATGCAAGGGGGGCTACGGTCGGTATGGCACGGCTGGTGGACCTTGTGCGCAGCTATCCCTATCAGGCCGGACCCGCACCGGAAGTCATGGTGATGGCACCGCCGCATCTGTGTGAAACCGACAAGGTCGGTGGGACCTTGCCAACCTCGCATACCATTGCCGAATCGCGAAAACTTGCCGCCGCCTATCAGTCTCTGGCGCAGCAAAAGAACTGCCATTTTTTTGATGCGGCGACTGTTGCCGTGGCATCACCTGTTGACGGCGTGCATCTGGATGCGGCTAATACACGGGCAATAGGGGCTGCGCTGGTTCCGTTGGTTGACGGAATATTGCGTGGTGGCCCGCAAGATTGAGGTTAATGGCAGTCAGGCAGGCATGAGAAAACGTAAAGGGGCCGGGCGGCCGACAATTGCCGACGTTGCCGCCCAGGCAGGGGTGAGTTCGATTACCGTGTCGCGGGCCTTGCGTGACCCGCAAAAGGTATCGGAGCGGCTGCGCGGTAAAATCGACAAGGCGGTGCGCGCGCTTAATTACATCCCCGACACCCATGCCAGTGCGTTGGCATCGTCGCGGTCCAATGTGGTGGCGGTGCTGGTGCCATCGCTCACCAACAACGTTTTTTCCGATACCCTTCGCGCGATTTATGATGCGCTGGATGCCAGCCCGCTTCAGGTGCAGTTGGGCAATTCGCGCTATTCCGCCGCAGAGCAGGAACGCCTGATTGGCATCTTTTTAAGCCAGCGCCCCACGGCCGTAATTGTTTCGGGCATTGATCAAACACCTGTGGCGCGCAAAATGCTGGAAGAAGCAAACTGCCCGGTGGTGCAGATCATGGAAACCGGGCCGGACCCGATTGATATGATGGTGGGATTTTCCCATTACGAGGGCGGGCGGGCCGCAGCCCAGCATTTGATTGATCAGGGGTATCGGCATATCGGTTTTTTGGGGGCCCGCATGGACCCGCGCACAACCCGGCGTCTGGCGGGGTTTCGCCGTGCGCTCGAAGATGCCGGAATGTTTGACCCGGATCTTGTGAAAACCACCACCACATCCTCCAGTGTTACGCTAGGCGGGGTGTTGTTGCGCGAACTGGCCCGCCACCGGCCCGATCTGGATGCGGTTTTTTGCAACAATGACGACCTTGCGCTGGGTGCTCTGTTTGGTGCGCAAAAGGCGGGCATCTCCGTGCCCGACCAGTTGGGGATTGCCGGGTTTAACGACCTTGAAATGATGCAGGCGGCCTGTCCGTCACTGACCAGTATTCGTACCGATCGCTATGGCATTGGCCGTCATGCGGTCAATATGATCCTGGCTGTGCTGGAGGACACGCCGCTGCCCGAAAAGATTATTGATCTGGGGTTCGAGTTGCAAAGACGGCAAAGTACGGATCGGAACCGCCAGATTTGTAAGGCGTAGCCAAAGGCTGCGACGACTTGGTTATGACGGGGCCTGGTTACTCTCTTCATTGTTTTCGGTATCTGTGCTGCCCTCTTCATTTGGCGGCGGGAAGCGGCGGGCAAGGTCGGCAACAATGTCGCGCGGGCCGCTGATTTCGATCAGGCTGCCCAGGGTGTCGAACTGGCGATCCAGCACTGTAATGTCGGGCCGGGTGCAGGCCTGTTCCATATTGCCGGCATTGGCAAAGGTGGCAAAAAGGCGTGTTGTGCCCTGCGGGATATAGGGAATGATTTTTGCCGTGTCACACACTGCCTGCGTTGCCCCGCTATAGGCGCGTACCAGCCCGCCCGTGCCAAGTTTGGTGCCGCCAAAATACCGCGTGACAATCACGGCAATATTGACCAGGTCGCGCCCCTGCAACACCTTGAGGCACGGCATGCCCGATGTGCCCGATGGTTCGCCATCATCCTTGCCATGTTCGATTAATTGTTCTTCGTCATTCAGGTAACGATAGGCGGTGACGTGATGATTGGCTTTGGGATGGGCCTTGCGCAGATCGGCCAGGGTGTCGTCAAATTGCGCATAGGGCACCAGCGTTGCCAAAAAGCGCGATTTCTTTTCTTCGGTTTCGCAAAAGGAAGGATGTTCAATGGTGTTCATGGCTTTGTCTTAGCAGAGCGGAAAGGTTCAGAATAGCCTTAAGCCAGCAGGGCTTTGCCAATCAGGATGATGCCAAATAAAATCAGCATCACCAGCACCAGCTTGCGAAAGGTTTCGGCTTCCAGTCGCGCCCGGACAAAGCTGCCCGCCTTTACCCCCAGAAAAACCGGTATCAAACCGGCCAGCGAAATCAGCGCGCTATGCCAGGTCATCAGGCCAATGCGGCTAAGCCCGACGGCCATGATCAGGCTGGACAGGGTAAAGGATATATTCACCCCCTGTACAAAGCGTTTGGGATCCAGCCGTAGCGAGAGGAAAAACGGCAGGATTGGCATAACCTGCGACCCGGTCATGCCATTGACCAACCCGGTCAGAAAGCCGGAAAAGGGGGCAATGCGGTTTGCCAGCCGGTCGGGAATGTAAATGGCGGGGCGGGCAAGGGTGATCACGCCATATAAAATAAGCACCAGGCCCAAAACGGCCCCGGCCACCAGCCCGTTAACACGGTCCAGGATGATCAGCCCGACAATCAGCCCGGGAATGGTGGCGACAAACATCGGCCAGAAACGTCGCACAGTTTCGCGAAAATGCCCTGCCTGCACCATGACGATCACATTGCTGACAATCGATGGAATAATCACCAGTGGCATCGCCGATTTAAGGCCCAGACCGATCGTCATCACCGGCAGGGCGGATGTGGAAAAACCAAGACCGGTGGCCCCTTTGACAAAGGCGGCAATGAAATAGGCACAGGCAACGATGATGGCGGTTTCAAGGGGCATGGGGCGTTCCGAAAATCAGGAGATACGACAGGTTGGTCTCCTGCCATATCTGGCAGCAGGTCAGCTTGCGGCGAATTGAACCGGGGCGCAACTGTTTCGGAATAATGATAGAATGTTGTGGAATGGCACCGCCCATTTTACCGATGATGGGGGAGGGCTGATGAATATGGAGACTTCGTCGCACAGCAAAGGATGGATGGGGATGACACAGGCACTTTCACAGCCAGGGGATGCCATAACGGGCGGGTGCCAGTGTGGGGCCGTGCGGTATCGCCTGGATGGGGCGGTTTTGAAAACCTATATCTGCCATTGCCGGGAATGTCAGAAACAGTCCGCCTCCGCCTTCGGAATTTCGGTTCGGGTGCACGGTGCGGATATTGTCATCACACAGGGGCAGGTAAAAACATGGCAAAGACCAACCGATAGTGGCCGGGTGCTGGCGTGTCATTTTTGCCCTGATTGCGGGTCGCGCCTGTTTCATGGCGACCTTGTCGGTGACGAACCCGTTAGCATCAAAGGCGGATCGCTCGATGTGATGCCGGATCTGTCAGGGGTGGATCATATCTGGATTGCGCGACAGATTCAGGGGATTGCGATTCCGACGGATGCACGCACACATTTTGGTGAACCGGAAGATGAAACGGGCTGAAACCCGCGTGGATTCGCATTTTTCATGTGCTTTTTGCGCGTAATATCTGGGCTCTGTTTCATCTATTGGTGGTTAAATTGGGTGGAATTTTGCGCGTAATTGCGCAGGATTGGCAAAAATTTGCCATTTTTCTGTTGTCGCAGTGCGGGAAAGACTGGAAACGGCGGCGTAAAACCCTTATCTAGTTGGACCCGGCAAATGGCTGGTTTGCGCCTGTAATGTGGGGCGTATGATAGAAATGATGTTATGCTAGGGATGTTGAAAGAGACATCCGATGGAGAGGAAGCAAATGAGCAAGAGCTGGAGCACTGATAGTTGGCGGAACCTGCCTGTAAAGCAGATTCCGACATATCCGGATGCACAGGCCCTCAAGGCCGTAGAACAAGAGCTCGGCAGCTATCCTCCTTTGGTATTTGCTGGCGAGGCGCGTGCGCTTAAGGAAAAACTTGGTGCGGTTGCAGAAGGCAAGGCCTTCCTGCTTCAGGGTGGTGACTGCGCGGAAAGCTTTAAGGAATTTCATCCCAACAATATCCGCGACACCTTTAAGGTCATGTTGCAGATGGCGGTTGTACTGACCTATGGCGCATCGTGCCCGGTGGTCAAGGTGGGCCGTATGGCCGGCCAGTTTGCCAAACCGCGTTCGGCCGATATGGAAACGATTGATGGCGTCGAACTGCCCAGCTATCGCGGGGATAACGTTAACGGGATCGAATTTACCGAAGAATCCCGCACGCCGGACCCGCAGCGCCAGATCCGTGCCTATAACCAGTCCGCATCGACGCTGAACCTGTTGCGGGCCTTTGCCCAGGGTGGTTTCGCTGATCTGACGCAGATTCATCGCTGGAACCTGTCCTTTGTCGATAACAGCCCCGCGGGGGAACGATATCGTCAGATGAGCACCCAGATCGACGAAGCTGTCGCCTTCATGCGTGCCTGCGGCATTACCCCGGAAACCGCGCCGCAAATGCGCGAAACCGACTTTTATACCTCGCACGAGGCATTGTTGCTGGGTTACGAGCAGGCCCTGACCCGTCAGGACAGCCTGACCGGCCAGTATTATGATTGCTCGGCGCATATGCTGTGGATTGGCGACCGTACCCGCCAGCCGGACGGCGCACATGTTGAATTCCTGCGTGGGGTGAAAAACCCGATTGGCCTTAAATGCGGCCCGACGCTTGAGGAAGATGAACTGATCCGCCTGATCGACACCCTGAACCCGGCCGACGAAGCGGGTCGTCTGACCTTGATCTGCCGTATGGGGTCGGGCAAGGTGGCGGAACATCTTTCGCGTCTGGTGCGCCGTGTGAAGGCCGAAGGCCGCAAGGTTGTGTGGTCGTGCGATCCGATGCACGGCAACACGGTCAAGGCCAGCAACGGGTACAAGACCCGTGCCTTTGATTCGATTCTTGGCGAAGTCAAAACCTTCTTTGACATTCACAAGGCCGAAGGCACCCATGCCGGTGGCGTTCATTTTGAAATGACCGGCCGCGATGTGACCGAATGTATAGGTGGCGCACAGGCGATTACCGAAGACAGCCTGTCGGATCGTTACCACACCCATTGCGACCCGCGTCTGAATGGGGCCCAGGCCCTTGAACTGGCCTTTTTGATTGCCGAGATGATCAAACAGGAACGGGACAACATTCGTGATGAATTGCTGGCAAGCGCCTGATCTCTCTGATTGATCAGGCGGTCGGGAATTTTAACTGCCCAAAAGGGTGTCCGGGATATCGGGCACCCTTTTTCGTTGTAGAATTTAATAAACTCTCTAAAAAGCCGGGATGAGACCTAAAAATCTGTCAAAACATCCCCAATTGGGAATTTGTTTCAGATTGATATTGATGCGATGCTTATCCTTTCGCATATAAAAGAAACGGGGCGCACTTGCAGGCGAGAGAGGGATAGACGCGAACATGGCCGCAGATGACGATTTTGCAATCTGGCAAAAGAAGGTCGAGGGGACGAACATTTCCTCTGCAACGCTGCTTGCAACGGATTACCTGAATCATTTCAACGAAATCGTGATGTTGCTTGAAATGGTTCCGGACATGCCCGACATGCTTGAGGATTGTCGGGAATGGGCACCGAAAAGCTATCAGCAGCATTTTCAGGACAGCGCCTTTTCTGACCGCGAACTGGCGATTGAGGCCTATGATCATGTGCCGGAAAAATTCCGCCGTCCGTTCGAGGAAACCATCGAGCACATGAATGCGCTGGTTTTGCGTGCAAACGAGCAGTTGGAAGTTGTGATCAATGAGGGCAACCCCGAGGTTATCCGCATGACGGCCAGCAGCACCACGACGGCATTGCAACGGTTTATGGATGTTGCCAGTTCGATTATTCACGGATCGGCCAAAACCATGAGCCAGGAAGAAATCGACGCGGCGATGGCGCTTTAGGTGGTTGGCGTGTAGTCTTGTGCCCAATCGTGGCCGAACGGGGTTGTAAAACCTTCGGGGGCTATTGCAATTTCCGCAATTGACTTGCGGGCGGACCCCTCCTATTCCAAATACATGAAAAACAAACTCGCCATTGCCATTGCCCAGTTGAATCCGATTGTCGGCGACATTGCCGGGAATGCGGAAAAGATTGTGGCTGCCTGGGAATCTGCGGCTGATCAGGGCGCGGATATTATCCTGTATTCCGAACTGGTTTTGTCGGGCTACCCGCCCGAAGACCTGGTGATGAAACCATCCTTCATGCGCCATTTGCGCGACGCGGTAGATGATATTTGCAAGCGTACCGCTGCACGTAAAAACGGCCCGGCCCTGTTGCTGACAACCCCGTGGGAATTTAACGGTGTGCGGCATAATGCGGTTTTGCTGGTCGATGGCGGCAAAATTGAAACCGTGCGCGCCAAAAACGACCTGCCCAATTACGGCGTGTTTGACGAAAAACGTGTTTTTGCTGCAGGCCCGATGCCCGATGTGGTTGATTTTCGCGGCATCAAGCTGGGTGTTCCGATTTGCGAGGATGTCTGGACGCCAAAGGTGGTGGCCCATTTGGCCGCACGCGGGGCGGAAATGATGCTGGTCCCCAATGGATCGCCATTTGAGGCAGGCAAAGACGGCCTGCGTCGCCAGCTTATTCGCGACCGTGTGCTGGAAGCCGGCGTGCCGATGATATATTGCAATCAGGTCGGCGGGCAGGATGAACTGGTGTTTGATGGTGGCACATTCGGCCTGAATTTTGATGGCACCCTGGCCGTTGCCCTGCCGGGTTTTGCCGAAACCGTGCAACTATCGCACTGGTCGCGTGATGGCGATGGCAAATGGTATTGCGACGATGCCAAGCCCGATGCGCATTACCCGTCCGGGCTGGATGCGATTTATCAGGCGCTGGTTTTGGGCCTGCGTGATTATGTGAATAAAAACCGTTTCCCCGGCGTTGTTATTGGCATGTCCGGCGGGATTGATTCGGCCCTGTCTGCTGCCGTGGCGGTCGATGCCTTGGGGGCGGATCGCGTGCGTCTGGTGATGATGCCATCGCCCTATACCTCGGCTGATAGTCTGGAAGATGCGCAAATTTGTGCCGATATGCTGAAAACCGGTATTGAAAGCATTAATATCGGTCCGGCAATGGAGGCGTTTGGCCGCATGCTGGCCCCGGCCTTTACCGGTCGCGAGCCCGATATTACCGAAGAAAACATTCAGGCGCGCTCGCGCGGGATTATCCTGATGGGCATTTCCAACAAGTTTGGCCATATGGTGCTAACCACGGGCAACAAATCGGAAATGTCGGTGGGCTATGCTACGCTGTATGGTGATATGTGCGGTGGCTATTCGGTTTTGAAGGATTTGTATAAAACCACTGTATTCGCCCTGTGCAGCTGGCGCAATTTGCATCGCCCGCAAGGGGCGCTGGGACCAGAGGGCATGGTCATCCCGCAACGGATTATCACCAAACCGCCCTCGGCCGAATTGCGCCCAGATCAGAAAGACGAAGACAGCCTGCCGCCCTATGATGTTCTGGATGATATCCTGAGCCAGATGATTGAAGGGGAACGCAGTGTTGCCGAGATCGTTGCCAGTGGCCATGACGAGGCAATTGTGCGCAAGGTCTGGCGATTGCTGGACCGTGCCGAATATAAACGCCGCCAGGCCCCGCCAGGGGTGAAAATTACCCCGCGTGCCTTTGGCCGTGACCGGCGTTATCCGATTACCAATGGCTTTACCAATCTGGTAAGCTGACACATATATTGTTTGAAAAATATTGATATGAAAAAACCTGTATTACGTTTTGCCCCCAGCCCGACCGGCCTGCTTCATGTCGGCAATGCCCGTGTCGCCATGATGAACTGGCTGTTTGCCCGCAAACATGGTGGTGAATTTATCCTGCGTTTTGACGATACCGACCCCGAACGCTCCAAGGATGAATATGTTGATGCCATTCGCGAGGATTTGCGCTGGCTCGGCATTGACTGGGACCGCGAAGAACGCCAGTCCCTGCGCCAGGACAGATACGATGTCGCGATTGAACAGCTTAAATCCGAAGGGTTGCTGTATCCGTGTTATGAAACGGAAGGCGAACTGAACTGGAAGCGTAAAGCCGCCCGTCAGCGCCATCAGCCCTTTATTTATGACCGTAAGGCCCTGTTGCTGGACCCGGCAGAAATTCGCGCGCTGGAAGCCGAAGGTCGCAAGCCGCACTGGCGTTTCAAACTGCCCGATGGTGTGGTGGAATGGGATGACATGTGCCGGGGCCTGTGTCATTTCGATACCCAGCACGTTTCCGACCCGGTTTTGATCCGTGAAGATGGATCGCTGCTTTATATGCTGGGTTCCGTCGTCGATGATCTGGAAATGGGTGTCACCCATATCATTCGCGGTGAAGACCATGTGACCAATACGGTTGCGCAAATTCTGGTTTATATGGCGCTTGGCGGCCAGCCCGGCGGGCTGGATTTTGGTCACACGCCGCTTTTGGCCGGGCCGGGTGGATCGCAGCTGTCAAAACGGCTGGGCAGCCTGTCGCTGCGTGAATTGCGCAATGACGGGTTTGAGGTTCCGGCGCTGGTTGGCCTGCTTACCGGGCTGGGCGCATCGGACCGGATCGAACCGGCCACCATGCTTGAAGCGATTGAAACCTTCGATATTTCGGCTTATGGTCGTTCTACACCCAAATTCGATCCGGCGGATCTGGCATCGCTGAACGAAAAAATCGTTCATGACATGCCTTATGATCAGGCCCGCGACAAGTTGGTCGCTGCCGGAATGGAGGGGATGGACGAAGCCTTCTGGCAGGCGGTGCGTGGCAATTGCTGGCGTGTTGCCGAAGCCCGCGAATGGTGGGATGTTGTCCATGATGCGATTGTGCCGGAAATTGACGA
Organism: Thalassospira sp. TSL5-1; assembly: GCF_001907695.1. Classification (NCBI taxonomy): domain Bacteria; kingdom Pseudomonadati; phylum Pseudomonadota; class Alphaproteobacteria; order Rhodospirillales; family Thalassospiraceae; genus Thalassospira; species Thalassospira sp. TSL5-1. Next base: position 506,256 of record NZ_KV880637.1, read on the forward strand.
TGAAGATCGTGAATTTTTGACCCAGGCCGCAGATATGCTGCCGCAAGGTGACTTGGATGGCACAAGTTGGAAAAGCTGGACCGGGGCCGTGAAAGACGCCACCGGTCGGAAAGGAAAACAGTTGTTCATGCCGTTACGCAAGGCCCTTACCGGGCGCGAACATGGTCCTGAAATGTCTGCATTGCTGCCGATGATCGGCAGCGAAAAAGCCCGTGCGCGTCTGTGTGGTCAGGCGGTCTGACATATTTGTGTCGGATCGCCGTAAAGAAATTGTGCCACACAAAGACGCGATGATTTAACGGACGAAAAAAAATGACGGATATTTCAGCGGATCTGCGTATTTACGACAGCATGAGCCGCCAAAAGCAACGCTTTGAACCGATTGACCCGGCACATGTGCGTTTATATGTGTGCGGACCGACGGTGTATGACTATGCCCATGTCGGCAATGCCCGCCCGGTGGTGGTGTTTGATACGCTGGTACGGCTTCTGCGTCATATCTACCCCAAGGTCACCTATGTGCGGAACGTCACCGATGTTGATGACAAAATCAATCAGCGGGCGCGTGAAAGTGGCGAGCCGATTTCGGTGATTACAGCCCGCACACATCAGGCCTATCTGGATGATATGGGCGCATTGAATGCTCATAAGCCCGATATCGAACCGCGCGCGACAGAGCATATCGGCGACATGATCGCCATGTGCGAAAAGCTGATTGCGCAGGGGTTTGCCTATGCTGCCGAAGGCCATGTGCTGTTTTCGGTTTCCAAATACGGTGAATACGGCAAATTGTCGCGGCGTAACCGCGATGAAATGATTGCCGGTGCCCGTGTTGAAGTTGCGCCTTATAAACAGGACCCGGCAGACTTCGTGCTTTGGAAACCGTCTGACGATGACACTCCGGGCTGGGATAGCCCGTGGGGCCGGGGGCGACCGGGCTGGCATATTGAATGCTCTGCCATGTCCACGCGCTATCTGGGTCAGGAATTTGATATTCATGGCGGTGGGATTGATCTGGTCTTTCCGCATCATGAAAATGAAATCGCCCAAAGCTGCTGCGCCAATCACGGGTCCAGCTATGCCAAATACTGGATGCACAACGGCCATTTGATGGTTGAAGGCGAGAAAATGTCCAAATCCCTGGGCAATTTCGTGACCGTGCATGAATTGCTGGAAAGCTGGCCTGGCGAAGCCGTGCGTTTGGCGATGATGGGCACCCATTATCACCAGCCGATTAACTGGACGGCGGAGAACCTGCGTCAGGCCAAAGAGGCGCTGGACCGTTTTTATACTGCCTTGCGCCAGACAGCGGCCATAGCGCCAGCAGATGTTGATATGCCTGCCGGTGTCCTGAATGCGCTGTGCGATGATTTGAACACACCGCTTGCGATTGCCGAGTTCCATGAACTGGTCACACAGTTGAACAAGGCTGGGTCAGATACCGAAAAGGCCGAGGCAAAGGGCCGCGTTTTGGCTGCTGCCAGCCTGTTGGGTATTCTGGAACAGGATGTGGATGGCTGGTTTACCGGTGGCGGCGATGACGGCGAAGCCGCCGAGATCGAAGCATTGATCGTGAAACGGGCAGATGCCAAGAAAAACCGCGATTTCGCCCTGGCCGACCAAATTCGCGATGATCTGAAGGCACGCGGTATTGTGCTGGAAGATTCAAAGGACGGGACGACCTGGAAACGGGCTTAAGCCGGTTTTCACGTAATCATCATTTTATAAGACAAAGGCGCTGTCTGGCAAAGGCAGCGCCTTTGTCGTTTGTGGATAGAAAAGCCCGCGCCTTGCACCGAATGGCAAATTGCGGCACCCTTGTTACTTATTTGTGAATGCGACGATCAAGGGGAATGGTGACATGACCCGTGACTATATCACGCGGCGCACGTTTCTGGCCGGGGCAGGTATGTTGGGCATTGGTGCGTTGGCCGCAGCGCGGCTGCCGGGGGCTGGCTTTGCGCAGGCGGCATCGGGCGCGCAGCCTCTGCTTCATGCTATTCCCGGTACCGAATACGCCCTGCCTGCGGTGGGATTGGGAAGCTGGATTACCTTTAATGTCGGCAATGACCCGGTTTTATTGAAAAACTGTACCGATGTGATGGCGGCGTTTTTTGCCGCTGGCGGGAAAATGATTGATTCATCGCCGATGTATGGATCATCCCAGGCGACCATCGGTCACGGGTTGGCGGCACTTGGCATTGATCGCGAACAGGTTTTTGCCACCGATAAAGTCTGGACCAGTGACGAGGATGGCGGACCAGAGCAGATTGACGAGAGTGCCCGTCGCTGGGGCATTCGCCAGTTTGACCTGTTGCAGGTTCATAATATGCTGGATTGGGAAAACCAGTTGCCGCTTTTGCAGGATATGAAAGCCGCCGGGGCACTGGGCTATACCGGCATTACCACATCGCATGGTCGCCGCCATGATTTGCTGGGTATTATCATGGAACGCGAGGCAATTGATTTTATTCAGGTGACCTATAATCCGCTGGACCGCGCGGTGGAGGACAGGATCTTGCCGATGGCGCGAGAGCGCAACATTGCCGTGATCATCAATCGGCCCTTTCGCGGCGGGCGGCTGACAGAGGCCCTGCGGAGGGTGCCGCTGCCGGGGCTTGCGGCGGATTATGGGGCGCAAAGCTGGGCGCAACTGATTTTGAAATATATCGTCTCGCATCCGGCGGTGACATGCGCCATTCCCGCCACCACCCGCGTGGATCATGTGCGCGAAAACATGGCCGCGATCACCCCAATGCCCGACAGCAGTGTGCCAGTTTTGCCCGAAGGGGCAGAGCGCCATGCCATTGCCAAAGCCGTCGAGGCGGCATTATGACCGCGTGGTGGGATTATAACCTGATCGATTTTTTGCTGTTTTCAACCCGGGTGTATTACCGGCTGTTTGAGAGTTTCAACACCACATTTTGGCCGGTTAATCTGGCGCTGTATCTGGCCGGGGCCGGGTTGGTTTTGGCTGTTTTGCGCAATGGTCGCTATCGCCAGCGTGTAGTGCCGGTGGTTTTGGCGCTGATGTGGGCGTGGTCGGGCAGCATGTTCATGTGGCACTATTACCGGCCCATCAATTGGGCGGTGCCTTATGTTTTGCCGGTTTTTGCCTTTCAAACGGCACTGCTGGTTTTGTTTGCCCTGCGACCCAAACCGCTGTTTTTTGCCTGGCGCGGCGATTTTTCCAGCATGGCGGGCATGGCCCTGCTGGTGCTGGCCATTCCGGTTTATCCGTTTTTCAGCCTGCTTGCCGGGCGCGATATGATCTCGGCCGAATTGTTTGGCAGTGCGCCGGACCCGACAATAATTGGCACATTGGGGTTTTTGCTGCTGGCGCGTGGAACCTGGCGCTGGCTGTTATTGCCCGTGCCCGTTTTATGGTGCCTGATCACAAGCCTGACCCTGTGGGCCATGAACCAGCCCGTGACATGGTTGCCGGTGATTGCCGCGTGGCTGTCGGTGTTGGGTGGCTGGATGGATGCCAAAAATGGCGTCACCCGCAAACCGCCAACAAGGGAGGCAGGCGATGTTGTCGACGAGCAACAGGGTTTTAGCCGTTAGCGGCTGAAAATCAGCTTCAGGCCCAGGACGGCAAAAAACACGCCAAGAATGGCATTGATCCAGCGGGCGAGGCGACGATAAAGGGCAATGACGGGCCGGGTTGAAAAGGCCGTGGCATAGAAAAGATGAACAAGGGTCGAGATCAGCCCGCAGCTTGCTACGATGACAACCCCCACCCACAGTGGTGCGCCCGGATGAAACCCGATGGAGATAATGGCAATCCAGGTCAGGATGGCTTTGGGGTTGGTCAAATGCAGGGCCAGGCCGCGGCTGAAATAATGCGCGGCGGATTGTTGGGGGTCGTTATCGGCCCTGGCGGGAATACTTGCCGGGTGGGCGGCCGCCTTCAGGGCCTTAAACGCCATCCAGAGCAAATAACATCCCCCGGCAATGCGAATGACATACATGGCATCGGCATAGGCCAGCAGCAAGGCCGACAAGCCCGATAATGTCAGAATGCCAATGCACAAAGAGCCCGAGCCAATGCCAAGGGCGAAATAACGCCCGGCCCGGCGGCCATCCCCCAGGGAAACGCCCATTAGGGCCATAAGGGCGGGGCCAGGGCTGATCAGGCCCACCATAAACGCGGCATAAGCCAGCAATATGCCCGGAAGATAAGTGAGAAATTCTGCCATGACGCCCACCCTTTTTAAATTATTAAAAATGATAGCGCACTGGCAGGGCCGGGTCGATTGGGAAAACCCCATATTCAAAGATTGCTGACATGATATGTCAGGCGCAAGAAGGGCTGAGGCGGTTATGACAAAGCCCGACCGTTGTGTTTCGGTCGGGCTTTGGGTTTGCGGCCGTAATGTAGTGTTAAAACCGATCAGGCTTCTTCAACGCCACGCGCGATTTCAGAAAGCGCCTGTTCAAAAACTTCGGGCGGGTGGCCGCCAGAAATGGCGTATTTGCCATTGACCACATAGGTCGGCACCGAGGTGATGCCGGCATTTTTAAACTCTTCTTCCTCGGCGCGGACTTCGCTTGCGAATTTGTCGCTGGCAAGAATTTCGGCGGCTTCTTCCGGTGACAGGCCCACTTCCTCGCAACAGCGTTTTAACACGCCATGATCTCCGGGGTTTTCGGCTTCCTGAAAATATGCCGCAAACAGGGCCAGTTGCAGTTCGGTCTGTTTACCTTTCTTGCCCGCCCAATAGAGGACGCGATGGGCATCAAAGGTGTTATAGATGCGACTGTCCGAACTAAAACGGATTTCAAAACCGGCATTTTCGCCCATCGTTTGGATACGCGCACGGTTTTCAGCGCTTTGGTCCGGGCTCAGACCAAATTTTTCATGAATATGTTCTTTCAAATCCTGCCCGTCCGGCCCCATATCGGGGTTTAGTTCAAACGGGTGCCAGCGCAATTTGGCATCAATCTGACCGTCGAGATTCGCCAGCGCCTGTTCCAAATGCTTATAGCCGATAATGCACCACGGGCAGACGACGTCGGAAACAATGTCGATCTGCATTTTGGTCGGATGGGACATGCGGAGACCTTTTTTAGTGAAACAATCTGCCCCAGAAATAAGCCCTTATACGCGGAACGCAACCGTTCTTGTTCAGGCGGGTGGAATTGGGGCAATTAAAAGCATTCACTTTACCGTCTGCCCGTCTTGCGGCAACATCCCGGTTTGGGCAAAGCAAGCGGTCAGCATGATGCTTGGCAGCACAATCAGTCGATTTCCAGCCTGGCGTGACGAACCTGGTCGATCAGATATTCGGCATAGGTTTCAATCGTCGGGCAGGACCATTCCGCCCGGGTTTTGATGCCGTTGCGCATCCAGTAACCATGCCATCGCTCATCTGGCTTGCGGCAGATGGTGTATTCAGCAAAACGGTCGGCGGCGCGCCAGCAATGTTTGCCGTCACGGTACCAGGTTAGCCCGCCCAGAAAAATCAGATCGTCTGATATGGAAACGCCGCGGTCCATCTGACTGATTCCTTAAAATACCAAAGAAAGTCTGCATCCGCACGGATAGCAACGCTACGTTGAGGTGCTGAAATATCCGGACCTTAAAAACGAACTCACAATATAGTGCCACCTTGACGTGTGGCACAATCATGCAGGGGGACAGGGTTGCTACTCTAAAGGCGGAGAAAACGTGGATTTTGCCGTTTTTTTGGGATAGATGGCAACGAGGTTGCGTGCCGCGCTGTTTTGCGGCAATTTGCCAGACCGACCCGGCATCGGCTGCCGGGATATTCCCGTTTTGACCGGCGTTATGTGCGCCGCATTCTATGCAGATTTGGAACCAGTATGTCTGACAAGCGCGTCTATCTCTATGACAGTACCTTGCGCGATGGGCAACAGACCCAGGGCGTTGATTTTTCAGCCGCGGATAAAACCGCGATTGCCAAGGCACTGGACGAGCTGTCGATTGACTATATTGAAGGTGGCTGGCCCGGGGCAAACCCGACGGACGATGCCTTTTTTGCCAATCCACCCAAACTGAAAAATTCCCGCCTGACCGCCTTTGGAATGACACGGCGCGCCGGGCGCTCCGCCTCGAATGATCCGGGCCTGACGACGCTTATTCAGAATGCCCCGGTGGTGTGCATGGTGGGCAAAAGCTGGGATTTTCAGGTGACAGAGGCGCTGGGCATCGAACTTGATGAAAACCTGGCGATGATTTCGGAATCCGTTGCCCATGTAAAACAGCATAGCGAAGAAGTGCTGTTTGATGCCGAGCATTTCTTTGATGGTTACAAGGCCAACCGGGACTATGCCCTGTCGGCTATTCAGGCGGCCTATGATGCCGGGGCCCGCTGGGTTGTGTTGTGCGATACCAATGGCGGCACCCTGCCAGACGAGATTTTTGACATCGTGATCGATGTTTGCGCGCGCATTCCCGGCAGCCATGTGGGCATTCACTGCCACAATGATACCGAAAATGCGGTGGCGAACTCGCTGGCGGCGGTGCGCGCCGGGGCCCGGCAAATTCAGGGCACGCTGAATGGTTTGGGCGAACGGTGTGGCAATGCCAACCTGATTTCCATCATTCCGACCCTGATGCTGAAAATGGGATATGACGTGGGCATTTCGCCGGAACAACTGACCCAGTTGCGCCGGATTTCTTCTATTCTGGATGAACGCCTGAACCGCGAACCCATGCGCCAGTCCGCTTATGTTGGTGAATCCGCCTTTGCTCATAAGGGCGGCTTGCATGTGTCGGCGGTCGAGAAAAACCCGACCTGTTATGAACATATTGAACCGGAAAAGGTCGGTAATCAGCGCCATATTCTGGTTTCTGACCAGGCCGGGCGGTCCAATATTCTCGCCCGTTTCCGTGAAATCGGGGTTGAGGTTGACCCGAAATCCGAAGCGGTTGGCAAGCTGGTGGAACTGGTCAAGCAGCGCGAGTTCGATGGTTACGCCTATGATGGGGCCGAAGCCAGCTTCGAGCTTTTGGCCCGCAAGGCCATGGGCCAGCTGGAACGCTATTTCCGTGTGACGTCCTTTCGCGTGATCGACGAACGCCGCTGGGTGGATGAACAGGACGAACAGGTCATCACCATGTCCGAAGCGACTGTTAAGGTCGTGGTGGGGGATGAACAGTTCATGTCGGTGGCCGAAGGGAACGGTCCGGTTAACGCCCTGGATGCGGCGCTTCGTAAAGTGTTGCTGACCGTGCCGGAATACCGCGAAGTCATCGCTCCGATCGAACTGATAGATTACAAGGTGCGCATCATAACCCGGGGTGATGGCACCCGTGCTGTCACCCGCGTGATGATCGAAAGCCGCGATGCCGAAGGCAACAGCTGGTCCACCGTGGGTGTTTCAACCAACATTATCGAGGCGTCCTATAACGCACTGCGCGATTCCATAAGCTATAAACTGTTCAAGGCCGGGATTCGTAGCCAGCATTCGTAACGGTGCCGGGAAATATCGGTGCAGTCTTAAAGCAGACAGATGATTTTTGAGAAGCCAGCGGATCAAGGTCCGCTGGTTTTTTTTATGGCCGTTTGAAAACTGTCAGTTCCGGAGCCTGTAGCGCCCGTAGAGCACGATCATGCCCGATTGCGATTATACTCTCGGGGGATGTTATATCCTGTGATGGATAATTCATAAAAAGAACAATTTTGGGTATATGTTTTTATGGAACCAGCCATTTAAAGTATTGACGCCGTTCGGAAAGCTGAATTTCTGGAAGATATGACATGACCCATGTGCCTATTGGAATCGATCTCGGGACGACAAATTCTCTGGTTGCGGCTTTTATCGATGGGGAGCCAAAACTGATTCCCAATGCGCTGGGGAACTATTTGACCCCGTCGGTGGTCTCAATCGAGAATAATGAATTATTGGTCGGGCAGGCCGCGCGGGAAAGGTTGCTTACGCATCCGAAAAATACGGCTGCCGTTTTCAAACGCAAAATGGGCACGGATGCCAGTCTTCGTCTTGGCGGGGTTGCTTATTCGCCCGAGGATCTGTCATCGCTGGTCCTGGCAAAGTTGCGCCAGGATGCCGAGGCGTATCTGGGCTGCGAAATCCGTGATGTTGTTGTGTCGGTGCCGGCCTATTTTAACCAGACACAACGCCAGGCAACGAAAAATGCGTGTGCCTTGGCCGGGTTGAATCTGGTGCGCCTTGTTAACGAACCAACAGCCGCTGCCCTGGCCTATGGGGTGCATCAGCGCGATGCCGAAACCCAGTTCCTGGTTGTTGATCTGGGCGGAGGCACCTTTGATGTCACTATTCTGGAGATGTTTGACGGTGTCATGGAGGTCAAGGCTTCGTCTGGCGACGCCTTTTTGGGGGGCGAAGACTTTACCGAGGTTCTGGCCAAGCTGATTTGCGAGAAACTGGATTTTCCCTGGGCCAAACTCGGGGCAAATTTGCAGTCCGAAATCCGGGCGCGGGCGAATACCGCGAAAATCAGGCTGAGTGACGACGATGCCTGGACGGTCTCCCTGCAAATCAAAAATGAAATGCACGAAATCGTTCTCAGTCGCCAGGCCTTTGAAGAGGCCGCGAAACCGATCCTGCGTCGTATGCTGGTGCCGATCGAACGGTGCATGTATGACACAGGGCTGGATCATCATGCGCTTGACCGTATTCTTTTGGTCGGCGGTGCGACCAGAATGCCGATGGTGCGGCATATGGTGACGCGATGTTTTTCCAAATTCCCCGAATTCGAGATTGACCCGGACCACGCGGTGGCGTTGGGGGCGGCGGTTCAGGCAGCCCTGGCAAGCGAGGACCGCGCACTTGATGATATTGTTGTCACGGATGTCAGTCCGTTTTCCGTGGGGATCGACGTTTCCGAAGAATTGCCCGATGGCAAATGTGTGCATGGCCTGTTTGCGCCAATTATTGAGAGAAATACGCCCCTTCCCGCCAGCCGGAACGAGGTGTTCTATGCGAGGAATGCGCGACAGCGCAGCGTGAGTACCAAAATTTATCAGGGTGAATCGGCGTATGTGTCGGAAAATGTCCTTCTTGGTAAGTTTCGGGTGAAATTGCCAAGAAAGCTTGACGAAGCGGAATGCGTCGATTTGCTGATAACGTATGATACCTCGGGGCTTCTGGAAGTTGAGGCAACCGTCCTGAGCACCGGGGAAAAAACCGGTATGGTGATTGAGGCGCTGGCGGATGGATTGTCGGAACAGGATGTGGCGGCGCGATTGGAAAAGATGAAAGCCTTGAAAGTTCATCCGCGCGACAACGAGGTCAATCAGGCCTTGCTCTCCCGGCTAAGGCGCGTTCACGAGATGGCACTGGGAAACACCCGCTCACAAATTCTCACGATGATTGCGCAGTTTGATGCGGTTTTGAACGGACGGGATCCGAAGGAAATCGAGCGTGTGAGAGGTGAATTGGAAGAGATACTGGACGCGTTTGATGACCTCTATGTCAGCTAGTTGGCCCTGGTCCGTGCTTGGCTTGTTCGGCCCGACGGATGAACGGGCCGTGAAAAAGGCCTATGCGCTGCGGTTAAGAGAGATCGACAGGCAGGATGCCGAAGAATTCCAGCAGTTGCGCGAAGCTTATGATATGGCCAGATCTCTGGCGCGTGATATTGCCCGGCATGACGAGGTTTCGAGAGAGGAACCGTATTTTGAGAAGAGCGGGCAAGGAGCTAAACAATGGCGGCCTTGCGGGGGGGGAGGCGAATATTTTGATGATGCCGTCAAAGTAGAAGATGTGGCCTGGTCAGAATTGGAGAACCCGGATCGGCATGCCGATGGCAATGCTGATGTTTCTTTGTCTCAGGCGGAAACGTCTTTATCTGCTTCCCGGTCCGATTTTGCCGTGCGTGTGCATCAGATCAAAAACTGTACTTTTGACAAGAAAGAGGCGGATCACTTTAAATCCATTCTTGATCAGCTCTTGGCGGATTATCCGCAGCGCAAGGAAGACGTCGAAAATACCGTGATGGGTGTTCTTTCGGAAAAGATGAACCAGGATCCATCTTTTGTATTGTCTAAAGAATATGTTGCCCTTTTCGAGGATCATTTCAAATGGGCTTCTGATGGTGTCCGTTTTTTGAAAAAAACAGAGAAAATCGACGTATCCGGAATGCTTTTTTCGTCTATCGCAAAACGCAAAACGGATTTTTTGTTTTTTATACTCAAAGCCAGGTCTGGGTGGGTCTCATCTTTTTTTATATTTCCACTAAAAATACTTTTTTACGTTTCACTTTTTGTTTTTATGTTTTTTTCACATTGTCTCATATTTGTTCTCGGTTTTCTCTTTCTTCGTTCCGAAAATGTAACGCCGATAGATCACAAGTTCAGAAAGGTTTTTTCTATCGGCGTTTATAGAAATAATTTTGGCAACTTTGTTCTCTGGTTGCGGGGGGCTTTTTTGTTTCTTGCCCTTTGTCAGGTCTCTGTTTGGTGGACGGATCGTACCGGGACATCGAATATTGAGCTTCAAAGATGGTTTACAGCAATTGTCCTGTTTGTCGCGTTTATGTATGCCGTGAGAATTTCGAGTGAGATTCTCTCCCGGGCCTCAATTATTATAATTCAACAGGTTCGGGATGCTGTCCGTGACTATTTCGTGTTTGGCCCCGATTTTTTGACAGATACCTGGCGGCCCACATCCGAGAATTGGTGGCTGTGGATACAGATTGTGGTTCTTTTTGTCGTCTCACTGATCTTTTTATTTTTAAATACATCTGCTGATGTGGTGAATTGACATAGCGGGCCAGTCAGCAGGTAGCGGCCCTGATCGCGGTTTTTGCTCAGGATGGGCGGCGTGTAAAAGGGCGCTTCGTCCTCCCACCACGGATGCTGGCATATAGGGAAAGGATTTGCTAAAGAGGCGGACCGAATTTAGCGAATTTCGCGCGCAACTGGAGAATCCCGGACATGAGCGGCAGCCCCGGCAAGGTGGATGTATCAAGAACAGGTGGTGTGGAAAATCCGCCGGTGATCATTCTGATCGAACCGCAGCTTGGTGACAATATTGGCAAGGCGGCCCGCGCCATGCTCAATTGTGGTCTGGTGGAATTGCGTCTGGTGCGCCCGCGGGATGGCTGGCCCAATGAAAAGGCGGTCGCCAATGCCTCGGGTGCCGATATTGTTATTGAAAATACCCGGATTTTCGAGCGCGAAGAAGATGCGCTGGCCGATTTGAACCGCATTTACGTGACGACAGCGCGCACCCGCGATGCGGTAAAACCGGTTTTCACCCCGCGCGGTCTTGGCCCGGAAATGCGGGCCAATATTGCCCGTCACGAAAAAGTGGGCGTGATGTTTGGTCCCGAACGCACCGGGGTGCGCAACGAACATGTTGCGATGGCTGATGCGGTGGTGACGGTGCCGCTTAATCCCGGTTTTACCTCGCTTAACCTGGCACAGGCGGTGTTGCTGATTGGCTATGAATGGTGGCAGGCCGGGGTGGATGTGCCTGATTACCAGATGATGCTCAATGATTCCTTCCCCGCCACCCGTGACGAGGTGGAACGCATGTTTGTGCATATGGAAGAAGAGCTTGATGAATCTGGTTTCTTCCGGGTGGCTGAAAAACGACCGGCCATGATGCGCAATATTCGCAATATCTTTAATCGTGTTGGCATCACCCATCAGGAAGTTCAAACCATTCGCGGGATGCTGGTCGCATTGCGTGGCGGGAAACACAAACCCCGCACCTGACAGATAGTCTGATACTGCGTTTTCGACACCCGGCCCTGTGCCGGGTGTTTTTGTTCGCGGCTGCGGGTGGACCAGAAGCATTGATGGAAAGGTTATATTTTGTTTAACTTTAAAGTCTTCCTGGTTGCATTAAACTCGATGTGATCAGGGCAGCATTCGGGGATGGTGTCGCAAAGGCCTTTTCAGGGGATGGGGATGAAAAGCTTTTTGAATTTGTCGGTGAAAATACAGCTTCTTATTGCGATGGTCGGGCTGTCATTAACCGCTATTGCGGCGGTGCTGGGGGTGACGCAAGTCCAGTCTTTTCAAACCATCCGCAAAATTTCCGTCGAGAATGCCTATGAGCAGGCCTCGCGCTTTGCCAGCGTGGTTTCCGAGGATATGAATACCGCTGCCGAAGTTGCGCGCAGCACTGCCGGGGCTCTGAAGGGGCTTGTACTTTCGGGCAAGCCCGACCGCGATATCGCAGCGGCGATTGTGAGCGAAAATTTGCAGGAGCATCCGACAATTTTTGCAATGGGCACCTTGTGGGAGCCAAACGCCTTTGACAATGCCGATGCCGACAATGCCAATATTGCCGGAAGTGATGCAGAAGGGCGGTTTGCGCCCTATTTTTTTCGCGATGCGGCCGGCAAGATTGATGTCACGCCGCTGGTCGGGTTTGACACGCCGGGGGATGGCGACTGGTGGCTGGTGCCCCGCAATGAACGTCGTGAATCGATTGTCGAGCCCTATATTTACCCGGTAAACGGGGCTGATGTGCTGATGACAACAATTTCAGCACCGATCTATCAGGACCAACCGGGCAGCAAGGTAATGGGCGCGGTCACGGTGGATGTGGCGCTGAAAACCCTGGAAAACATCATTCAGCAGATTGATCTACCCGCAGGGGGCATCGCCACCCTGATTTCGGAAAAGGGATATATTGTTGCCCATAGCGACAGTGCACTGGTGGGCAGGAATATTCTTGATATTTATCCGGAGCTTGGAACGGCGCTGGGTCAAGTGAAGCAGGGAAATGTATTTCAGCAGGAACTTGCGCTCGGGCAGGACAAGGACGCGTTTTTTACGGTGTTTTCGCCAATTTCCATTGGCCGGACCGGCACGAACTGGTCCATCGGGATTGTGAATCCGATGAATGCCGTGCTGGCGGAGGCCAATAACCAGTTAACCGCCGCCCTGATTGTTGGCTTGTTGTCGGTCATTGTGGTTGCCGGTGTTGCCCTGTGGCTGGGGGGCACATTGGGGCGCCCGGTTCAGCGCATGACCGAAAGCATGAGCCTGCTGGCCGGGAACCGCACAAACATTGATATTCCCTTTACCGACCGCGAAAACGAATTTGGCGATATGGCCCGGGCTGTTGAAGTGTTTCGGGAAAATGCCATGCGTGTGCGTGCCGCCGAGGAGGAAAAACACCGTGCCGACCGGGAAGCCGAACAGCGCCGTCGTGCCCATCTTAATGAACTGGCCGATACGTTTGAGCGCTCCGTCGGTGCGGTGGCCCAGTCAGTTGGCGGGGCGGCAGAGCAGCTTTCCCATGCGTCGGGTCGTATGAACCAGATTGCGGTGGATACCCGCAGCCAGGCCGCCGCCGTCAATGAAGCGGCGGAGGAGGCATCGGGCAATGTGCAAACGGTGGCTTCTGCCACAGAAGAACTTTCTGCCTCCATTCGCGAAATATCGACCCAGGTTTCCCAATCCAACGAAATCGCCAGTAATGCCGTTGATGAGGCCAATCGCACGACCGAACTGGTGAGCGGCCTTGCCGATGCGTCGGAAAAAATTGGCGATGTGGTCACACTGATTCAGGAGATTGCCGCCCAGACCAACCTTTTGGCCCTGAATGCGACAATCGAGGCGGCCCGTGCAGGCGATGCCGGCAAGGGTTTTGCCGTGGTGGCCAACGAGGTGAAAAACCTTGCCAGCCAGACAGCTCGGGCAACGGACGAGATTTCGGGCCAGATTGGCGGTATTCAGGGGGCCACGCGCGAGGCGGTGGGCGCGATTGGCGGTATCAGCGAGACCATTCGCCGTATTAGTGAGATCGCCGCAACGATTTCGGCTGCAGTAGAGCAGCAGGGGGCCGCGACCGAGGAAATCTCGCGCAATGTCAGCCAGGCGGCGCACGGAACCTCGCAGGTCACAGCAACCATTGGCGATGTTACCACATCAACAGGCATGGTCGGCGATGCTGCCAGCGAAGTTGCCGAGGCCTCGCGGGAATTGACCGGGCAGGCCGCCAGCCTGCGTGAACAGGTTGAGGGATTTTTGCGTGAAATCCGGGTTGAGGAATAAAACCGTGCGGTGATGACGGAGGACAAACCTGTCAGGCACGCAACGCAAGGCACCTGTGGGGTAAACAGGTGCCTTTTCGTTTGACTCTCGGGCAATGATCTCTATATTGCGCCTCACTTCCGAGAAAGCGGGTCGTGGCAAAAGTCTGCGGCCCCGTTCTGTATTGTGATGGATACAGAAACTATCGGGACAACAAAGCACTTTAAAAAAGCGAGTTTTAGAATGTCGAAACGTATTGCTGCCAAGCATAAAATTGACCGCCGCCTTGGTGTTAACCTGTGGGGCCGTTCCAAATCGCCGCTGAACAAGCGCGAATATGCACCGGGCATGCACGGCGCAACCCGCCGTAAAAAACCGACCGATTATGGTACCCAGCTTTTCGCCAAACAGCAGCTCAAGGGCTACTATGGCAACATTTCCGAAAAGCAGTTCCTGCGTTACTACAAAGAAGCATCGCGTCGCCCGGGTGATACCTCGGAAACCCTGGTTGGTATCCTGGAAACCCGTCTGGACGCCGTTGTTTACCGCATGAAATTCGTCCCGACCGTTTTTGCATCGCGTCAGTTCGTGAACCACGGCCATATCCTGGTCAACGGCAAGAAGGTCACCATTCCTTCTTACCTGGTGAAGGAAGGCGACGTTGTTGAAGTCAAATCGGCTTCGCGCGAAATCCCGATGGTGATGGAAGCTGCTACCCTGGCAGAACGTGATATTCCTGAATATCTCGACGTTGACGCGAAGGCTTTCAAAGGCACCTTCGTTCGCGTCCCGAAATTCTCGGAAATCCCGTACCCGGTTCAGATGCAGCCGAACCTGGTTATCGAATTCTATTCGCGTTAATCTGCCCCGCAGATTACGCCGAATTCGGACAGAAGCGCCCGCTGGTTTCAGCGGGCGTTTTTTTGTGCGCGGGCCGGATTGTCAGTTTGTCGATATTCAGGCAGGATGGCGCGTAAACGAGGACGACCTCGCCCGTTGCGGGATAAAATCGTTCGGGACGACCCGGCAATCATTACGAGGTCGCCATGCGCACGACACTGGACCGTATCCGTCACGCCCTTTCCTTTGAAATTATCGGTTTGCTGATTGTCATCCCCCTGGGCGGATGGGTGTTTGATTTTGGCATGGCCGAGGTGGGTGTTGTCGCCCTTGTCAGTGCCACCATCGCCACATTGTGGAATTATCTGTTCAATCTGGTGTTTGATCACATCCTGCGCCGCCTTAAGGGGGATACCGTCAAATCACTGGCCCTGCGCGTGTTTCATGCCATTACCTTCGAGGCCGGTTTGTTAACCGTGCTGATGCCGTTTATCGCCTGGTATCTGGATGTCAGCCTGTGGCATGCCTTTACGATGGATATATCGTTTTCGGCCTTTTATCTGGTTTATGCCTTTGTCTTTAACTGGGCTTATGACGTGATCTTTCCCGTGCCGACACAGGGCGGGAACAGCGATTACGCTCAACAGGGGCGGTAGCGTAATGCCCGGCATTTTGTTGGCATAAAAAAAACACGCCAGAGGTGCCCCCTGACGTGTTTTTGCATAATTCAAGGCCTGAAGGATCAGGCGGCAGCGGCAACACCCTTGTCGCGCATATGCTGCGAAAGTTCGCCCGAAGCAAACATTTCACGCACAATGTCACAACCGCCGACGAACTCGCCCTTTACGTAAAGTTGCGGAATGGTCGGCCAGTTTGAAAAGTCCTTGATGCCCTGACGGATGGCCGGGTCAACCAGCACGTTGACGTCCTTGAACGGAACGCCCAGTTCGGCCAGGACCTGAACCACAGCGGCCGAGAAACCGCATTGCGGGAACATGGCGGTCCCTTTCATGAACAGAACGACGTCGTTGTCGTCGATATCTTTCTGGATGCGGTCAAAAACCGGATTTTCGGACATAACGGGTATCCTTGACTGTAATAAGCGCGGTACGGCGTGCGACCGCAGGTATATGAATAAGGCTGGCCGAAGATATGGCCTTCCGGCGCGTTTCTGTCAACTGTTGGCGCGTGCGGCACGGCTTGTGCGCAGATTATCCCAGGTAAAAATCGCCAGTCCGCACCAGACAAAAATATAGGTGATCAGGTGGGCCTGCGTAAAGGGTTCGCCAAAAAGCAGGACGGCAACGCAAAGCTGAATGGTCGGGTTGACATATTGCATCAGCCCCAGCGCACCAAATTTCATATTCCGCGCGGCAAAGGCAAACATCACCAGGGGAATGGTCGTCATGGCACCCAGGCCAATCAACATGGCATCATTGCCGGTGCTGGTATGAAGAAAAACCATGTCCCCCTTGCTTTGCAGCCAGCCGAGATAAATCAGGGCGATGGGCAGCAGGGCTAGACATTCGACAAACAGGCCGGCAATCGGGTCCGCCGGGACCATTTTGCGCAGCAGGCCATAAAAGCCGAACAAAAAGGCCAGGCCCAGCGCGATCCAGGGCAGGGTGCCAAAAAAGACCAGCAGATTCACAACACCCAGCGAAACGATCACGACAGACAGGATCTGAATACGGTTAAGCGTTTCCTTTAAGAAAATGCGCCCCATCACCAGCATGATCAGTGGCATGATATAATAGCCTAGGCTGGCCTCGATGGCGTGGCCGTGATTGACCGACCAGATATAGATTAGCCAGTTGCCCGCAATCAGCAGGCTGGTAATGCACAAAACCCCGATTGTCCGGGCCGACCCCAGCAATTGCATCAGCGCCGCCTTGCGCCCCAGGGCAAAGATCAGCACCAGAGTGAGAATCACGGACCACACAATGCGGTGGCTGAGAATTTCCAGCGCACTGGCGAACCCGACAGCATGAAAATAGGCCCCCGAGATGCCCCAGGCAACAAAGGCAAATAATCCGGCCAGGGGGCCAGCGCCGATCAGGGCCGGTTTGTGTGATTGTGACATAACAGGTGAACCAGGGTCAGTTGCGGGGGCTCAGTCTGGCCCCGGAAAAACTGTGCGCCCAACGTAAAGGCTGGGCGCACGGTATGGAATTTCCGAAAGAAAAAGCCCGGAACGGTTTATTCGGGAACCGAGGTTTGCAGGGCGAGCGCGTGCAATTCGTCGCCCATTTTGCCCTTCAGGGCGGAATAGACCATCTGATGCTGAATCACGCGGGTTTTGCCGCGAAAGGCTTCGGAGACAACCAGCGCGGCATAATGATCGCCATCGCCGCGCAAATCCTCGATTCGGACCTGGGCATCGGGAAGGGCTTCCTTGATCATGGATTCAATTTCGTGTGCTGCCATCGCCATGTGTATTATCCTTTATAAAACAGAGCCTGTGGCCCGTGCGGGTGGGCGGATCTGTTAAAAATGCGTTCTTTGTTCTGGTATATGTTGCGCCATCGGGGCTGTCAATCAAGGGACGAGAGAACATGCTAATCGCCGGTTGTGGTTGCGTGGCGTTGCCTGTGTGCTTTGTCCGATGCAGGATTGCGTTGCACGGCGCGCCACATTGCGCTATTGGCTGTTCTGGCTTTGTGGCAGCCTGCCGTTCGCACCCGCAAGGGAGGGTGAATGCCGCAGCATAAAATCTTTCGGTTCCGCGTCGGACCGGCAATGCGAACACCCGGCCTCCTTGATGGAGACGATGATGCGACTGAATAATCCGATGGATCAAACCCCCGATGTCCCCGCAAACGGGGCACCGAAAAACTTTAGCAGCGATGGTGCCGATACCCTGAAAGCCCAGGCAAAGCGCCTGCGTGCGGCCCTGGCCAATCGCGATGTTCGTGTTTCCCATGCGGGCAGCCTGGAATTGATGGCGCAAAGCTATGGTTTTCGCGACTGGAACACCGCCCTTGCCATGACCCGGCGCAATGCCACCAGCATGGATGTGGCCGATTTGGGCATTGGCAAACGCTTTGCCGGGTCCTATCTCGGCCATGCTGTAACCGGTAAAATTCTCGGCCTTACGGGCACGCCGGTTGCCGGTGTTTACCGGGTAGAGGTGCATTTGGATCACCCGGTTGATGTGGTGGCGTCCAAACATTTTACCGGCTATCGCCAGCGTATTGCCGCACGGATCAACAAGGAATGTGAACCCGTGCTGGCATCAGGCCAGCGTGGGCCGGGCCTGTCGGTTGATCTGCTGTTATAGGGGCGGCAAGTGACGTTGCTGTTAAGCGACATTTCCGATCAAACCCTCCGGCTGCTGCCCAAGGCAGCCGGAGCTTATGTTCTGGCAATTGCCCTGCGGCAGCCTGTAACGCCAACACAGCACCAGTTTGCCAATCAATGCCTCCTGCCGGGCCAGTATTTTTATTGCGGCAGCGCACGCGGACCGGGCGGGATTGCCGCGCGAGTCAAACGCCATTGTGCACCCGATAAAAAACGGCATTGGCATGTTGATGCCCTAACCACCCTGCCAGCGGGGCAGGTAACAGCCGCCCTTGCCGTTATTGGCGGCGATGAATGCCTGTTACGCGCCATGTTGAGTGATGAATTTGGGCTGGTTGCGGCCATTGCCGGTTTTGGCAGTTCGGATTGCCGGGATTGCCCTGCGCATTTGCTGACGATGCCAGAAGAGCATTTATGTGGTGCCAACATTTTGAAAATGTTGGCCGGCATGGTTGGCAGCCAGGCTTAAGTTATTTTTGTGGCGCATGCCCAGGACGCACGATCGTTGCGCCGTGGATCGATGAGAAATTTGTTCGTAATTGATTTGCGGGGATGAAACAGCGATAGTTGTGGCTTGTTTGGTTTTTATGTCCCTGAAACCTCCTGTTTTTGGGCCAGTGCGATTTCTGGTAGACTTGAGACATGCTTGAGCCGAAAGCTGTTGTCCTGCTGATTATCGCTGTTGTCGGGATCGGCCAGGCGCTTTTTTTGATATTATTGCTGCTTCAGGAAGGCAAACGTGCCTTTCGGGCCAATCGCTGGTTGATGATTTTCACAGCGATAGTTTGTGTTATTTTTGTTGATAAGGTTCTCGACGTTTTCCTGTCTCCATTGATACGTTTGTATCTTGCCCCTTTATTCTCGCCCTTTGTTTTTGCCGCCATTCCGGCAATTTTTTTGTATTTTCGTGAAATTTCAGGTCGTCCTGTGCCGCAACCGGCCAGGCATTTCGCCATTGTTTTGCTTATCGCTATCTGCACGTCAGTTATTGTCTGGACCATTCATGGCAATACAGATGCAAATCGCCTGTTATTGACGGATCAGGGGCTTGGTTTGAACTGGAAGGCCCCTGTCCCGGTAACGGCGTTGATGCTGGCGATGATTGCTGTGTATTGCGGGCAATTTATTGCCTATATGATTGCGATATGGCGAACATGTCTGGTCTATCACAGGCAGGTTCAACAGCAGTTTGGGCTGGATGGGGCGGTATTGCCCAACTGGACTATCGAGTTGCTTGTTGAAACAAGTGTTATTTTTGCGATTTATACAGCGATTAATTTGTTTGATATTTTTGTATTAAGAAGCGAATGGCTGATTATTGTGGCGCATTGTGGATTTGCTTTGGTTTTTTTCCGCATAAGCCATGTTATTGCAGCCAATCCTGCGCTTTTTGTCGAGGCGGGTCTTTCTGGTAAAGGGGATGTGCCGGGCAAAGATAACCGCCCTGTTGTGGATGTTGGTTCCGATAACGGGGCTACTTCCCGACATCTGGTCGAGATGGACGAGGCACAACGCATTTGTCGGCGACTAAACCAGATTATTGCCCGGGAAGAGGTGATCTTTGATCCCTTGCTGTCGATGCCCAAACTGGCCCAACTTGTTGGGGTGACGCCCAATCAGCTTTCCTATGTGCTTAACCGATATATCGAAAAAAGCTTTTTTGATTTCGTGAATTCGGAGCGGGTTGTTCATGCCAAACGCTTGCTGGTGACAGAGCCGGATCGTCAGGTGCTCGATATTGCTATTAATATCGGGTTTAATTCAAAATCGACATTCAATCTGGCATTTAAGAAGATTACAGGCACAACGCCATCCGTTTACCGGGCTGAAAGAACAGCCAAAGACATACCGCAGATTGTGTGATTTTTGAGAATAGCATGGCCTGCCTTTGTATCTTCTACGTTTCCGTTCCCGGAGTTTAGACATGGTCCACCCGCTTTTGACACCTGCCGATATTGAAACCTATCAGCGCGACGGCGTTGTTTTGGTGCGCGGCCTGTTTGCCGATTATTTGCCGCAACTGGCTGCAGGTATCGAGGCCAATATGCGTGACCCTGGCCCTTATGGGGCGGAAAACCTCAAGACGGGCGAGGCAGGACGCTTTTTTGATGATTATTGTAACTGGCAGCGTATTGGCGAATTTGAACAGGTTATTCGCCATTCCTCCGTCGCCGAAGTGGCCGCCGATTTGATGGCGTCGCAACAAGTGCAGCTTTTTCATGATCATGTGCTGGTCAAGGAACCGGGAACCTCCAAACCCACGCCCTGGCATCAGGACAGTCCTTATTATTTTGTCGAGGGGACGCAGACGGTAAGCTTCTGGTCGCCGCTGGACCCGGTGGGCGAGGCGACATTGCGCTGTGTTGCCGGGTCGCATAAATGGCCGCGTGCGGTGTTGCCGACACGCTGGTTATCGGAAGAAAGCTTTTACCCCGACGAAACCGCCTATATGCCGGTGCCCGACCCGGATGCCGAGGATATGGATATTCGCGAATGGCATATGGCGCCGGGCGATGCCGTTGCCTTTGATTTTCGCATCCTGCATGGCGCACGCGGCAACATGACGCAAAACCGCCGCCGGGCTTTTTCGTTGCGGCTGGTGGGGGATGATGCCCGCTATGTCGAACGGCCGGGGCGCACATCGCCGCCCTTTCCGGGGCACAACATGCAGGCAGGGCAAAAGCTGCGCGAGGACTGGTTTCCGGTGATTTTTCAACGATAACGGTTACACGCGGACTTACATGAAAAAGGCGGGCCATGTGGGGTTTGGTCCGCCTTTGGAATTTGAATTTTATGTACGTTTATCTCGTGAAGGTGCGTTAACCGCCCGTCATGCTCATATGCCGCGACACGGCGGGTTTTTGGCCTTTGCGGTCGATAATAAAATCGTGGCCCTTGGGTTTGAGCAGCATGGCGCGATCCAGGGCGGCATCGAGCAATGCCGGGTCGTTTTCGCGCAGGATTTCGCGAAGGTCGATATGGTCCTCCTGGCCCAGGCACATATAAAGCGTGCCGGTGCAGGTAATGCGCACCCGGTTGCAGCCCTCGCAGAAATTATGGGTCAGTGGTGTTATAAAGCCTAGTCGCCCGCCGGTTTCTGCAACGGAAACATAACGTGCCGGGCCTGGCGTAACATGGTTGCTGGGGATCAGTGTCCAGTCTTTTTCCAGGCGTTCGCGCACCACGGTTAACGGCAGGTAATGGTCGGTGCGGTCGCCATCAATATCGCCCAGCGGCATGGTTTCGATCAGGCATAGGTCAAACCCTTCTTGGCCGCACCAGGCCAGCATGCGCGAAAATTCGTCTTCGTTTTGTCCGCGCAGGGCAACCGCATTGATTTTAATGCCAATGCCAGCTTCTTTGGCGGCCTGAAGACCAGTCAATACCTGTTCAAGGCGGCCGCGCCGGGTGATGTCGGCAAATTTCTGGTGGTCCAGCGTATCAAGCGAGATATTGAGGCGTTTGACCCCGGCACGGGCCAGATCATCGGCATAGGTGGCAAGCTGGCTGCCATTGGTGGTCAGGGTTAGTTCATCGAGCGCGCCGGATTTAAGATGGCGTGATAGATTGCGGATCAGGTCCATGATGCCACGGCGCACCAGCGGTTCGCCGCCTGTCAGGCGCAGTTTGCGCACCCCGCGCGCGATAAAGGCGCTGCAGAGCTGATCAAGCTCCTCAAGTGTCAGGATTTGTGATTTTGGCAGGAAGGTCATGTTTTCGGCCATGCAATAGGTGCAGCGAAAATCACACCGGTCCGTTACGGAAACCCGTAAATACGAAACATGACGGCCATATTTGTCGATCAGTGGCTTTTGCACGGTTTCCTGCCTGAATTTTTTTTGGGTTTCGTGGTGTTCCTGACACTTCTGTCAACAGATAGTGCACAGAGACGGCAGCGGGCAAGGCCAGCTGCCGTGTTTTTTGCCAGTTACGGCCACCCCCAGGCCATAGCCTTAGTCCTGCCAGGTTGCGGCTTCGCGGTTATGCAGGGCGGCAATATCGCG
The DNA here is from genome assembly GCF_001907695.1 of Thalassospira sp. TSL5-1. NCBI lineage: Bacteria > Pseudomonadati > Pseudomonadota > Alphaproteobacteria > Rhodospirillales > Thalassospiraceae > Thalassospira > Thalassospira sp. TSL5-1. The sequence continues at coordinate 528,349 of NZ_KV880637.1, forward strand.
GTCGATATTGGCCATCACGGTGCGCAGCACAGCAACCTTGTCATGGTCAATTTCGGCAGCCAGCAGGGCAGAACGTTCCGGGCTGGCAAGAATGGCGCGCACGTCGCGAAAAAGTGCGTGAATCAGTTTGATGAAATGGTTTTCGGTAAATTCCCACTGCGTACCATTACGGTGCATATTGTCATTTACCAGCTGGATAAACCATTTTTTGCGTTTTTCATAATCGGCAAAGTGCATGGCCATGCGCACAAATACCATCGTGATCTGCTTGGAAACCAGCGGGTTTCCGGCAAGATGATCCCAATAATCGGTGGCATCGCGCATGTCGTCATCTTCATCGGCATGGGCTTCGACGATGCTGCGGATTTCGCTATCGATCTGCTCGATGGTGTCGGCCCCGACCATCATGCGGATGGCATGAAAAAACGGCTGTAACATATCGCGCGAAAGTGCGCCGTGTTCCAGGTCGCCCGCTTCGCGCCCCGCCAGAAGATGGGCAAAACGGCTGACCAGCAGGCGGCCAAACGGATCATTGCGGATGGAGGGGGCACGCCGGGAAGTGGCGGCGGAAATTTCGGTTTTCATCGCCGCCCAGGCATCGTCAAACAACCGGGGTTGCCCGCGCAATGCGACCAGGGATTTTTCGATTTCTTCGGCGCTGATGGCATTGCCCTGATCGCGGGCCTTGTTTGCCAGTCCGGTGGCAAAACGTTCCAGGACGGCCCACGCGGCATCGTGGTGGCGCTGTTTGAAGCTGTCCGTTTCAAGGGGCGTTTCGATTTTTTTCATTATTCTGTCCGCTTTTGTTCGGGGTCATCTGAACGCAGGTCTTGGTTTGTTTGCTCATTGCTTGCCAGGGCAAGCATCATTTTGCGCGCATTGATCGTGCCGTGACCGGCAAGGACGGGCTGTATCCTGCCTGTTTTGGGGCAGGAATTATTCATACCCCATTGCCGGTTCGACAATTTCAAGGGCGACATGGCGCGTGCGAATGATCTGGCGGCCGACTTCCTCGAAATTGACAGCAAGGCTGTCACCGTTAACGGCCTGGATGCGGCCCAGCCCCCAATCGGGCTGGCCGGGATGGCGCACAATGGTGCCGGGTGTAAGCAGAAAATCCATAAAATTGCGTTCTCAACCAAGTGGGCCGGCGGGTACGTGTTGTCGTCCTGGCTTTTAAAAAAGCGGCACGGCCAACGAACAGGGCCGGTTTTGTGTCATCTGTTAAGATAAATCTATCATTGCAAAGCAGTTGTGACAAAGAAGGAAAAAGCGGGCATCATGGTTTTGTCGCATGAGGCATGTGTTTTTTGGCCTGATATTTAAATAAGGTTTTAATACCTGTTTTGCACATTAGGGCATCGATTCCCGTATCACGATGCGGGAAAGGCTTTGTTTTCATATGGGGATGCGGCTTTTTGGGGAAGGCGCACCGTCAAGATCTGGAGCGCAGTGCATGCAGCAGGACAGGCAACTGGAGCTTATCCTGATAGAACTTATCAGCTCGCGAATTTGTCATGATCTGGTCGGGCCGGTTGGTGCGGTCAATGCGGGTGCCGAATTGATGGACGAGGCAGGGGGCAGCGATGACGAGGCCCTGGCGTTGATGCGCCGAAGCGGGCAGGAGGCACAGCGCCGCCTGCAGCTGTTTCGTTTGGCCTATGGACGGGCGGGCAACAGTGTGGATGCCGCCACCATGCGCAAGACCGTGATGCAGGCTTATGAGGCTGATGGCAAAGTCACGCTGGTCTGGGAAAGCGACATCGATATGGATGCCGTAACCGCACGGGTTGTGCTGAACATGGTGATGATGGCGCGCGAGGCCCTGCCATTTGGTGGCGAAATTGCTGTAAGTTGCGACTCCGGGGCGAAAATAAATGTCATCGCACGGGGGAAACGGGCCGCCATCAGGCCGGAAATTGAAAATGTGCTTTCGGGCCCGGTTGACCCGCAAGACCTTGATCCGCGTAACATTCAGGGCTTTTTTGCCCGGAACCTAGCCGAAAGATTAGGCCGACAGCTACAGGTGGTGTCAGAAGAAAGTTCTGTCACTTTGATCTATGTTTAAAAAAATTGACGTGCCAGTATAGTAAATCCGTATGCTAGGCTCTACCTACATGGTAGCTCTCGTGTAAAACGGGAATTTAAGATGATTGGGCAGATTTGATGCGGTTGACGTCCCGGGTCCGGTGATGGTCTGATTGCCGGCATTGTGGAGGGGATATATGGACGATCTTTTAAGTGAATTTCTTACCGAAACTTCGGAAAGTCTTTCGACGCTCGACGTAGAGCTGGTGAAGCTTGAACAGAACCCGAACGATCCGGATATTCTGTCGAATATCTTCCGTCTGGTTCATACCATCAAAGGGACATGCGGCTTTTTGGGGTTGCCGCGTCTTGAAGCAGTTGCCCATGCTGGTGAAAACGTTCTGGGCAAGATTCGCGACGGGGAACTGGTCGTTACCCCCGATGCCGTAACACTGGTGCTTGAATCGATCGACACCATCAAATATCTGCTGAGCGAGCTTGAAACCAACGAAACCGAGCCGGACGGAAATGACGCCGACCTGATCGCGCGTCTCAATCATTTCGCCGATACCGGCACGTTGCCCGCAGGTGCAGGCAGTGCGCCCAAGGCGCAGGCCCGTGCCCCGGAACCCGAGCCCGCCGTTTCGGCTGCACCAGAGCCCGAGCCGGAACCCGAACCCGAGCCGGAACCTGCCGCTCCCGCCGCCGCGGCAACACCGCCTTCGGCACCGAAATCACAGGCGGTTGCAGCAGCAGCTGCGCATGATGGCGGGGCAAAGGCGGATGCCCATCCGCGCAACGAAGCCAAGGAAAGCTCTGTTGCGGCCCAGACCATTCGTGTGAATGTTGAACTGCTTGAAAACCTGATGACACTGGTTTCCGAACTGGTGCTGACGCGTAACCAGCTTTTGCAGATGGTCCGTGGCAAGGATGACAGCGAATTTACCGTTCCGTTGCAGCGTTTGTCGCACATCACCACCGACCTTCAGGAAGGGGTGATGAAAACCCGCATGCAGCCGATTGGCAATGCCTGGGCAAAGCTGCCGCGTATCGTGCGCGATCTTGCCCTTGAAATGGGCAAAAAGATCGATCTGCAAATGATTGGTGCCGATACCGAACTGGACCGTCAGGTTCTTGAGCTGATCAAGGACCCGCTAACCCACATGGTGCGGAACTCTGCCGACCACGGCCTGGAAGACATTCAGGGTCGTCGTGACGCAGGCAAGCCCGAAACCGGTACCGTCACGCTGAACGCCTATCATGAAGGCGGTCACATCATCATTGAAATTTCCGATGATGGCCGTGGCCTGAATGTGGAGCGGATCAAGGCGAAGGCCCTGACCAATGGTCTTGTCACCGAAGGCGAACTGGAAAGCATGTCGGATCAGCAGATCCACCAGTTCATCTTCAAGCCGGGCTTCTCGACGGCGGAAAAGGTGACGTCGGTTTCCGGGCGTGGTGTGGGGATGGACGTTGTTCGGACCAACATCGAAAAGATCGGCGGTACGGTGGAACTGAAATCGGTTGAAGGGCGTGGATCGACCTTCATCATCAAAATTCCGCTGACCCTGGCGATTGTTTCTGCCCTGATCGTTGAAAGTGGCGGCGAACGTTTTGCCATCCCGCAGATCAGCGTTCTGGAACTCGTTCGTGCATCGAGCAATTCCGAACATTCGATCGAACGTATTCACGATACCCCGGTTCTGCGCCTGCGTAACCGCCTGTTGCCGCTTGTCACGCTCAAGAAAATTCTGGGTCTTGATGAAACGGCAGCCGATGCCGAGGTAGATGAAGAAGCCTTCATCGTGGTCGCCCAGGTGGGAACCTACAGCTTTGGCATTATCGTGGACCGCGTCTTTGATACCGAGGAAATCGTGGTCAAGCCGGTGGCGCCGATCCTGCGTGATTTGTCGCTGTTCTCGGGCAATACCATCCTTGGCGATGGCAGCGTGATCATGATCCTCGATCCGAACGGCATTGCCACCCGGACCGGCGAAATCACCGTTGGTGGCCAGCAGGGTGTTGAATCCAAGGCCAAGTCGGAAAGCTCGGATCGCGAAACCACCTCGATGCTGGTGTTCCGCGCCGGGGGCAACGAAATCCGTGCCGTGCCGCTGGCACTGGTGGCGCGTCTCGAGGAAATCGATGTTGAAAGCATCGAATATTCCAACGGCCGTCCGCTGGTTCAGTATCGTGGCAAGCTGATGCCGCTGGTCTTTATTGACGGGGCGTATCAGATGAAGGGCGAAGGCCGCCAGCCGACCCTGGTGTTCCAGGATCGCGAACGGACGATGGGCCTGGTTGTTGACGAGATCGTTGATATTGTTGACGATGTTCTGAATGTTGAACTGACAGCCGACCGTGATGGTCTGGTGGGCTCGGCCGTGATTGATGGCAAGGCAACCGACCTGATTGATGCCGGTTATTATCTTGAACTGGCCTTTAGCGACTGGTTTGGCAAAGAAGAAGGCGGCGGTGAAAAGAAGAAGGTTCTTCTTGTTGATGACAGCCCGTTCTTCCGCAACCTGCTGACCCCGATGCTGTCGGTTTCCGGTTTCAAGGTAACGTCGGTTGAAAGTGCGGAACAGGCGATCGAGCTGAAAAATAATGGTGCGGTTTTTGATGCCATTATCAGCGACATCGAAATGCCGGGCATGAACGGTTTTGAATTTGCCGAAAGCCTGCAAAATGACGAGCGCTGGGGTGAAGTTCCGATTATCGCCCTGTCGTCTCATACCAGCGAAGAGGATTTCGAGCGTGGACGCCGCGTCGGGTTTAGCGATTATGTTGCCAAATTTGACCGTGACGCCCTGGTCTCGACCCTGATCCAGACGCTGGCTGCTGTCTAAGTCGAAGGTAAAGTATCATGAGTGACAAAAACGCACTTGTCCCCAGCTCCGAGCGCAATACCGCCCTTGATCTGGGGGGATCAACCAAGGATTTCGTCACGGCGACAATCGGCAAGCAGATGTTTGGCATCCCGGTTTTGACCGTACAGGACGTTCTTGGCCCGCAGCGCATCACGCGCATTCCGCTGGCACCGCCCGAAGTGGCAGGCTCGCTGAACCTGCGTGGACGCATTGTGACTGCCATTGATGTGCGCAAGCGCCTTGGCCTGCGCAATAAGGAAGGCGATGATCCCGGAATGAGCATCGTGGTAGACCAGGGGGGCGAACTTTATAGCCTGATGGTCGACCAGGTTGGCGAGGTTCTGAGTGTGCCGCAGAACGCATTCGAGCGGAACCCGGCGACACTTGATCCGCGCTGGCGGGAGTTTTCGGACGGTATTTTCCGTCTGGAAAAGAACCTGCTGGTTATTCTTGATGTGACCCGGCTGCTTGATTTTGCCGGGTCTGTAAAACAGGCTGGCTGATGCCTGTCTGTTAACGATGTTCCGGGCGCGCCCGGCGCCCGGATATTGCCGGTCGTGGCTTAACACGTAAAATTGCGAGAAGGAAATCGATGAAGAGTTGTCTCGTCGTCGATGATTCAAAAGTCATCAGAATGGTGGCACGCCGTATCCTTGAGGAATTGGGATTCGAGGTTGTCGAAGCCGAAGATGGTATGGAAGCCCTTGAGAAGTGCCTGTCGGATATGCCTGACGCGGTACTGCTTGATTGGAACATGCCGGTAAAAAGCGGTATAGAATTCCTCCGGGATTTGCGTGCGGCACCGGGAGGGGATGAACCCGTTGTTGTGTTCTGCACCACGGAAAATGACCTGGAGCATATTCAGGAAGCCATTACCGCCGGGGCAAACGAATACATCATGAAGCCCTTTGATAGCGAGATCATCCAGGCCAAGTTTGAACAGGTTGGCCTGATCTGATCCTTGTGGCCGCGACTTCGCTTTGGGCGTTGCGGCCTTCTGACCAAGCGGGAACATCGTACCTGTGGAACAAAACCACATCGATCCACCATACAAAGTCCTGATTGTTGATGATTCGGCAATTGTACGCGGGCTTGTTGCGCGTATGCTGCAAGATGATTCTGATATCGAGGTTGTCGGTTCTGTTGCGAACGGAGAAGACGCCCTTGCGGTGATGCGCGACGGTGGCGTTGAAGCGGTCGTTCTCGATATTGAGATGCCGGTCATGGACGGATTGACGGCCCTGCCGAAAATTCTGGAGATTGATCCCACCGTGCGTGTGATCATGGCCTCGACCCTGACCAAGCGAAATGCCGATATCAGTTTCAAGGCGATGACCCTGGGGGCTGTGGATTACATTCCCAAGCCCTCATCGGCCAAGGATATCAATGTTGGCTCGGGCTTTCGCACCGAACTGGTTGATAAGGTCAAGGCGTGGTCCGAACAGCGTCGCAAGATGCTGGAGCAGGCCAGTGCTTTTGACGAGAGTGACGAATTCGACGAAGACGTCGCACCGCTCGAGGCCCCGGTTTCGCATCCCGAACGGGATGAACCGGGTGCAACGGTGGCCCCTGATACGGGGAATGTTGCCGGTGATGAGCCTGTTTCGGGGGCGTCTACGCCGCCCGAGGGGGATGCCGGCGACCATGACGGGGCAAAACCGTTCCGTGCCGAAATGTCGCTTGAACATCAGGTTTTGCAAAAACCGGGACGGATTCAGCGTAAACGCTTTACGGCGGAGTTGCGCCCCCGTCCGATGCAGCAGCCAATGCAACACCAGCCCATGCGCCCGCAAGTGCGGCCGATGCCGGCAGACCCGGCAGTTGCACGCGATGGTGGCCTTGCTGCCAAGCCGGGCATGGTGGCACATGTGCGTGACCCGGGCCGTTTGATCGAGGAAGCGGCGGTTGCTGCCAAAAAGGCCGGAATTACCGGTGTTGCTTCCGGAGGGCCTGCATCGTCCTCTGCAGGCAAAGTACAGGGCGGGGCCAAACCTGAAACAGGTCGGCCCGGTGCGGGTGCATCTGCTGCATCAGGTGCGCGTCCGGCGGGCGATGCCAAGGCGCGTGCAGCTGCGCAAACCCGCGAGGCAGCCCCCACGCGCCGGGCAGAGCCGCATCCGGCCCGCCCCAAAGAGGAACGTGCCAAACGGGCGCTGGTTGCGGGTAATGCCCCGGCACCTGCACGTCGCGGGCGTTCGCAGGGGCAGGTGACACTGCTGCCGGAAAAACATGTCAATGTCGAAGCGATTGCCATTGGAAGCTCCACCGGCGGTCCGCAGGCCTTGTTTGAAGTGTTACGCGGGCTTGTTGGTGTGCGTCAGCCCATTTTTATTACCCAGCACATGCCTGCGACATTCACCACCATTCTGGCCGAGCACATCACCCGGTTGACCGGGCTTAAATGCGGCGAGGGTGTAAATGGTGAGCCGGTTCAGCCCGGAAGGGTTTATCTTGCGCCCGGCGATTACCATATGGTGATCGAGGGACGGGGGAATAATCGTAAAATTGCCCTGAACCAGAATCCGCCCGAGAATTTCTGTCGCCCGTCGGTGGACCCGATGTTGCGCAGCCTGGTGGAAAGCTATGGGGGCAATATGCTGACAATCATCCTGACCGGAATGGGCCAGGATGGTATGCTGGGCGGGCGCAATGTTGTTGCCGCAGGCGGCATGGTGGTTGCACAGGATGAAGCAACCAGCGTGGTGTGGGGAATGCCCGGTGCTGCTGCCCATGCGGGAATTTGTTCCGCAATACTGCCGATAGGGGGCATTGCCCCTTACGTGAAAAAATTTGCCGGAGGTCGTTAACACAAGATGTTGAAGCCGGAAGACTTTGATTTCGTCAGCAAATTGATCAAATCCCGCTCGGGCCTTGTCCTGACGCAGGATAAGTTCTATTTGCTCGAAAGCCGGCTCATGCCGATTGCGCGCAAGCGTGGTCTGAAGGACCTTGGCGAGTTGATCGGGGCACTGCGCGGCATGGATCGCACGCTGATTGAAGATGTGGTCGAAGCCATGACCACCAATGAATCATTCTTCTTTCGCGATACCAAGCCGTTCGATCAGTTCCGCCATGTGGTGTTACCCCACATGATCAAGGCGCGGGCAAGCAAACGCCATTTGCGTATCTGGTGTGCAGCGGCCTCTTCGGGGCAGGAGCCCTATTCCCTGGCGATGATCCTGCAGGATTTTGCCAGCCAGCTTGCGGGATGGCGGATCGAGATTATCGGGACCGACATTTCGCGCGAAATTCTTAACAAGGCGCGTGCCGGGCTGTATTCGCAATTTGAAGTTCAGCGCGGCCTGCCCATCGCACTTCTGGTCAAGCATTTCCAGAAGGCCGACGATATGTGGCAGATTTCGTCGGAATTGCGCTCCAAGGTGCAATATCGCGAATATAACCTGCTTGAGGACCTCAAGCCGCTGGGTCAGTTTGACGTGGTTTATTGCCGCAACGTTCTGATCTATTTTGACCAGCCGACCAAAACCGACGTGCTTTCGCGTATTGCTGCGCAAATGCCCGATGACGGTTTTCTGTTCCTGGGTGGGGCGGAAACGGTGCTGGGGATTTCGGACAAGTTCAAACCGCTTATCCGCCAGCGCGGCATTTATCAGCTTAACCGCCCTGGCGCACCGGATGTGGATGTGTCCGAACTGGAAAAGGTTCAGGCAGGGGGCAGTGCCGCTGCGAGTGCGGGGGCAGGTGGCTTTGCTTTTCCCAAACCCAAGGCAATGCAAACCGGCGCTGGCAGCACACCGGCATCATCTGCCGGGGCAGCCGGCACGACGGCCCGTCCGGCCAGCAGCACCACAACATCGTCAACGACAACGCCGCGCAGCAGCTTTGGCACCAGCAATACCACAGGGGGCACCGGCAGCACATATAGCCGCCCGTCAACCACCGGTGGGGCCGGCACATCGCGTTATGGTACGGGCAGTACCGGGAATACTGGCAGCAGCAGTTCGTCGGACCGTGCCAGCACCTATCAGCGGCCCGCACGCCCGGCCAGCACGGATGGCACTGGCAGTACGTATTCGTCGACACGGCCGACCACGCCATCATCATCAACGTTTGGCCGCACTTACCCGCGCAAACCCGATGATAAAAAGGACTAACTAATGATTTTAACGGGTGAAGCCGCCCTGACAACGAAAACGCCCGGCGACAAACCGGGCGTTTTCGTTTGTGTGCAGTGCTTTAAAGAGGTTTGTCTTTAAGGAGTTATTCGCACAAAAACACCCCGCAGCCGGCCTGGTTGCGGAGTGTTTTGCGAAACGATACAGCAATGGCAGCAGGGGAACCGCGTTAGCTTAACCTGGTCTTAGGCCGCTGCATGCGCGCTGTTGCTGTCAGGGTCGCGCAGCACATATCCGCGCCCCCAAACCGTGTGAATGTAATTGTCGCCATCCGTTGCTGACTGGATTTTTTTGCGCAGTTTGCAAACGAAGACGTCAATGATTTTGAGTTCGGGTTCGTCCATGCCGCCATAAAGGTGGTTGAGGAACATTTCCTTGGTCAGGGTCGTACCCTTGCGCAGCGACAGCAATTCCAGAATGCCATATTCCTTACCCGTCAGATGTAGCGGTGATCCGGCCACATCCACCGTGCGGGCATCGAGATTGACATGCAATTTGCCCGTGGCAATGACCGACTGGGCATGCCCCTTGGACCGGCGCACAATCGCCTGGATACGGGCCAGCAGTTCGGTTTTGTCAAATGGTTTGGTCAGATAGTCATCCGCGCCAAAGCCAAGGCCTTTGACCTTGTCTTCGGTTTCGGTCAGGCCCGACAGAATCAGAACCGGCGTTTCCACCCGCGCATCGCGCAGGCGACGCAAAACCTCGTAGCCGTCAATATCGGGCAACATCAGGTCGAGCAAAATAATATCGTAATCATATAATTTACCGATCTCCAGGCCGTCTTCGCCCAGGTCGGTGGTATCTACAACCATGCCTTCGGATTTCAGCATAAGTTCAATGCTGTCCGACATGGCGTCATCGTCTTCTACAAGCAGCACCCGCATTTTCCGCTCCGCTCCGTTACCATGTTCCGCAATAAATTTGGTTTTTTATCCGGACTGTCCCGGCTATGCCCCAACAGCAGCCGTATCGTGGGATTTTTCCCGTTTCTTTAACGATACGTTGCTTTGCGACTCGTGGCAAGCACACGAGTCGCTATTTGTTAACTTTTTTACTGTCATATTGTTCCCGTCATGACCAAACAAAGATTTAACAGAGTGTTAGGTTGTCTTGCCTAGGCCAAAACTTTGGCGGCAATACGGCTGTATTGGCTTACTGGCTTTGTAAAAAATCGTATCTCCCCTTATATTAGGAACAGTACGCGGCATTTTCCACCCCGCGTCGCGTTTTCCAAACGCCCGACACCCTTCACGACGACTTTAAATAAAAGGCCCCCATGTTTCAGATTGGCAAAAATATCATCGCCGACCTTCGCCGTGTTCCCGATTACTGGGTCGTTGGCCGGGTAACGGCGGTTTTGGGCCTGCTGGTTGAAATTGGCGGTGTTGAAGGGGCGCTCTCGATTGGGGATCGCTGCAAGGTGGTGAAACGCGATGGCGAAGCGGTGATTTGCGAAGTTGTCGGCTTTCGCAGCGAACGGGCCCTGTTAATGCCGTTTGGCGCACTGGACGGGATCGGCATTGGCTGCGAGGTGGAACTGGCCGACACCCAGCCGCAAATTTACCCCGATGAAGGCTGGCTGGGGCGCGTGATCAATGCCTTTGGCGAACCGGTTGATGGCAAAGGCCCGTTGCCGCAGGGCAATGCGCCGTACCCTATTCGCCGTACCCCGCCCTCGGCCCATACCCGCCAGCGGGTTTCAGGCAAGCTGGATTTGGGGGTGCGGGCGATGAATACGTTTCTGACCTGTTGCCGTGGCCAGCGTATGGGCATTTTCGCCGGCTCCGGTGTTGGTAAATCCAGTATCCTGTCGATGATGACGCGCCATACCACATCCGATGTTTCCGTCGTGGGGCTGATCGGGGAACGTGGCCGCGAAGCGCGTGAATTTATCGAGGATGATTTGGGCGAAGAGGGGCTGCGTCGCTCCGTCGTGGTGGTGGCAACATCGGACGAACCACCCCTGATGCGCCGCCAGGCCGCCTATATGACAATGGCGGTTTCGGAATTTTTCCGCGACCGGGGCCGGGATGTGCTGTGCATGATGGATTCCGTCACTCGTTTTGCCATGGCACAGCGTGAAATCAGCCTTTCTGTCGGGGAACCTCCGGCATCCAAGGGCTATACCCCCACCGTTTTTGCCGAACTGCCCCGTTTGCTCGAACGGGCGGGGCCCGGCGGGCCGGGGCAGGGATCGATCACCGGGCTGTTTACCGTGCTGGTGGATGGCGATGACCATAACGAACCGATTTCCGATGCCGTGCGTGGTATTTTAGATGGGCATGTGGTGCTGGACCGCTCTATTGCCGAACAGGGGCGGTATCCGGCGATCAATATTTTGCGCAGCGTGTCGCGCACCATGCCGGGCTGCAACAATGAATATGAAAATCAGATTGTGCGCCGCGCCCGGCAATTGCTGGCAACCTACGATGATATGGCTGAACTGATCCGCCTGGGGGCCTATCGCCGGGGGACGGACCCGAAGGTGGATGAAGCCATCCATTATTTCCCGTTGATCGAGGAATTTTTAAGCCAGCGCAAAAATGAATGCACCCGCCTGGCCGATGGTTATGCCGATTTGGCCCGCAGGCTGGATATGGCCCCGGTTGAAGATGGCAATGCCCAGGTTGCGGGCAATACTGGCGGGCAGGGTTATCGTCCGGCAGGCGGGATTAACAGCCAGTCCGGCCAGCATCAAACCGACCTTAATGCTGCCAAACGGGCGTTGGGCGGATAAGGCAGGGAAGATTCTTAAATCGGGCTGTTTTTACCCGGTTGATACCGGGTTAGGGCACAATTGTGCGGCAAGGAGAAAGGCCGGGAAATGGCCAAGGATTTTAAGGCGCTGGTGCGGGTGCGTAAATGGGCGCTGGATGAAAAACAGCGTGAATTGGGCGAAATGCTGCGCGTGGCGGAGCATTTGAAACAAGAGCGCCAGGAACTGGAGCGTGCCGTGAAGGCCGAGCAAAAGGTGGCAGCAGAAAACCCGCAAACTGCCGGTTTTGCCTATGGCAATTTTGCCAGTGCGATTATCCGGGAGCGCGAGGCACTGGAACAGCAGATCAAGGCGCAGGAAGACAAAATTGATGCCTTTCGCGATCAGGTTGCCCAGGCCTTCAAGGATATGAAAACCGCCGAAATTTCCGAACGCAACCGGATTGCCGCCTTGCGCGCCGAGGAAGAGCGCAAGGAGCAGGAAACCCTGGATGAAATTGGTGCCCGTGCCGCGACCCGCAAGGACGGGCTGATGTAATAGCTGTCCTTCTTGGGGTAGGGGCAGGTGTAATAAGGCGCAGAGTGGGCAGTGGTGTTGTTTATTTGCTTTCAAGCGCCAGATCATGGCCGGTGGTAATGCCGGTAATGTGGCAAAGCTGGTCCGGGGTAAGCTGGAAAACGCTGCTGGGTGTGCCTGCGGCCAGCCAGATGGACGGTTTTGCCAACAGTTTTTCATCAATCAGCGTGCGCAGGGTATTGGCATGGCCAAAGGGCGGCACGCCGCCAATGGCATAGCCGGTATGGGTGCGAACCTGGGCGGCATCGGCCTTGCCAATTGGCTCGCCAATAATGGCCTTGACCTTTTTTTCACAGACCCGGTCGGCGCCATTCATAATAATCAGGATCGGTTCCTGACTGTTTTTGGCCTGAAACACCAGCGATTTGCCAATATCGCTTATGTCGCTGCCAACAGCTGCTGCCGCATCGGCGGCAGAACGGGTGCCAGCAGGAAATTCCAAAACATCAATATCGGTCAAACCGGCATTTTCAAAGGCGGCAGCAAGGCGTGCAGGCGGCGTTATTTTTTTCATCACGGGTTCGCTGTGTTTTGATATGGGAATGTAAAGGCGGCGCTTTGGGGCCTCGCCTGATGTTTATCGGGTTACGCTAAGGTTAAAAAGGCCCGCTTTTCAAGACTTTCTTGGTTGTGCGCCTTAAGACACAGTCGATCAATACACGCCGTTTTACCCCGGGCGACTCTATGATGGCAGACGGGACGATAAACCTGAAGTCATTCCAGGCATGTCAATTAACCCGCGCTTTGGGATAATTCTGATTTTCTTGCCGATTGAAAAGGGCGGTATTTTCTGGCTGGTTTTGCCGGTTATTCTTATTTTCTTGCGATTATTCTGGCCTTCAAGGTGTGATAATGATAATACTTCTCATGTTCTTTGGGGGCGTTGTTTCCAAAATCCTTCCTTTTCTGCCCCCATTTCAAAATTTGTAACACGTCGTTATCACCCTCGGTCTGGGGCTGATTGCCTGTTGGCATTTGGCTTCATCGTATGAAGGAATGTGCGTTATGAAATTCAAAGCCCCCTGGATTGCCAGGATTGGTGCTGCCGGTCTAGGTGTGTCTGCCTTTTTGATGTCCCTGCCTGCCCAGGCCCTGGAATATCCGATTGGGAAACCCCAAGAAGGGGGCGGTTTGGAAGTGGCGGCCGTTTATTTGCAGCCGATTACGATGGAACCCAAGGGTATCATGCGCCCGGCGGATAAATCCGATGTGCATCTTGAGGCTGATATTCACGCTCTTGCTGATAATAAAAACGGCCTGGCCGAAGGCGAATGGGCGCCATACCTGCAGGTCGGCTATACCCTGACCAGACTTGATGATGGCAAAACGGAATCTGGCATGCTGATGCCGATGGTTGCCAATGATGGGCCGCATTATGGCGACAATGTCAAATTGATGGGGCCGGGCAAATACCGGCTGACGCTCGATGTTGCACCGCCGTCGGCTGACTCGAAATTTGGGCGGCACATTGACAAGGAAACCGGCGTTGCGCCGTGGTTCAAGCCGTTCAAAAAGGACTATGAATTTGTCTTTGCCGGTATTGGCAAAAAGGGCGGTTACTAACAGGTTCGTAAAGCTGGCGTATATCAGATGCGCCAGCTTTTTCCGCATATTTGGCAATCAGGGAAGCAGGCATGATCGAACACGGGAAACAGGCTGTTTTTGCGCTTTTGGTCCTGATACTGGCCGGGGCGGGCATGGTGGGTGTCGCATCAAATGCGCAGGCCGACGAGATGCAGGTCTTCACTATGGACATCAGGGATGGCGTGATTACGCCAAACCGGATCGAGGTTCCCGCAGGCAGTACCTTTAAAATTGTGGTGACAAATTCCGGCCGCAGCCCGGCGGAATTTGAAAGTTTAAGCCTGCGTCGTGAAAAGGTTTTGGCCCCTGGGGTCAAGTCCTTTGTGGTTATTCGCAATATCTCGGCGGGCACATATAAATTTTATGATGAATTCCATATGGACCAGCCTTCGGCCAATGGGGTTATCGTGGCGAAATGACGATAGCGGCACGTTTTGGCGTGCCCGGTAATTGTGAAGCGGCCTTTAAGACATGACGATATTCACAAAAACGGCAGATGGTTCTGTTGCCGCCCCCACCGGGCGGCTTTTGGCGTTTGGCATGTGGTTGCGTCGCCATCAGGTTTTTGTCCGGCGTTTGCAATGGGCGGTGGTTGGCATTTATGCGTTCCTGCTGATTGTACCTGTTGTCATGCCCCTGCCGGGCCTGGCTGCGCATATCTGGAACAATATCACCGTTTTTGCCCAGTTTGTGTTTTGGGGCATTTGGTGGCCCGGTGTGCTGGTGTCCATGTTGCTGTTCGGGCGGTTATGGTGCGGGCTGTTATGCCCCGAAGGTGCGTTAACCGAATTTGCCAGCCGCCACGGGCGCGGGCGGGCCATTCCCCGGTGGATAAAATGGCCGGGCTGGCCGTTTGTCGCTTTTGTGCTGACCACGGTTTATGGGCAAATGACCAGCGTTTATCAGTATCCGGCCCCGGTATTGCTGGTGCTGGGCGGGTCCACCGTGGGGGCGGTTATTGTGGGCTATCTATACGGGCGTAATAAACGGGTTTGGTGCCGTTATTTGTGCCCGGTGAACGGGGTTTTTGGCCTGCTCGCAAAGCTGGCACCGATGCGTTATGGCGTGGACCGGGCAAAATGGGACATGAACGCCGCCACCCACAGCCATGAACACCGGTTTAACTGTGCGCCACTGGTGCCAGTGAAAAATATGGAAAGTCCGTCGCCCTGCCATATGTGTGGCCGCTGCAGTGGCTTTCATGATGCGGTGGCTTTGCAGGCCCGCCAACCGAATGACGAGATTGTCAACCTGTCGGGTCGCACGGCCACCAAATGGGACAGCCTGCTTATTATTACCGGCCTGATGGGCGTTGCCATCGGGGCCTTTGAATGGAGCGCCAGCCCGTGGTTTGTCGCCATCAAGCAAATGCTGGCAATGGCGCTGGTCAATCACAACATCATCTGGCCATTGCAGGCGACACTGCCGTGGTGGATTCTGACCAATTATGCCGCCCAGAATGATGTTTTAACCGTGCTGGATGGGGTGGTATTGCTGGGCTATATCGCCACAACGGCTCTTGTTCTTTCGGTGTTAATTGCCATTCCTCTGAAACTGGCCTGTGTGGCGATGGGGCGGGGGGGCAGGCCATCCTTTTATCATTTATCCCATGCTTTGATTCCGCTTGCCGCGTGCGGGGTTATTTTGGGGCTGTCGGCACAAACGGTGACATTGCTACGCGCTGATGGCTTTGCCCTGGGTTGGGTGCCTATGGCCCGCCTGGCCCTGCTGGTTGGGGCAACGCTGTGGTCGTTATGGCTGGGTGCCGCCATTTTGTGGCACAGGGATGGGGGGATTGCCCAAAAGGTTGCGGCATCGGCATTGTTTGCCCTGGGGTTGGCAGCGCCAGTTTACGCCTGGGTTTTGATGTTCTGGGTCTGGTAGTTTTCAGGATGCCGCCAGCTGCGCGATTGCAGCAGTCCGGCGGCATCACATGAACAAGGCCGGTTATGGCGCGGCATTGCCTTGATTTTGCGCCCGTTTTTTCTGTTTGCGCTGACGGTTAAGCAGGTTAAGCGTTTCGACCGACAGGCTGAACGCCATGGCAAAATAGATATAGCCCTTCGGAATATGAATTTGCACACCGTCGAGCAGCAACACAAAGCCCACCAATATTAAAAAAGACAGGGCCAGCATCTTGATCGAGGGATGTTTTTCGACAAATTCCCCAATCATGCGGGCGGCCAGCAGCATGACACCGACCGAGATGATCACCGCCAGCATCATGACGGTGAGATGATCCACCAAGCCGACGGCGGTAATAACCGAATCAAGTGAGAAGATAATATCAAGCAGCATGATCTGAATGATCGTGCCGATAAAACCTGCCACGGGTTTGACGTCATGTTCGTCGGGTTCGTCGATGGTGTGGTGAATTTCCATCGACGCCTTGGCAATCAAAAATAGTCCGCCGACAATCAGAATCATGTCGCGTCCGCTAATGCTGCGGTCAAATATTTCAAATAGGGGTGTTGTCAGTTCCATCACCCAGGCGATGCTTGCAAGCAACAACAACCGCATCAGCATCGCCCCGATCAGGCCGATGCGGCGGGCGGCTTTTTGCTGGTTTTTCGGAAGTTTGGCAACAATGACCGACAGAAAAACGATATTGTCGATCCCCAGAACAATCTCAAGTGCCGTCAGGGTGGCAAGACCGATCCACATGTGGGGATCAGCGATCCAGTCAAACATTTATCTACCCGTTCCCGTGTTGTTGCCGTGCGGCAGGCGCAGATCAAGATGTGTCTGACGCGGTTCTAACGCAAGCGTGAATTGATTTAATGGGGCGAAGGCCTAGGGTTTACAGGGTGATAACGGTCGTAAAAATATGTTATTCCGCATGGAAATGGGGCCGCGGCGGGTTTTACGACGATCCGCGGTTTAGGGGAGGAAACAGGCATGGCAAAAACATTCACCCGTCTGATGGTGGCAACTCTGTTGGGGGCAGGTGTTAGCCTGGCGTCCCTTGTGGCGCGGGCGGACCCGGCACCCGATATGAACAATTGGGATGCGGTTGTGAAACAGGCAAACGGGCAAACGGTTTACTGGTATGCCTGGGGTGGGGAGCCGCGCATTAATGATTATATTGCCTGGGCGGGCGGGCAGGTGCAGGAACGTTATGGTGTGACGGTCAAACAGGTCAAACTGGCCGATACCGCCAATGCCGTTTCCAAGGTCGTTTCCGAAAAGGCTGCCGGTAAAACCGATGGCGGTGCGGTGGATATGATCTGGATTAACGGCGAAAACTTTGCCGCGATGAAACGCAATGATTTGCTGTTTGGCCCGTGGGTGGAACAAACCCCCAATTTCAAATATGTCGATGTGACCGGCAAACCAACCACAGTAAATGACTTTACCGTGCCGACCGACGGGCTTGAAGCGCCGTGGGGCATGGCGCAACTCAGTTTTTTTTATGATACGGCACGGGTGAAAACACCGCCCCAAAGTGCCAAGGAACTTCTGGCCTGGCTGCAAAACCATCCGGGCCGGTTTACCTATCCGCAGCCGCCTGATTATATGGGGTCATCCTTTTTAAAACAGGTCCTGAGCGAACTGGTGGCCGACCCGGCGGTGTTGCAAAAACCGGCTGATCAGGCCGATGCGCAAAAGGTGCTGGCCCCGCTTTGGACCTATCTTGCCAAGCTGCAACCGGTTTTGTGGCGTGAAGGCAAGGCTTACCCGGCCAATGGTGCGGCACTACGCGCGATGATGGCCGATAATGAAATTGATATCGGGTTTTCCTTTAGTGCAGCCGAGGTTTCCGCCGCGATTGCCAATTTTGAATTGCCCGATACGGTCCGCAGTTTTGTTTTTAAGGGCGGAACGCTGGGCAATACCAACTTTGTTGCCATTCCATTTAATGCCTCGGCCAAGGCCGGGGCGGTGGTGCTGGCCGATTTTTTGATGTCGCCACAGGCCCAGTTGCGCAAACAGAACCCGGAAATCTGGGGCAGTTTTACCGTGCTGGATATGGATAAAATCCCGGCCGCAGACCGCAAGGCGTTTGATGCGCTGGATTTGGGTGTTGCCACCCTGTCGCCCGCCGAAATGGGCAATGTATTGCCCGAACCGCATCCAAGCTGGATGGAACTGGTCGAAAGCGAATGGCAAAAACGCTATGGTGTGGCGCAATAAGTGTCGCCACACCATTTTAACCGGGAAACACGCCGAATTTGTTACGTTTTGCGCCTGTTCTCACCGTTATTTTAATGGTCGGGCCGGTATTGGCCGGATTATCGGGCACATTATTGCCTGCCTTTGGCTATTTGCCTGCCCTGGGCGGTGGGGAATGGTCGCTGGCGGCCTGGCGTGAACTGGCAGCCCAGCCGGGGTTGGTCATTTCGCTGCGTCTTTCTGCCGTTACGGGCCTGCTGGCAACCCTGATTTCCTTTGTGGTGGTAATGCTGTTTTGTGCCGCCTGGCAGGGCACGCGGGTGTTTAGCGCTATCCAGCGGGTTTTATCACCGATTTTGTCCATACCCCATGCGGCGGCGGCCTTTGGTCTGGCATTTTTAATCGCCCCTGCGGGCTGGATTGTGCGGCTGTTTGCACCGCTGGCGGGGTGGGACCAGCCGCCCGATATTGTTACCTTGCAGGATGGCGGGGGTCTGGCGCTGGTGGCGGGGCTGGTGATTAAGGAAATACCGTTTCTGTTTTTAATGACGTTAGGGGCCCTGCAACAGGCCAATGCCGGGCAAAGCCAGCAGGTTGCCCTAAGTCTGGGATATGGCCGGGTGGCGGGGTGGCTTAAAACCGTGTTGCCGCGCATTTACCCGCAAATCCGTCTGCCTTTATTTGCCGTGCTGGCCTATTCGGCCTCGGTCGTTGATGTCGCCATGATTTTGGGACCCACCACCCCGGCCCCGCTGGCGGTGCGTATTTTACACTGGCTGTCTGACCCGGACCTGTCGATGCGCTTTATGGCTTCGGCGGCATCCTTGTTGCAATTGGCGCTGGTGGGGGGGCAGATTATGCTGTGGATGGCGGGCGAGAAAATTGCCGGTTCTTGCGGACGCCGCTGGGCCGAGGGCGGGGGGCGGTACCGCCGGGATGGCGTGGTGCGTCTAACGGTCGCGGTGGTTTCCATTCTCGCGGCGGGCCTGATCCTCGCGGGTATTGCGGCCTTGGCGGTTTGGAGTATTGCCGGGTTTTGGCGCTATCCTGATTTATTGCCGGGTCAGTTTACCCTAAAGTTATGGCTGCGCGAGGTGGCCGCCTTTGCCGGATCACTGGGCAACAGTGTGCTGATTGGCGGGGCGGCGATCATGATAGGCATCGTCCTTGTCATTGCCTGTCTGGAACGCGAAGGCCGCCAACTGGCCCAGCCTGGTCGTGGGGCGATGTGGCTGATTTACTTGCCGTTATTGATGCCGCAAATCAGCTTCATGTTTGGGTTACAGGTGTTTTTTGGCTATCTTGGCCTCGAACGGACATTCATTTCGGTGGTAATGGCGCATCTGGTTTTTGTGCTGCCTTACATGTTTTTGTCGCTGGCCGACCCGTTTCGCAGCCTGGATGAGCGATACCGGCACACTTCGTTGTGCCTTGGTGCCCATCCCAACCGGGTGTTCTGGCAGGTGATTTTACCCCTTCTGACCCGTCCGGTTTTAACCGCTCTTGCCGTGGGCTTTGCGGTCAGCATCGGGCAATATTTGCCAACTTTGTTAATTGGCGCGGGGCGCTTTGCCACCATTACCACCGATGCGGTGGCGCTGGCGGCGGGAAATGATCGGCGCATGATTGGCATTTATGGCCTGTTGCAGGCATTGTTGCCGTTTGCCGGTTTTGGGTTGGCAATGCTGGTGCCTGCCATTTGTTTTCGAAAGCGGCGGGGCATGCGCGATGGTCTGTAAGGCAAAAGGATTTTTAAAAATATGAGCAGCCCGGAAACAGCCAGCCGCCAAAATGGGCTTGTCCTGGAGGGTGTGAAAATCTCGCTGAAAGGGCAGGTGTTATGTGACCTGGACCTGACGGTAGCACCGGGTGAAATCGTCACCCTGATGGGCCCCAGCGGGGCGGGGAAATCATCCTTGCTGGGTTATATTTGCGGCACGCTGGCCCCCGGTTTTACCTGCCAGGGGCGGGTGTGGCTGAAGGGGCGGGAAATTGGCACCCTGCCGCCACAGGACCGGCATGTGGGTATTTTGTTTCAGGATGATTTGCTGTTTCCGCATTTATCGGTTGGGGGCAATCTGGCCTTTGCCCTGCCTGCCGATATTCGCGGGCGCGGCCCGCGGCGTGATAAAATTGACCAGGCCCTGGAAATTGCAGGGCTGGCCGGGTTTGCCGACCGCGACCCGGCAACATTGTCGGGCGGGCAGCGGGCACGGGTGGCGGTGATGCGGGTTTTATTATCCGCCCCGTCGGCCCTGTTGTTAGACGAGCCGTTCTCGCGCCTGGATGCCAAATTGCGCAGCCAGTTTCGCGAATTTGTGTTTGATCAGGCCCGCCAGCAGCAATTGCCCACCCTGATGGTCACGCATGACCCGGAGGATGCGAATGCCACCGGCGGGCCCGAGATTACGTTAACGGATTATCGCGCGTGATCAGGGCGTGAAAGGGAGGCCAGATAAAGATCGCACAGGTCTAAAATATGCCCTATTGGCCTGATATCGCAGGGGTGATTTTGGTGCGGATAAAAACGCAGCACAGTTGCTATTTTCCGCTAGGCAGCAGGGAAAAAGCGGTATAGATGGGCGCATGTGCCAATAGGGCGCGTTTTGGAGTATGGGCGAAATGTTTCCCGATGAAATGTCCCTGATCGTGCCGGATGCACTGGACGTGGCAACCTGTGACCGGTTGATTGCCAATTTCAATGATAGCCTTGATGAAGGCGGGTTGGTGCAGGGGCAATCGGCCAGCCATATTCGCAGAAGCCAGATCGGCTGGTTTAACGAGGACCAGGAACCCGAGGTGATGCGCCGGATCATTGATCTGGTGGCAACGGCCAACCGGGAATGTTTTGATTTTGGCCTGACCGATTTTGCCGAAAATGCCCAGATCGCCCGTTACGAAGGCGACCAGCGCGGCCATTATGACTGGCATAGCGATATTGGTGCGTCGGATGTAGCGCGCCGACGCAAGCTGACAATGGTGATTCAGCTTTCGGACCCGGCCGATTATGAAGGGGGACAGTTACAGCTTAACCCCGCCGGGCATGTGATTGATGCGCCGATGACACGCGGCACCGCCATTTTGTTTCCCAGTTTCGTTTTACACCGGGTCGCACCAACGGTGGCAGGCACGCGGTTTTCGCTCTCGATCTGGATTCACGGCCAGCCGTTCCGGTAAGATGATCAGTACCGCTCCAGCCGTTCAATCAGTCGGGCATTATTCCAGCGCGGCTGGCGGTCTTCCAGTGTGGCTTCGTGATGTTGTACCGTGCCGTTATCGGCGGTGTGTTTATCCAGCCGCATATTGATCCAGCGGGGTACCAGTTCGTTGTTGAAATCTTCCATCAACAGCACGGCGGCCTGTTCCAGATTAACAAATTCAATTGTTTCGATTTCCTGGAAATAGGTGGCAAGGCAGCCCGGTTTCAGGATCAGCCGGTCGGGCACATAGCGCAGGCTCAGGCGGGCGGGGAAAACGTTTTGGGCCCCGCGCAATTCGCTTTGCAATGTCACGACATAATCGAATTGGCTGCCGGGGTTGGCTTCGGTTTCGATCAGGTTGCGACGTTCAAAAATTTCTAGCATGGGCCTGTTTCCGGTGGGGATGTGAATTATGCAGCATAATGCTGCTTTGGTTTGATTGCCAGCCCCGCGAAAAGAACCCGTTATGCCTCCAGCCCGCGTTTGTGCGGGCCCGGTTTTGCCGGTTCCTGGCTGACCTCGACAAAGCGGGTGCCATTTTGGAAATTCACACTACCTCCCAGTTTGGAAATCGTCAGGGCCTGATTGAAAATCGCGCGAATATCGTCGCGTTGCGGCCCTTCAAGAACGTTTTCCGTGCGCACGATGAGGTCAAATTTCTGGCTTTCCTTGCGGATCAGCCCGTCAAGCTGGGTATGACCCAACCGGGTAAAGGACAGGTCGAGCAAAAACCGTGTGCCGGGATCGCTGGATTTATTGTCGCGGTTTTCGTCATCCTCGTTTTGGCCCTGTCGCCAGGCAAGCTGCATTTGTTCGATGCGCTCGCCCATGTGAAAGGGCATGGCCGTTACGCGCCAGCCATCGGCGCGGGGTTCGCTTGCCATGCCGCGCAGGGTGTTAAAATCCTTATCAAGCTTTTTGCCCAGTGCATTATCCCTGCCATCACGCCCGTCCAGCGCGCCAATGGTGCGGTCCCCCAGCCAGCTTTTGGCTGATCCTCCCGCGCCCACAATCGCGGTAAAGAAAAACATCATGGTGGTGGTCAGGCGCGGGCCTGCGGCCGGAATTTGATTTAACAATGCCTGGGCGGCTTGCGGGTCGCTTTGGGCCAGGGCGGCAAGGGCGCGTTGCAGGCTGTCCCAGTTTTGGCTCAGGCTGGCGGCCTGGCCCCGGGCCATCAATTCGGCTTCGGTCATTATCGGCTGGGGCAGGCGGGCCGAGGCAAGGTTGTTGCCATCAATCGCAAATGAAAGTGTTGCGCCCACAGGGGCGGGAACCGGCAGGCGCACACCGATGATCCCTGCGTTAGTGCGAAGGGCGGTAAAGCCATCGGGCAGCAGGCGGGCCTCCGGGCTGCCGGGGGGCAATACCGTGCCGGTCAGCATCATGGGGCCAGCGGGTTTCACCCCGTTGGTCGCCAACAAACCAGCATTTCCAGCGGCAGAATTTGCCGTATTGCCGATCACACCTTGCGTGGCAGTGGAGGCACCGGGCATATTGCCGGTTATGCCGCCTGTGCCCCCAGCGGTGGCAAGGCTGGCCTGTGACGTTGCCCCGGTCATGCCCGCACCCTGGGCGGCTGCCATTAAACCGGCGGCCTTGGCGGGCGCGGCGGCACCCGGGCTGACAAACATCATTTGGACCTGGCTTCCAGCGGGCAGGCTGCCGCCACCGGGTAAAGAAAGGGCACTGGTGGTGATACCGGTAAAGCTTTGCCCCGGTATGATGCTTGACGGATTGCTAAGTGTGGCGGCGGTTGCACCCGCACCAGTCCCGCCAGCCGCGCCACCTGTGCTACCTGCGCCACTTGCACCGGGGATCGTTTGCGGCAGGACCTGCAAGCGCAGGCCGCTTGCGCCATCGGTCCCGGTTTGCGGCATGATGCGTACCCATACCAGATCATTGAGGTTGCCCGGCAGGGCGCGTGGCAGTTTAACCGTGACATCGCCCGCACCCGTTTGCAGGGTCACTTCGGTGCCGGTTTTGGCCTGCAAACTGGCCTGTATCAGGCTGTCAACCGGCAGCTTTGCCAATGCGGCCGGCGGGTTTTGCACAATCGCTGTGGCCGCACCACTGCCCCCGCCTGCACCGACATTTCCGGCACCAACGCCATTGGCACCTGAAACGGACGGAACGGTTGGGCTGTTTGCGGCCATATTGGACTATCCTTCGAGCAGCCTTGTTGCAATTGCCTCGATATCCTGGGCGGCATTGGAATTGGGGTGCCGGGTTAATAGCGGCGTCTGGTTGCGGATACATTCCGAAACCTTGCTGTCCGCACGGATAACCCCCAAAAGCGGCGGCGAGATTTTAAGGAAACCCTCGCAGGCTTTTAACAGCTTACCATAAATGGCTTCGCCTTCCTTTTTATCCTTTGCCAGATTCACCACCACCCGAATGTCGGTTTTGGGCCGTGCCATATGCGTTACCTTGATAAAGGCATAGGCGTCGGTCAAGGCTGTGGGGTCGCCATTGGTCAGCACGATCACGGTATTGGCAAGGCTTGTCATTTGCTGCACACCCTGGTCCACCCCGGCGCCAAGGTCGATCAAAACCTTGTCATAGGATTTGCCGGTTTGCAGCAAGTCGTCGGACAGGGCCTGCAAGCGGGCGGTAGACAGATTGGCAAGCGTGCCCGAGCCACTGCGCCCTGCCACAATATCAAACCCGCCATCTTCAAATTCGGTAATCGCATCGCGCAGCGCAAGGCGGCCAGCAATAACGCTGCCCAGGTCATGCTTGGGCATCAGGCCCAATTGAATGTCGATATTGGCAAGGCCCAGATCGCCATCAAATAACAATGCTTTTAATTCATGCAGGGCAAGGGCATGGCACAGCGAAATGGCAAACCATGTTTTGCCAACGCCGCCTTTGCCCGAGGCAACGGCAATGACATTGCGTCCCTTGGGGCGTGCTGCCGGTTTGGGGGTGGCATCCGTTCTGGCTGTCATTTCATGACCTCGGCGAAACTCGTTTTCTTGTGGTTGTGTCTGGCTGGGATCAGCAATTTTGCCAATGCGACCGGGCTCAGGGCGGTTAATCCGTCGGCAACCTGTGCGGTCATGCTAACATTGCAAAGTGAAAGATTACCCTTGTTCGCACCATATAACGCCCCTCCCAGTCGGGATGCAACATCCAGGCGCGTTATGAGCATACGGGTTGCCCCACATTCGGCAAAGGCATTGGCGATATCCCCTGTTTCTTCAGCATCTACACCGGCGGGGCAAACCAGGATCGGTTCGCTGGGCACGGATTGCAAAAATTCCCCCATCGCGGCAAGTTCGCCCGGCTGATAGGGATTGCAATTTGCGGTATCCACAAAAACCAGATCAGCCTCCCGCGCAGCTTCAAATTTGTCGCGCAGGTCCTCGGGCGATTTGATAATGCCCAGCGGAATTTTCAGAATATTGGTAAAGGCCCGCAATTGCTCGACGCCGCCCGCCCGTTTGGTATCGCTGGTAAGCACGGCGACCCGGCGTTTTTTCATCACGGCACGCGCGGCGGCCTTGGCAACACACAGGGTTTTACCGGCACCGGGCGGGCCGACAAAGGCAATGGCGCGCGGGCTGCTTTTTTCAGGCAGCGGGGTAAATTCAAAAATCTCGTCGAGCGCACTGGCTAGTAATTGCTGCACATTGCCGGGGTTGCGTTCGCGGCCCATTGCATCACACAGTCGCAGGCGCAGCCTTTCGGGCATGGAATGGCGAACAAGGGCGGCATCTGCCTCCTCGATCAGCTCTTCAAGTCGGGGGGCATCAAAACCTTCATCCCGGCCCCGACCAGGGACGATGTCAAAATCGGCATCGCTGTCGCTGGCGGCCGTCAGGCGCACGCCCGACCCGGCAATGTCCTGGGTCGAAACAATAATGGCATTTGGCCCCATATGTTCCTTAACCAGCGCCATTGCGGCACTCATGGTTGGGGCGGTAAAGGTTTTAAGACGCATGGCACGCCTCTTTGTGCCGTGTCATCAGATCTGCCCCATTGTTTTTAATTGGGCCTTGGGGTGAATTTCGTTTTGCGACATCACCACGGTTGCCGGGCGGAAACGTTCCACAATTGATCGGACATAGGGACGAATGCCCGGGCTGGTCAGCAGCACGGGGGATTCCCCCATCATGCCCAATCGTTCAAAGGTACTGCGCACCTTGTTGATAAATTCCTGAAGCTGACTGGGCGGCATGGAAAGCTGTTTTTCCTCGCCATTGCCGACCAGGCTTTCGGCAAAAATCTGTTCCCATTCCGGCGATAATGTTACCAGCGGAATAACCCCGTCGGCATTTGAATTGGTGTCCGACAATTGCCGTGCCAAACGGGTACGGACATGTTCGGTCATGAAGGTCGGGTTGCGGGTAAAGGCCGTGGCCTCGCCAATCCCTTCCAGAATGGTCGGCAGGTCACGAATGGAAATGCGTTCGGTCAGCAGGGATTGCAAGACGCGCTGGACACCGCCGACTGAAATCTGGCCGGGGATAATATCCTCGACCAGTTTTTTCTGGTCGTCTTCGAGTTCGTCCAGCAGCTTTTGCGTTTCCGCATAAGACAGCAATTCGGGCATATGGTCCTTGACCACTTCGGTCAAATGCGTTGTGATCACGGTTTGCGGGTCCACGACCGTATAGCCCCGGAACATGGCTTCTTCCTTCATGCCCTGTTCCACCCACATGGCCGGCAGGTTAAAGGTCGGCTCGATGGTTTTTTCACCCGCAAGGGTAATTTCCTCGCCGCGCGGGTCCATCACCAGCAGCATATTGGGGCGCAAATCGCCGCGCCCGGCCTCGATTTCCTTGACCCGCACCACATAAGTATTGGCCGGAAGCTGCATATTGTCCTGAATACGCACACTGGGCATGACAAAGCCCATATCAGCCGCCATCTGGCGGCGCAGCGCCTTGATCTGATCGGTCAGTTTCTGGCCGCGTTCAGTGCTGATCAGCGATAACAGGCCATATCCCAGCTCCAGGCGGACATAATCCATGCGCAGGGCATTGGCGATGGGTTCTTCGGCGGGGGGGGCGGCGGCCTCGGCGGCGGCATCATTTTCCATGCGGGAGGCTTCTTCTTTGGCGGCATTTTGCTTTTTGCCCAAATACCACGCCAGATAGCCCATTCCAATCGCTGCCCCCATAAACCAGATCATGGGGATACCGGGCAGAAGCGACATGCCCCCCATCATCGCAGCGCCAATGCCAAGGGCGGCAGGATAGTTCGATACCTGGCCGAAAACGGCCTTTTCCGTTGCCCCTTCCATGCCACCTTTGGTGACAAGAAGGCCTGCTGCGGTTGATACGATCAGGGCGGGAATTTGCGATACCAGGCCGTCGCCCACCGTCAGAATGGTGTAGGTTTCAGTCGCCTCATTGAGCGACAGGCCCATTTGCGCGGTGCCGATGATGATGCCGCCAATCACGTTGATAAAGGTAATCAGAATGCCGGCAACGGCATCGCCGCGTACGAATTTCGAGGCACCATCCATCGCCCCGAAAAAGGCGCTTTCTTCTTCCAGTTCCTTACGCCGCGCCTTGGCCTGTTCTTCATTGATCAGGCCCGATGACAAATCGGCATCCACGGCCATTTGCTTGCCGGGCATGGCATCAAGGGTAAAACGTGCCGCAACTTCGGCAATACGGCCCGAACCCTTGGTGATCACCACAAAGTTGATGATGACAAGGATGGCAAAAACAATGATCCCGATAACGAAATTGCCGCTGACCAAAAAGCTGCCAAAGGCCTGAATAACATGACCTGCCGCCTGTGGTCCTTCATGGCCGTGGCCCAGAATAAGCCGTGTTGTGGCAATGTTGAGCGCCAGTCGGAGCGATGTCGCAACCAGCAGAATGGTCGGAAAAGAGTTAAATTCCAGCGGCTTTTGAATGAACAATGCCGTCATCAGGATTAGAATGGAAAAACTGATCGAAACCGCCAGAAACATATCGAGAAGCCAGGTTGGCAGCGGGAACATCATGATCACGAGGATCAGGACGAAGCCCAGCGCCATTGCAATGTCGCCACGCCGCATGGCGGAACGCAGGCGTCCCTGCATATTGGCCATAAAGTCGCGGCCGCCGCCTGAACCGCCGGAATTTCCCGACCCCGAAGGGGTTATTTGGCGACCATCTGCCATGTCTGTTAATCGGTTTCCTGCCTATTGCCCGTCTGGCATTTTGCCTGTCTTTTAGGGGCGATTTCCCGCTGTGTCATTGTTTTAAGACAACGATCTTTCACAGCTTTGAGTGTGCCTTGCAAGGTGTGCTGTGCCCTGTCGGGTTATCCATTCCCCGGAAGCGGAATATCAACACCCTCGTCGGTATATTGGCGCAGTTTGTTACGCAAGGTACGGATCGATATACCCAATATATTGGCAGCGTGCGTGCGATTGCCAAAACAATGTTTCAGGGTATCGATAATCAGTTCCCGTTCGACATCCGCCACCGTGCGCCCGACCAGGGCCGCCGTGATGGATCCATTCTCGGAAATGACCGCGTCATGATCCGTTTCTGTTGGCTCGGCCATCGCATTGGCCCCGTTTTCCTCTGCCGGGTGTGACGGGCTGGCTGGGGTTGGCTGGGGGGCGGTATATCCGTTTTGGCCGGTTGGGGCCGGTTGGGGGGGCTGGTTATATGCCCCGCTGGCTGCCCCCGAATTACGATAGGCCTGGTTGACATAAGCCGGGTTATAGGCCGCAGCGGCGGCATTGCTGCGCGCAATATCGCGTGGATCACCGCCGCCTTGGGTCGTAGGGTTCGGGGCGGGGTTTGAGGCCGCGTTTGCTGGCGCCGGTGCAGGCTGTTGTGCGGTTGCAGCGGCCGGTGCGCCGCCGGTCAGAAAAATGGCCTCGGGGCCAATTTCATCGGGCCCGGCAATCAGCACCGCGCGGTGCATGGTGTTTTCCAGTTCGCGCACATTGCCGCGCCAGTAATGCCCCATCAGTCTTTCAATCGCCAGCGGGCTGATCGGACGGATCGGCATGTCGTTGGCTTCGGAATATTTTCGGACAAAAAATTCGGCCAGAACCGGAATATCACCGGGCCGTTCGCGCAATGACGGAATATCAAGATTGACGACATTCAGCCGGAAATAAAGGTCCTCGCGGAAATGGCCCTGCTGGACATAGGATTCTAGATCGCGGTTGGAGGTTGCCAGAATACGCACATCTACCTTGACCGGTTTGCTGCCGCCCAGCCGGTCAATTTCGCGTTCCTGAATCACGCGCAACAGCTTGGCCTGTAAGCGCACATCCATTTCGCTGATTTCATCAAGCAAAAGGGTGCCGCCATTGGCCTCTTCAAATTTACCAATCCGGCGGGCCTGGGCACCGGTAAAGGCGCCCTTTTCATGGCCGAAAAGCTCGGATTCCAGCAAATTATCCGGAATGGCCGCACAGTTTACGGCGACAAAGGGTTTATCGGCCCGGTTTGATTTACGGTGGACAAACCGGCTGAGAATTTCCTTGCCGGTGCCGCTTTCACCCGTGATCAGGATGGATGCGTTGCTGCGTGATACCTGTTCGGCCAGGCGCAGGGTTTCGGTCATGCGCGGGTCACGATGGATCAGAGCATGGCTTTCTTCGGTAACGGCTTCAAAAATGGCGGCAATCAGGGCGGCTTCGGGTGGCAGCGGGATATATTCCTGCGCCCCGGCCTTAATCGCATTGACCGCGCCGTTAATGTCATTGCCCACACCGCAGGCGACCACCGGCACGCTGATGCGTTCGGCCGACAGGGCGGTAATCAGGGCGCCAACATCCAGGGCGATGTCGGCCATCACCAGATCAATCCGCTTGCCCGCGCGCAGGATGTTTAACGCCGTGGTGACGCTTTCGGCCAATTGTACCGTGGCACCCCGGGCCATCGCGATCTTGCTGGCTGCGCCAATCTGGCCGCCCAGTCCACCAACGATCAATACCTGCATTGCCTAATCTCTTTCTGATCCGCTTTTTGTGTGTCTGTGCTGTAATACCATTGATTTATCACTAAAAAATGGCAACAGAAGATCAATCAAAATAACTGACCCGTTTTGCCGGCGGCAAAATGGAATTCAGCAACATTTCCAGGCGACGGGGGTTTTCCTGCCGGCCAATGGAAACCGCGCCCACCATATAAACCGAATTTAACAGTTCTTCTTCCTGCGAGTTGCGTTCCAGCTTGGCTGCCAGCGGCATGAACACCATGTTGGACAGGACTGCGCCATAAAATGTTGTCAGCAGGGCGACTGCCATTGACGGGCCAATTGATGACGGGTCATCAAGATTGCCCAGCATCTGCACCAGACCAATAAGCGTTCCGATCAGGCCCATTGCCGGGGCAATGTCACCGGCCTTCTTAAGGATGCTGGCCCCCTTGTGGTGGCGCGAAATCGTGGCATTCATATCTTTGCGCATGATGCCTTCAACTTCTTCGGGCGGGGTGCCATCCACCACCAGCGACAGGCCCTTCCACAGATATTCCTCGCTTAACAGGCTATCAAGGTGGCCCTGCAGCGACAAAACACCGCCTTTCCGGGCAATTTCGGCCAATTGCAAAATTTGCAGCGCCGCATCGGACGGGTTGCGCGACGGATGAAAAATCGTCCGTGCCAGTACCCGGCCAATGCCCAGAAACTCGCCCAGGGAAAAACACACCGCTGTAATCGCGGCAGTCCCCCCGATGACGATCAGGATTGACGGTACGTCAATAAATGCGCCCGGCGATCCGCCCAGCACAACTGCAGCTATCACCAGCGCAAACCCGACGATAAGCCCGACCACCGTTGCGATGTCGAACGTCGTCTTCGTCCCCCCGTCCGCCATTCCCAGCTATCCTTCTGACCAGCCTAGTTTCGTTCCGATTTAATGATTTCCGTCATGGTGACACCCAGACGGTCTTCGACAACAACCACTTCGCCACGCGCGACCAGGCGGTTGTTGACATATATATCAATAGCTTCCCCAACTTTGCGGTCAAGCTCCACGACAGCACCACGGCCCAATTTCAGCAACTGGCTGACCTGCATGGTGGCTTTTCCCAGCACCGCCGAGACCTGGACGGGAATATCATATACCGCTTCCAGGTCCTTGGAGGTTTTCATCCCCTCGCCACTGGTATCGAGTCCGGCCAGCAATTCGGTTCCTTCGCCTTCCAGCTCGATATCGTCATCATCGAGTTCGGACAGTTCAAGATCGTCATCATCTGCCATTTTGTTCTCCTGCTTGTATCAGGTGGATTGCGCCTGGCGAACCTGTATTGTCGCTTTCATCACCGCTGTGATGCAATCTATTGTTTTATTGTGCCAAAGTCATTGATTTAGGCAGCTCAACTATTGTGATCGGTTTGCGGTTTTTTAGCGGGGCTTTCATCGTTTCGCGAGGCAGGCCCGGTGCCCTGCGATGCTGTGCTGTCAGGGCGGGCTGAAGGCTCCGACAGTTCGGCTGACGGCGACGATGCGGCGTCAGTCGTGGCATTTTCGGCTGTGCTATCGTTGGGGGCAGGCTGCTTTGCCGTTTGGGTCGGGGCCTGTTCGGGGACTGGCGATGGGGCATGATTTGCCGGGGTTGCCTCAGCCTCAGCATGGTCTGCCGTCGTTTCGTGCATACCTGTATTTATGTCCTCGTCGGGCAGGCGGCTTTCCTGCAGGGCCGGGTCGGCCATCGGGTTTTGGTCGAGCAGGTCATGGGCTTCGCGGTGGGCGGCAATCGCCTTTTCGATAATGGCATTGATCTCGCCCCATGTGCGGGCCTGGTCGCGCACGGCAGTACCATCGCCCCAGGATACCCGGCAATCCCCTTTGGCAATGCTGGCTTCGCCTACAACCACGGCCTGCCCGGAAAAACCCCGGCTTCGTGCAATTTCGGCAACGCGGTCCTGCAAGCTATCGGCAATTTCGGGGTGAACCTGGATCAAGACTTTGGGCGCATCAAACAGGTTTGATAGCGATTGACGAATGATTTGTTCAATCTCGGCGGTTGAATTTTCACTCATCCAGACCGGCAACAGTTTTTTGACAATCGCCTGGGTGACGTGAATGGCATCCTCGGCGGTGCTGGCGTGAGCCCGCTTTTGCAATTCGTCAATATGGTTCATCCAGGCGGCGATTTGTGCGGCGGTATCGGAAACTGCCTTTTCCAGCGATGACAGAATTTCCTCGCGTCCCTGGGTCAGGCCTTCCTGATGGCCCTGGGCAAAGGCTTCTTCACGCGCGCGGGTTTCGGTGTCGCGCAGCATGGTTTGCATTTGCTCTTCGGTGTAAATGGCGGGTGGGGGCGGCGGGGCCTCTTCTTCCGCAGTCTTCTTTTTTGATTTGCGTTTTAGCGAATAATGTTCTTCCTGCGCGCCGGCCGGCCGGATGACGGTATCGGCGTCGTCAAAGTTCAGGGTAAATTTGAATTTTTCGATCGCAGTCATATGATATCGGCAATCTGTCGGGTGTTAGTCCGGGGTCGTAACCCCGGATCAGGAAAGTATCAAACAGGCAACATCACACCATTGGCGATCAGTTTTCCTGATAAAGCCAGTTGCGAATGATCGCCAGGGCCTCTTCCGGGTGTTTGTCGACAATTTCGCCAATCTTTTTGACAGACGATGCCTTCACCCGGCCTTCAACCTGCGAAATATTGATCAGCTCTTCATGCTCGTCATTCATGCTTGCCCCCGGGACGGGGGCCGGGCCCGCCAGGGCGGGCTGTCCGCCCTCGGTCATCATGCTGCCATCTTCGGACAGAAGCTGCCGCTGCGCCATGTCGGCGGCGCTGGGCAGGGTTTCAAAGGCACGGGTCAGTAGCGGACGGACCACCAGCAGGATGACCAGGATGGCGACAATCGCCAGCACCAGCATTTCAGCAATGCGGTAAACTTCGGTTTTGTCGAGCCCCAGGAAGGTATCAACCGGCGCATCGCTGAACATGTCGGATGTATCGGCAAATTTCATATTGATCACTTCAACCTGGTCGCCCCGGTTGGGATCATAGCCAATTGCACTGCGCACCAGGGCGGCAATCTTGTCCAGGTCCTGCTTGGAGCGTTCCTGATAAACCTTCTCGCCATTTTCGTTGGTGGTATAGGTTCCGTCTACCAGTACCGCGACGGTCACACGTGAAACTTCGCCAATTTCCTTGATACTTGTGGTCGTGGTTTTGGAAATTTCGTAATTGACCGTTTCTTCCGACCGGGTTTCCTGGCTGTTGCTGCCCGCATTGTTGTTGCCCAGATTGGGGTCGGGCAGGTTGTTTTGCAATGTGACAGGGTCGGAACCATCAGTTTCGGTGTTGGTCGAGGATTGATCCACAGTCTGGCTCGAACGCACAACCTGTTCATCGGGGTTGAAGCGTTCGTTGTTGGTCGTGATCTTGTCGAAATTCATATCGACAGAAACTTCGGCACGTACCTGGTCATATCCCAGCGAGCGCGACAGCAGGTCTTCGATGGTGTTGCGCAGGCGCGTTTCGTTGCGCACGCGCATTTCATTGGCGGTCTGGGTCAGGAAGGTGGCAGTTTGCTGTTCACCATCGCCCCGCGCCAGCAAATGCCCGCGTTCATCAATGATGGAAACCTTGCTGGGCACCAGTTGCGGCACGGCGGCCGCCACCAGATGCTGGATGGCGGCAATCTGTTCGGCATCCAGTTCCTTGCCCTGCAATTGCAGCGCGATCGAGGCACTTGGTTCCTGGGTTTCGCGTGAAAACATCTGGCGTTTGGGTAAAACCAGGTGGACACGGGCCTGTTTCACCGCCTGGATCGAGGCAATGGTCCGTGCCAGTTCACCTTCGAGCGCGCGAACATGGTTGATGTTCTGCTCGAAACTGGTCGAGCCCATGCCGTCCTGCTTGTCGAAAATTTCGTAGCCGACCGACCCACCCGAGGGCAGGCCTGCTTCGGCCATCGAAATGCGCATCCGGTTGACCTGGTCGGCGGGCACCAGAATTTCGGTACCCCCTTTAAGCAATTGATAGTCGATCTGTTGGGTTTCCAGGCGATCCACGATCTGCCCGGCATCGGCAGGGGACAGGTCACGATAGAGCAGTTCCATATTCGGCGCGGAAACACGCAGAATCAGAAACGCAAAAAACACAATCAACAATAGGCCCACGCCCGACAACGCCATCAGACGTGTCGGCCCCAGGCTCTTGAGAGTCTGTAAAATGCCGCCCATTCAGGCTGCTCCTATCCCGCTCGGTCGCCCCAATTCCCAAACTGGCAAGCTGTCATTGCCTAGCATCCCCTAACACGAATAGGGGGGCAAGTTGAAGAACAGGTTAACGACCGGCAAATTTTGCCCACTTGTGCCCCTATGCCGGGTCTTTCGGGTGCATCAATCCACATTATACCATGTAGGTATTCGCGCAGGAAAAAAAAAGCCCGGCCAAAAAAGCCGGGCAAGGTCCTAACAGCATAACTGTGGCAGAACGTGCCAAACCGGTCACGCGGGTGATAAACCCGCGTTTGCCCGGTTTAACGTTTCAACCGGATCAGCTCTTCAAGCATTTCGTCCGTTGTGGTGATGGTTTTGGTATTGGCCGAATAGGCACGCTGGGTCACGATCATGTTGGTGAATTCTCCGGCCAGATCCACGTTCGAGGATTCAAGGGCCGATGCCACCACCTTGCCCGCCCCGTTCTGGCCCGGTTCGCGCAACAGATAATCGCCTGATTCACGGGTCTGGCGGTAAACGTTGCCGGTATGGTGCTCAAGGGAATCGGGGGACTCAACGGTGGCAATCGCCAGTTTGTAGACCGGGCGTTTCACCCCGTTGGCAAATTCGACCTGCAAATAACCATCTTCGGTAAAGCCGTAATTCACCATCGTCCCGGCCCGGGCACCGTCCTGGTTAATATAGTGCGTGGTGTAATCGATCAGGTTGCCGTTGGCATCGGTGCCCGCAGCAAACTGGGTGATGCCGTCGGTCTGGCCGATGGTCCCGGCATCCAGGGTAAAGGAACTGGGTTCTGCGCCGTTGGTCCAGGTGATGCCGGTGATGGGCTGATCAACACGCGACAGGCCACCTTCATCGGTAAAGGTTTTAAGCGAACCATCGCCGTTAAAGGTTATGGTACCCGACGCGATCAGGCCGTTCGGATGCTGTGTCGAGTCAAGTTGACCTGCTTCAGTCGACCCGGTTAGCTCATAGCCCCATTTGTTCTGACCCAGCTTGACGATTTGCAGGTTCAGCTTGTGGGCTGTACCGAGAGAATCATAAACCGTAATTGGCAGACTGTTATTTGCCGTAATCGCACCCGAGGCAATATTGCCTGCACCCGGGGTAAAGGCCGGCGTTGTTGTCAGGGTGCCAATGCCAAGGCCTGCCAGCGGGGTATTGGTACCTTCGGCCAGGGTCAGGGTTTCTTCAGGGTCGGTCGAGGCAATGGACAGGGTATGGTTGGTGCTGGTGGTATCCACCTTCGCCGTTACGCCGGTCAGGGCTGAAATCTTGGTAGCGAGGCTGTTAAGGGTTTCACCCGCTGCAATGGTAACGGTCTGTGCTGCGCCGGTGCCAACCGCAATCGTGAAGGTGTCACCGGCATTGACGCCGGGCAGGGTGGTCAGATCGGTAGTGTCGGCATCAATACCAGCCGTGCTCGAGGTTGTCGGGGTGCCGTTCAGTGCGGTTTCATCCGAATTGAAGTTTGCGCCAAATTCGATACGGGTGGTCGAGGCGGCGGCTGTCAGGATGGAGTTGATGTCCAGAACCTGCAGGTCGCCTGCAGCCGAACTGTTCGACGAGGTGACATTACCGTTACGATCCAGAAGCTGGCCGTTACGGTCTGTTGCCCAACCCTGGACATAATAGCCAGCGGTATTTTTAAGCAGGCCGTTGTCATCGGGTTTGAAATCACCCGCACGGGTAAAGAACATCTCGCTATCCTCGCCCGGGGTTGCGGTGTCTCGCACCAGGAAAAAGCCGTCGCCCGAAATGGCCGCAGCCGTGGTCGACGAGGTTGCCTGCAGCAACCCCTGTTTGCTGATCAGGGCTGTCGGGTGAAACTGTACACCGCCCGGCGTGTATTTGGTGCCGGTGGCAGCCTGTGTCACAAGGGTCGAAAAACGACCCACTGTGCTTTTATAACCCACTGTATTGAGGTTCGAGATGTTGTCCGAAATAACGCCAAGGTTCTGACTTTGGGCGTTCAGGCCGGATACACCGGAAATCATTGCACCGAAAAGGCTCATTTTTATCTCCTGCGCTTACAGGCTGTTAGGTTTTTCAATTGATTATTCGATCAGGTATTGTTGTTGTCTGATGTTTGGTCGCCGCTGCCGGTCGTGTTGTCGGCAGTATCTTCGCTGGTGCCGCCGGTCTCGCCGTCGCCTGCCGTTCCGTCAGTGCCGCCGGTGCCATCCGTGCCTCCTGTGCCGGGTTTGTCGTCTGTCGGATTCGAGGCGAGTTTGACGTTGGTCAGGGTTCCAAATGGTACCGATACATCGCCGACGCGCAGATAAATGTCGTTATCACCAATATCGACACTGTCGACCTTGCCGACGATGCCAATCGAGACGCGGGCCGGGTTGCCTTCTTTGTCTTTGAAGGGTTCGCCAGACGTCGAGAGGGGTTGGACTTTCAGGGTATAGGCACCTGCTTCATCTTCTATGGCATCCCCGGAATTGTTCTGACCTTTCCAGGTGAAGTTTTGAACACCTTCGATGTTTTTTACTTCTTCGGCATAAACCGTTTTGCCATTCTGATCGACCACCGAAATCTTCGCGGCGGGCACTTGTGGTGAAATGCTGTATTTGAAGTTCAAAGGCTCGCCCGGTGTGTACCAGTTGGTATCGCCAACGGCCTCGATCTGTGCACCGACATAGGACAGGGCCGAAAGCTGGCGCTGCTGTCCCTGCATGGTCAGCAGGTTTTCAAGGTTTTTGTTGGTCTGAATTCCCTGTTCAACCTGGGCGAACTGGCTCAGCTGGTCGGTGAATTTGTCACTTTCCATCGGCGAGGTCGGGTCCTGGTTTTTCAACTGCGTTGTCAGCAGCGTCAAAAAGCTGTCAAAGTTTTGCGACAGCGACTGCGCCGCGCGTGACGAGGCCGCATTTGCGTTGGTACCCTGGAGACCGATATTGGTCATGGATGATACGGTCATCTGCTATCTCCGGTGTCTAAATGCGGATATCGACAAGGCCGTTGGAATTGATCCCGTACCCCACAGCCACATGCTGTGCCAGTTCGGCACCGCTGATAATGTCGCCGTCATTGGGGCGGGAAGCCACGCCACGTCCGGAATTTCCGGCCTGCTGTTGCGGGTTTTGGCCCTGTCCCCCGTCCTGGCGGTGTTCAAAGGTAAAACTTTGGGAATCGGCGTTCAGCCCGGCATCACGCAGGGCCTGCTGCAAACCCTTTACATCCTGGCGCAGCATATCAAGCGTTTGGCGATTATCAGCCTGGACCACGGTCTGAACCCGTCCGTCATGCGATATTTCCAGTTTCACATCGACCCGGCCTAAATGTTCCGGGCGGAGCTGTACGGAAATGCGATCTACCCCGTCGCCCGCAGCATTTTTAATATGGACGGCAACCTGTTGTTGCACGGTCTGGGCGGTGGCCGCCCCTTTACCGGCCTGCGTGGCGGCCTGGGCGGTGGCTGCGGCGTTTGCGCCATTGGCATTCTGTCCGGTCAGGCCAGTCACTGGGCCATTGGCATTTGTCCCGTCAACCGCCCCGACACCGGCATTGGCCGGGTTTTGCGCCTTGGCTGTGGCCGGGGTTGAGCCTTGCGGCGTTACGGCATTTTGCAGGGCGGCAAGATTTGCCATAGTGGTGTTAGTGGCCTGATGACTGGCATTGGCGGTATTGGACCCATTAGCCCCGTTGGCCGCAGCGTTATTGTTGCCATTCTGGTTGTTCGCACCTGCATTGGCACTTGTGCTGGCATCCGTTTTGCCGGCCCCCTGCTGTTTTAAGGCGGCTTCAAATCCGGCTTTGGCATCGGTACCTGTGGCGTCCCCCTCTGCAGGTGTGCCGGATTTGGCGGCAGCCTGCATGGTTTTGGCGGCTGCGCCATCTCCCTGCACGGCATTATTTGCCGAGGCCGATTGTGACAGCGCGGTTGAATTTAATAACGCATCCTTTGATGATCCGTCACCGGTCTGCATATTTGTGCCCTGTGTGCCAACGCCCATCGGCAGGCCAATATTGCTTTGGCTGGCAATAACGGGCTGGGTTGCAGCCGCCAGGGCTTCGGTCACAGTGGGGGTGCCATTAACGTCCAGTTCGTCCTGCGCGGTTCCGGTTTTGGCAGGTTTGCTCGTGTCCGCCAGTTTTTCGCCAGTTTCGGTGTCCTGGCTGTTTTCCGGTTTGGCCGTGTCGTTGGCGGCCGTTTTTTCTGCAGGTTTATCTTCTGTGCGCGTGTTGTCTGTATCGTTTGTCTGCTCTGCCGTTTTCGGCTTGTCTTTGTGGTGAACGTCTTCTTTGGTCGGGCTGTCGGCTTTTTGCGCCGGTTCGTCCGGGCGGTCACTTTTTCGTCCGTCCACATCGCGGTCGTCGCGTG
This sequence comes from Thalassospira sp. TSL5-1, assembly GCF_001907695.1. NCBI lineage: Bacteria > Pseudomonadati > Pseudomonadota > Alphaproteobacteria > Rhodospirillales > Thalassospiraceae > Thalassospira > Thalassospira sp. TSL5-1. The sequence continues at coordinate 566,028 of NZ_KV880637.1, forward strand.
CGCTCTCGCGAACAGGGGCACGGTCTTCACGGTCGTTGCGCGTGTCGCGCAAGGCGGTTTCCGTGGCGGCAGTATTTGCCGGTTGGGTCCGGGTGCGGGCCGCATTATTGGACCGTTCCGCCTGGACTTTGTCCATGACGTCGGCAAAGGCCACGCTGCTGCTGGCAGTTTGGTTCTGCGCAGGCACCGATATGGTTGGCGTGTTGATTTTATCGATCGCAGAGCTGTGCATGACACGGTCCCTTTTGTAAGTCTGCGATAGAGGATGCAAACATCGGGCCAGTTTCGTGCGTGCTGTAATCTCTTTTAAATCAGTACCTTAATCCGAGGTGGAGATGATCGGGCACTTTTTGCCGGTTTGCATCGGTGCCTGTTGCCCGGAACAGGGTAAAAAGAGCAGCGCGATCATGTCAGGAAAAGAATGAAGCGAAGGATACCGAAAGGGCGAAAACGGGAAGGAAGTTTTGCCTGCGGGACAAAAAATCCCCCGGTCCTGTGGATCGGGGGACATGAGCGCAAACTCTGCGCTTTTTTGTGCTGTCAAACTGTTATCTGCTGTCTGAGCAGGTCAGGCGGAAATCGAAATGCCCGACGGGCGTGGCGGTTGTTTATCACCTTCGTCTGATGATGCGACCGGTTTATTGCCAGCAGCTTCACCATCGGCTTGAGTCGCTTCGGGTGACAAATCCTGCTGTTCCGGGTTTCCATCCTTGGCATTTTGCATGGCCTGGCGTAATTCATCGCCCCCGCGCCGCGCCAGAATGGCCCAGGAATCCCGCATTGGCGTCAGCAGGCCAATAACATCCTGTGCTGCCTGTGGGTCGTTATGTCGGTCAACCTTCATTAGGTGCACCAGCGAAAACCGGTAAATTTCCTGCAGGTTGCGGGCAATTTCGCCACCCTGATCCAGGTCGAGTGTTCCTTGCAGGTGGGCAATAATGTCCATTGCTTTGCAATTGGCATTGCAACGTGCCTGAATATCGTTTGCTTCAATCGCCTTGATGGCTTCCTGCAATACGGATATTGCCTTGTTATACAGCATGTAAACCATTTGGGCCGGCGATGCCGTGTTGACCTGCTGGTCGCCATAGGCTCGGGCTGCGTTTGTATTCATGCCATATTCCTTGATCGTCTAAACACGGAAATCGAAAAAACGGGATCGATTTCTTACTTATCTTTCTTGCCAGCCGCCATCAACTCGCTAAGCGAGTTCTGAATGTTTTTAAACTTGGCAAGAGACTGTTCCATATTGATGAATTTGTTCATCATGACTTCACGCTGGTTGGCAATGCGCATGTCAATGCCATCGATTTTCTTTTTAAAACTTTTGTTTTCTTTTTCAAAAGCTTCGATGCCCTGATGGAGGGTGCCGTTTTCGCTGTCGAGCATCCCTTTCATTGCAAAGTGCATGCGTGATGCCAAACCAACCGATGTCGTGATGGTGCCTGTTTCGGTTTTATCATCGCCGCCATTATAAAACAGCTTTAAACCGTCGGCCGTCGTTAAAGTGTCACCGTTGATGGTGGCATTCTGTGGGTCGCCGCCATCCTGTGTATAGGTTGCACTGGTAATATTGCCAGCGGCATCCTTGGTGACAGAAAACTTGTAAGATGCGGCATTGGTGTTGCCGGTAAAGCTGGTCATGATCAAAGACGGATTGTCCGTAACCGACTTGAAACCAAACAATTCAGAAACTTCATCCGCATTGTTGATCAGCGTGTCGTTCAGCTTGCTTTCGTCGAGAACAAGCGTACCTGCGGTATATTTGCCCTTCTCGCTGCTGTCGGCTTGGGCGTCAGCTATCGACTTAAACGTAATACCAATTTGTGCAAGTACTGATATGTCAGAATCTTCTGACGTTGTCCGGAACGGTGTCGCTCCGGCGATCGCCTGAAGGGTACTTTCAACCGACTTTGCCGTGGAATTGCCCAGCAGAACCGAGCCTTCTGCAGCCTTATTATTTGCCGGGTCCACATAGGTTTTTTCGTTGATGAAGGATTTGACCGCGTTATAGGCATCTACAAAGCCAACGATGGCGTTTTTGGCTTTGCTCAAGTCCTGTTCGATGGAAACATTGATTGTTGTGCCGGGTTTGGCGTCGAACAGGCTGATCGACATGCCATCGACCAGATCGTCAATATTGTTTGACGACCGCGTAATCGTCACACCATCCATCGTGAATTGCGCATCATTGCCCGGGTCAATTTCCTGGTCACTATTGATGAGCATCGTGCCAGAGCCGTCATCCTTGAGGATGCCCATATTCTGAAGCACATTGCCACTGTCATCGGACAGAGTCATGCGATTTGGCGAGCCTTCGTCTGTCGAGGTCAGGATAAGGGTGGATTGCCCCTCAGCCACCTTGACGACAGAGGCCTGAACTCCGGTCTTGCTGGATGTCGCGTTAATTTTGTCGCGTACATCCCGCAGCGTGTCGGTGTCGGTCACTTCAATCTGAACAGATCCCTTGGAGGTGCCGACAGAAAATGTCCCGGTGCCAATGGCAGTGCCGCCACCATTTGTCGTCGTGCTCAGGGCGTCTGTGGGGTTTGCGCCAAGGGTCTCCGAACCAACCTTGTGTTTGGAGGCAATCTGCGAAATTTCGAATTTGTAATTGCCCGTTGCAGCATTGTTATTCGCGCTGACGGATATCAGATTGCCAGCATTGCCATCCGCCGATGAAACGAAAGCCTGTTTCGAGGCAAACGTATCCTTGGATTTATCAAAGCTCGCCTCGCCGTAAAGTTTGTCAATCGAGGTCTGTAAGGTTTTGACAAGGTCCTGCAACTCGCGCAGGCTAGTTACTTTCGTATCGTTTGACTCGATGCGTTTTTCAAGTGTGTCAGCCGGGATGCGGCGTGCCTTCATCATCTGGTCAACAACATTGACAAAGTCAATGTTGGAACTCAGCCCCGAAAGCTGAATTCGGCCATTCTCGCCGACATAGACGTTATTTAAATTGACGCCACTCATGATGCGTCTCCCGGTAACATAATGTTGGGCAAATTTTGCCCGAAAACGATGATGCGCTAATCGTTACGCAAATACCATGCCTGTTCCGTCATGATAACAGATTTCAGGCTTCTTCGTTTACAAAGGTACCGAGGTAATCACGGATTTGGGAAAACAGCTTTTGAAGTTCTTTTGACGGAATTTCGCGAAGAACCTCGCCGTTTGAGCGATCTGTTACCTTGGCAATAACGCGTCCGGTATCGCGGTTGAAATTCAGTTCAACCCGATAATTGTCAATCGAGCGATCCGGAAGGTCAAGGTCGGCAAAGGCCTGTTTTAACTGATCTGTCGCATCAATCGGAGCAATATCCCCAGATGCCTGATATCTTGATACCGGTGCGGGGGCCGAAGCCACCGAATTTACAGAGGGCTGGCTTGAAGAAGAAACACCTAAAGCCGCAGCAGAGCCGGTTGAAGAAGAACCGGAACCATGAAGCGGCGATACAGATTGTGTAATTTCCATTTAAGCCTCCCATGCCGATAAAATCGACAAAGGATAATCCGTAGAAGGAACGGGGGACCAGCCCCCGTTCCGTCACGAATATCCGGATTACTGCAACAGACGCAGCAGGTTCTGCGGCATCTGGTTGGCCTGTGCCAGCATGGCAACACCAGACTGGACCAGCACCTGTTTCGAGCTGAACTTGGTCATTTCCGACGCAACGTCAAGATCCATCAGGGTCGACCGGGCAGCTTCAGTATTTTCCTGTGTGGTCGACAGGTTCTGAGCGGCAAAGTCAAGGCGGTTCTGGAACACACCGACCTTTGCACGAGCGGTCTGCAGATCGTTGATCGCGTTACCAACTGTTTCAATCGCAGATTTTGCGTTGGTCTGGCTGTTCAAGTCACTAGCTGACAAAGCTGTTGTGCTAGAACCACCTGCGCCGCTTGTACCAAGCGTAGCGGAATTGACTGAATCCAGAGTAATTGTGAACCGGTCATTCGCCGTGTTACCAGAACCAATCTGGAATTCAACCGGATCCAGAGTGGCGGTTGCTGTTGAGGCACGTGTGGTAATTGTACGATTCGCTGCGGCGGAACTGTTGGCCGTAGCATCATTCGTCCAGTCGTTGGCCGTTGCGCCGTTAGACTGATCTACGGTCTGCGAAAAGTTTTCATTAACGGTCAGCGTGATGCCAAGTTCATCGAAGTTAAAGTCTTGGGTTTCACCGGCGCCAAGTGCTTGGCTGCCCCCTGTTTTAGCAAAATTAGTCACGTCAATTGATTGACTCGTACCCGAGGTCGTATCCTTCAACGTCAAGACTGTGCTGCCGTTAACATCCTGCAAGTTAAATTCAATATCAGAACCACCAACTACAGACGTATTGCTACCAAAAGTCAATTTCTGGATACCAGAAGCTGCTGTGACATCAGAGCCAATAGCGGCAGGGTCGACTTCAACCCCGGCAACAGAGCCCAACAATTGCTTGTCGTTGAATTTGGTAGTACCAGCGATACGGTCAATTTCGTTTGTCAGACTACCATATTCGTTATTGAGGAAGCCACGTTCCACGTCGGACAAGTTGCCCGAAGATGCCTGAACAGCGAGGCTTTTCATACGAACGAGAACGTTGTCGATAGTTGCCATACCACCATCGGCGATCTGCAGCATCGAGTTGGCCTGGCCAACGTTAACGGTTGCTGTTTTGAGCGACTGGCTTTCCGCATTCAGGCGGGCACCAATGGCCATCGAGGCAGCGTCGTCACGGGCGGAAACAACACGGGTACCCGAAGACAGCTTGGCGAGCGACCGGGTCGCTGCTTCATCAGAAGCCGTGAGGTTACGGTGTGCAACGTTGGCAGCGTAGTTGGAAATAATGTTCAAAGCCATAGTGATATACTCCTACATGGATCACTTGCAATTGGCGATCTTGCCAATCAAACCCGGCGATTTCGCCGGAAGGCTCCGAGATCTTCTTGATCAGGGATTGCCGATTCGATAGTCAAAATATACCCAACTGCGAAGATAGAGTCTACTGTTATTTGAAATCCCGAATTATGCAAAGATAATCATGGGTTTCGGGGTTTTCTCGCCAGAAACGTGCGGTTTGGGCTGGCGAAAAACGGGGTCAACAAAGCGAAAACGAGTCCCGCTTTGCCTCAAAGATCGGGCTCAGATGTCGTGCTGAACAGGATATTTGTCATGCGGCATAATATGCTGCCACGCAATCTGGCGGGTTGTATTGACAATGACCGGTGCCTGGAGATTAACCGACATGGCATATCCCTGATCATTTCCTGTGGGGCGCACCGTGACAATCAGAAGGATCGCCATATCTTCCTCGGGGATCGCCAGGCTTTTGGCTGCCCGTTCAAGATCTGCGGCATCGTAAATCCCGCTTTCGGGGTTATATGGCGCGATGATGAAGGACAGATCGGCGTCCGTCAGGCTTTGGTAAAGTTTGAACTGGTCCAGGCTTTTACCCGGAATATTGGCAAGGCCAAACACATGCTGGTCAGTAAAGCCCAGCAGGCCGACGGGCATGTAAATCGCCTTGTCCCACAGAAATTCGATATCGCCAAACCGTGTTTCAACAAGGATCGATTTGGGTACATTGGCGTCTTGCGTTGGCTGCGTGGTCATTTGCTGTGGTCTTTCCCCAAATATAGCGCCCTTGGGCGGAAGTTTTAAAACATGTGATGCCTGATGGCAGCTTCGTCAAGTTTGCGTGTTGCTTCCATGTTTTAAATCAACGCTTACCGCAAATAATTCACGAGAGAAATATCCGAAGTCTTGGCAATTGCCATGAAACTGGCCTGCAGGGCGGTTGTATGTTGTTCAACCTCGATCAGGGTTAGAGGCACATCGACATTTTCGATGTCGGAAATGGCATTATTGGCAAAAACTTCAAAGTCACGGTGCTGTGATTCAACGCTTTCGACATTTTTTGTATCAATACCGATTTTTGACCCGACATTGGGCAGGTTTTCAATCGCATATTCGATGTGCCCCAGTGCCATACGTAAAGAATCTTCGTCGGTGGTTGAACTGACAATACGCAAACTGGCAATCAGGCTGGCAAAGGCCGGGTCATCGGCACGGACCCCGTAATTAACGGAATAATCTTCATCCACACGCGCCGACAGGTGTTTCTGATCGCCCTGATAATAGCCGGTTTCGGCGCTCAACGCGGGATTATGCGATAATCCATCCAACAGATTGCCGCCCCCGGTTTCGCTAATCGACATCGGGTTGCCGGAAAAATCCTCGATCACCAGGCGATAGTTGTTTGAGCCGGGGTCGGCGCGTACTGATGCTACGGCTGGCGGTGGTGAAAGCTGATTGATCTGGTTGACGAGGTCTTTAAGGGTATCGGTCGGCGCATATGTTATCGTTTGCCCGTTAATGTCCAGGCTGCCTGCGGTCGTGCCCCCTATTGAACCCAGTGTTGCCGTGTCATAACCTGTCACCTTGGCAAAATAGGTGTCGGGAACGGGCGATTGCTCGAGATTGACCGGGGGCGAATCGGTTGTCGCCCCGCCAAACAGGTATCGGCCATCCAGCGTTGAGTTGAGCAGTGAATTCACCTGGGCCATTGCCTGACGACCTTCCTCGTCAAGGTTAAGGTCATCGGCCTGCGAATTGCTCAGCCCCTGCAGGAGCAGCGTTTTCATACGCGTAGCAATATCGGACATCGAGGAGGTTGCCGATTCCATGTTTTGCAGGCGCAATTTTACCTGGGTGATATTGTTCATGTACTGGCTGTTACGTGTCAGCGACCCTTCCAGATTCAACAACTGTTGTGTATCGCTGGCGATACCGGAATAGGTGCGCGATTTGACACCACCAGAAGCCTGATTGCTCAGTTCGGCAACTTTTGCCGCATTGCTCTGCGCCAGATTGCTGAGCAGGGTGTGGCTGGTATAGGTCGCAACCCGTGTTACCATTTCAACTCTCCTTTGCGAGCGGTATCTTAAACCGCCCTGAGCAAGGCATCAAACAATTCATCGACCGTCGTTATCACTTTCGCCGAGGCCGAGTAGGCCCGCTGAAAGATGATAAGGTCCGACATTTCCTCGTCAAGGTTAACCCCGGCTTCATTTTGAATTCGGGTATCAAGGTCGGTGGCTATCGAATTCTGGAATTTGTTTTGGTCGGCGGCGGTGGCGGCCTTTGTTGATGCGGTGCTGATGATGCTGGCGGCATAGTCGATCAGCGAGGTTTTTTCAGGTGACAGGCCCCCTGCGGCATCAAAATTGATATCGTTGCGCGCAAGTGACCCGGCAAGTCTGGCCGAAGATGAATTATCACCTTCGCGAATGCCATAGGGGATGCCCAGACCCAGTGTTTCGACCAGGCTTTTTTGTGTCGCACCCGCAGCCGGCATCGAGGCAAAATTATCGGTAATATACATCGAGTCGCCATCTGCATCCTGCACCCGCAATTTATAGGTGCCAGCCGCGCCATCAAAATACACTTCGGCATTGATGTTATTATCGGTCAGGGTGGAATCGGCATTGATGCGTGCGGCAATTGAGTTAAGCGAGTCGGTGCTGCCATTATAGGAAATCGGCACGGTGCCAAAGGGGCCGACAACATTAAGGGTATAATTTGTGCCCGCCGGGGCCGGCGGGGTTGCCGGGGTACCCAGACCGGGGATCGAGGCCGCCGGATCAGCAATTACAACACCGCCAGAACCGGTTTTTGATTCATAAACGTCGGCATTGAGCGTCCCACGCGACAGGCGTGCCGGATCATTGAGAATGTCGTGCGACACCGTCATGCTGCCCGACATGTTTGGCTGGTCTTCGGTCAGGCCGATTGTTTTTGATAAATTGCCCGTATCGGTGACTTTCATATTGGCATCGTTGGCAATCACCAGGCGGGAGCGGTCACCATCCTGGGTGACATAGACCATGTTTTCGGCCTGTTCGGCTGTGAGGCCAAGGCTGCCTGTCAATTGTGCACGCAGCTTGTTCTGGATGGTGGTCAAACTGTCGGAATTGGCATAGGTGATCGACAGTGTGGGAGAAAGCACACTGGAGCTGCCCGCAGCAAAAGTCAGTGTCCCGGAAACACCCAGCGCGCGGGTCGCATCTGACAACGGTTTTGAAGTCATGGTGCGGGAATTTTTGGCCGTGGTGAACAGGTCATTGAGGCCAAAATAATGCGACAGGCCCTGGCTGCGCCCGTCACTCGTCGTAACAGCGCTGTCCAGCTCGTTGATGGCAACACGGTTGCCGTTCTTGCCTTCAACCACCAGGCGACCGTCGGCAATTCTTGCCTGCAAGTCCCCCCCAACCCCGGACGAATTGATGGCCGAAACCAGATCATTGATGGTAGCCGGGCTGGGCAGGGTTGAAAGGTCGATATCCGAATAGCTGACAATATCGCCCGCTGAATCAAGGGCTGCCACACGGAATGTGCCGGTGCCTGAAAAAAGGTCGGTTCCTTCGATCTGGCGTGCCCCGGTCATGTTGGTGGGCGGCGGAAAGGCGGTTCCTTTATTGTGTTCTTCGTTAATGGCATCACGCAACTGGATGGCAAGTTCATTGATCTGATCGGCCAGTTGCGGCAGGTCCTGGTCGCGCATGTCGATCAGGCCGCGCAGGGTGCCGGTCTTGATTTCGTTGGTGATATCTACGCCATCAAGCGTGATGTTAGAACCGCTGGAGCCGGGTTCATAACCGGCTGTGGGCGAAAAGCTCAGCGGTATCGGGCTGCGGTCCAGCAACGGACGCGAGCCGTTGGCTGTGAAGATCACCATCGACCCATCGTCACGGGTATAGGTGGATGTATTGATGATTTTGGACAGCGCATTGACCTTCTGGTCGCGTTGATCGCGTAGTTCTGTTGTCGGCTGGTCGATATTGCCCAGTCGAACAATATCGGTATTCAGTTTGGCTATCTGGCTGAGAAGCTCGTTGGCCTGGTTGACTTCCTGGCTGATCCGGTCATCGGCATTGCCGCGCAGACCCTGGATCTGGTCGGAGAGTTTGCCAAAAGAATCCACAAGCTGGGTTGCCGCAGCCAGCACCTGCACTTTGGGCGAGTTTTGTTCGGGCGAACTGTTGAGCTGTTCAAACGCGTCGGAAAGATTGCTGATGCGCTGGCTGATGGCCGAATTTGATTTTGGCGTGCCAAACAGCACCTGTACGCGCTGAAAAAATTCGTCACGGACTGATGCCGTTCCGGCCTTGCCCAGTTCACCGCGCAGTTCGGCCTGCAGCCCCGTATTCACATTGCGGGTAATGGAGCTAACGGTCACGCCGGCCCCCTGACCATTCAGGGTCAGAGATTCCTGACCGGCATATTTGCGCGAATAGCCAGGTGTATTGACGTTGGCGATGTTTGACGACGTGATCGCGATCCGCGATTGTGCGGTGTTCAATCCGGTAATGGCGGAATTAAGAGCCTGTGTCAGTGACATGGTTTTTTCCCCGGACCTTAAAACGTTTCGTTCAGGCTGATCGATAGGGTGCTGCGGCTTTTGCCTGTATTGTAACCACGGGCGGCCGGGCTGTTGACATAGCCGCCACGGTTATAGGTCGTGACCTGTTCATTGGCCTGGCTTTTGACGGCCTTGACGATGGTGTCAATCATGCGCTGATTGGTGATTTCGGCTGCTTTCAGGGCGCGCATATTGCGTTTGGCCGCATCCTGAAAAAGGGCATGAAGGTCGCGCAGTTCGTCTTTTTCCTCTTCGGGCAGGGCTTTTAGCTCTTCCGCACGGGAGCGCAGTTGTTGGGTCAGCTGTTCATACTGCATCGACAGGGCAGATTTTTCCGATACGAACCGGTCATATTCGGCCGTGTCCAGGGTGCGCATGCCGTCGGTTTCACGCTCCAGCAGCGAAATCAGGTCATAAGTGACGCTTTTTAGCTCAATGACCATTTCTTCGGTTGTCATGATATCAGGCTCCCTGCGTCTTGAGGATTTCGCGTGTCACAGCATCTGCAATTCCCAGGCCACCGGCATTGGTCATTTTCTCGGCGTATTGATCCACCATCATGGAGCGGAACATTGTTTCACCATGACCGCCGCCAAAATTGGGATCAGTTTGAATCCCGGCAAACATGTGGCCCAGCATCTGCGAGAGAAACATGCTTTCAAATTTTTTGCCGGCTTCGCGTGCGGCTTCGACACTTTTGGTTTTGCCCGCGCCGAGCGCACTGACTTCCGAAGCGATAGAAGATGCCTTGCCCGACTGGGCACTGATCTGAGCCTGCGCCATCAGGGCGCTTGAACCATCAATCATCATTACATCACCTCGATTTCGGCCTGAAGGGCACCGGATGCCTTGATGGCCTGCAAAATTGTAATCATGTCGCGCGGGCCAACGCCCAGGCTGTTGAGGCCGCTGACCAGTTCCTGAAGCGTCACACCGGTATCGAGAATGCCCAGTTTTTTGTCGGCACCCTCATCGACCTGCACGTCAGTACGCGGAACGGTGGTGGTGGTCCCCCCCTGCGAGAAGGGCGAGGGTTGCGAGACTTGCGGGGTTTCCGTAACCCGGATTGTCAGATTGCCCTGGGCAATGGCAACGCGGTTGATGCGCACATTCTCGCCCATCACGATGGTGCCGGTGGATTCATCAATCACCACCTTGGCAATCTGGTCGGGTTCAACGCGCAGCTGTTCAATATCGGTCAGCAGGGCAACGACATTTTTCTGGTAGCGATCCGGCACGCTCAGGCGCACGGTGCCCGGGTCGCTGGGGCGGGCGGCGACTTCGCCCAAATAGGCGTTGACCGCGTTGGAAATGCGGCGGGCCGTGGTGAAATCCGGGTTGCGCAGAACAATCGTCATATTGTTCATCGCATTCAGATTAAAGTCGATTTCGCGTTCAATAATCGCCCCATTGGCGATGCGCGCGGCGGTCGGTACGCCCTTGACCACGGTTTGGGCGTTGCCCTGCGCGCTAAAGCCGCCGACAGCAACCGGGCCCTGGGCCACGGCATAAACCTCGCCATCGGCACCGACCAGGGGGGTCACCAAAAGGGTTCCGCCTTGCAGACTGTCGGCAGTGCCAATGGCACTGATATTAACGTCAATCTTGGAACCCTGGCGGGAAAAGGGCGGCAGGGTGCTTGTCACCATCACTGCGGCAATGTTGTCTGATTTGATATTTTCAATCTGATCGCGAACGTTGATGCCCAGCCGTTCGAGCATGGCAACCATGCTCTGGCGGGTAAACTCCGCGTCCTTCATATCGTCGCCCGTCCCATTCAGGCCCACAACCAAACCATAACCGACCAGCATGTTGTCACGCACGCCTTCAAAATCGGCGATATCCTTGATGCGTGACTGCGCTTGCGCGCTGGATAGCGGGGCCAGGGCGAAAATGCCCAGTGCCGCGACAATCGCTGCCTGAAATGCAAATTTGCCAAGACGCTTGATCATGGTTGAGTGTTCCGCTGTGTCTGGGGCGACAAAAATCGCCGGTTAACTGGTGGTGCATCCGCAATTGGATGCCCGCGTCAGGAAATAAGCGAAAAACGTGCCAATCGAGCATTTGCGGGGGCTGTGTGAAGGTATTTTAGACTTTTTCCAGTAAATGCAGGTCTTTACCGGGCTGAAAAGGTGTGGGCTGGCCGGGCTTCACGATGACCCGGCATTTTTTTCCGGTTGCCCCGGCGGCTTGTTTCAGGAAGACTCGACAAATTCCCGATTTGACGCCAGATAGGGGATGTAAACACATATTGGTCAGCATTCCTTGTTGGCATATGGATTGGCGCAGGACGCATAGCAAGGCAGTAAGCATCATGAAGGTAAGCGGATCAAAAGGCACGACATCGGGTGCAGCGACACGCAAGACCACAGGCGCCGGTGGTTCAGGAGAGGGATTTGCCAATGTCATGCGCTCCAGCGGGCAGGGTGCCGAACGTGCGGCAGGTGCCGGTGGGCTTCATGCGCCGTCATCGGTTAGCGCCCTTGATGCTTTGCTGGCCCTGCAACAAAGTGGCGATGCGCTGGATTCTCCGCGCAAACGCTCGGTTGCCCGTGCCAAAACCCTGCTAGATCAGCTTGAGCGTGTGCGCAATGCTCTTTTGGGTGGGGGGCTTCCCGCATCACAATTGGCGCAACTCGTTGATGTGGTGGGAAAACAGCGCGAAGAAATTGATGATCCCGCCCTGTCAGAGGTTCTTGACGAGATCGAGTTGCGCGCCCGGGTTGAATTGGCAAAACTGGATGTTGCCGGTTTGCGTTAGGCGTGGCAAAAGGTCCTATGTGACTGAATTTAAGTCATTTTCTTGGGATGTCTCGATTAATTTGGCGAAATTGTTCAATCAGCTTGCACCTATAGGCTGCTACCTCTATATTCCCGCGCGATCGGTGAGTCCTGTATAGAGGGCATACATGACTATCACGTTACCACCTGACTATCGTCCCGCCGAGGACGAAGAGTTTATGAACCCGCGTCAGCGGGAATATTTCCGCCAGAAGCTGTTGGCCTGGCGGGCAGAACTTTTGCACGAATCTTCAGAAACACTGGCAAATCTTCAGGACGGAGGATTGCAAGAACCCGATCTTACTGACCGCGCTTCTGCGGAGACCGAGCGGGCACTTGAATTGCGGACGCGTGATCGTGCGCGCAAGCTGATTTCCAAGATTGACGCCGCTCTGCGCCGTATTGAAGACGGATCCTATGGTTACTGCGAAGAAACTGACGAACCGATCAGCCTGAAACGTTTGGAAGCCCGTCCGATTGCGACCCTGAGCATCGAAGCCCAGGAACGTCATGAACGGATGGAGCGGACCCGCCGCGACGATTGAGTCTTGCGGTCAAAAATACGGCAAAAACGGGAACTTAAAATCAATACCGTTGCCGGATAAGACATGTTTCTTGTGGGAGAAACGCTTTGACGGGGATACCCCAAAACGGGATCGGCCTAAAATGGGCCGGTCCCTTTTTTATCTGATCTTTATTAAAGCATTTTGCCCTTGATCAGGCGCATTGTTCGGGCGGACACCGCCAATATCGGTATGTTGTCAAACGGTGTAATGTCGCGAAACGTCGTCGAAAAAAAAACTTTGAACTTAGCCCCGTTATGTTCTCGGCCCCTTCCTCGCCAGACAGAAGGTTTTCTCCGGCAGAATGTCGCAAATTAAAGACAAATCGCTTGAGCTTCTGCACAAATAAAAACCGGCCGGCACCAGGGTGCCAGCCGGTATTCGGGGCGGGCGACAGTGCCCGTGCGGAACCCCGAAGCCTTTAAAAGACGGATCAGAACGGCAGCAGAATATCCATGATCTCGCTGCCATAGCGGGGCTGCTGGACATCCGAAATCGTACCACGACCACCATAGGAAATGCGGGCTTCTGCGATTTTGTCGTAAGAAACCGTATTGGTGGATGTGATATCCGCAGCACGGATCACGCCAGCCACCTGAACCTCGCGCACTTCCGAGTTAACGCGAATTTCCTGGCGTCCATGAATGACATAGTTGCCGTTGGGTAAAATCTGTACAATGATCGCCGCGACCTTCAGATCGATTGATTCAGTGCGGTCCAGCGTGCCGCCGCCTGAATTTGATGTATTGCTGTTGATACTAAACAGATTGGCCGGGTTAACCGTTTCGGGCAGAACTTTGGTGATCTGGCTTTCCAGACCCAAAAGTGACGGCGCTCCCATACCTTCGGTATTTTTTCGGGTGCGGGCGGTGGTGTTGGCCAGTTTCGCCTTGTCATCAATTGCGATGCTGACGGTTAGAATATCCCCCACCTGGCTGGCGCGCTGATCCTTGAAAAAGGATCGTGCGCCCGTGCGCCACAGCGAATTGGGGTTGTTTTCGGCAACCTGTGGGGCGGGCATGGGCATGCTGACCGGGCGGTAGCCCGGTGATTGTGTCGGGTTATTGATGCCCGACAGTTTCGGGGCTTCCCCAACTTCCGAAAGCCGTCGCATGGTATTGCAGCCTGACAACAGGGCTGTGGCACAAATCAGTGAAACGGCAACCGCCATTTTGGGAAAGCGGTTACTGCGCCGGGTCGGCACTGTTTGCTGTGATATGAAGTCGGTCATTTTATCCTCCTGGGTTCCGCACCTAAATAACTAGCAACCGGCGTGCCAGTTATGGAGCCAAAGACAGGGCAAAGCTTGCCGGGCTCGGTTTACATCACTGTGCAAAACCGGTTGGTGGCGATTGGCGGAGGATGGGATTGTTTGTCGCGGTTACTGACTCATGGCGGGAATGGCGCGGACATCGTTTTCCGCGGTGACTTCAACCTGAATGGTTTTGTTGCTTTGCAAATTCATCACCCGGATAACATCGCCCAATGACCCGTCTTCCAGAGACTTGCCCCGCGCGGTGAGCGACATATTGGCGGTTTCCAGCCGGATCGTGACAATTGCGCCGCGTTTTACCAAAATTGGCGCGGTGAAATCGCGATTCAGCAGGGGGTCGCCAGGGCCGATGCTGCGGCGGACTTCTTTGCCGATCACATCGGACGGGTCGCGCACCACATTTGATTGCAGCCGGTCAGCGCGAAATTCGCGCATTTCCACCTGATCGGGGCGGATGATGTCGCCGCGCCTAACAGAGTCAACCAGAACGGGCACCTGTTCGATCTGGAAATAACGACCATTCATGCGATAGGTGCGTTGGGCACTGGTGCCGCGCCCGGTGGTCACATCGGCGACAAAACGTCCGGTGCGGCGATTGACATTCAGGCCGGTTACTTCAAGCTGGGCAGGCGCATCAACAGGTAGATGAATGCGAAATGTTTCCCCTCCCAGATCAACGGAAAAGGGCCCGGAGATGCCGTAATCCTGCAGGGCGGCGTGGATGCTATTGGAAATTTCGTCAATGCCGATGGTCTGGCTGTCGCGGGTGACAATAATCTGGTCGCCCGTGGTGCGGGGGCGCCAGCTGACTTTGTATCGCTGGGCAATTCCTGCCAGCCAGCGATAATCCAGTACCGCCTGCTGGCCCGGTTGCGGGGCATGGGCCACGGCAACTTTTTCCTGCTCGGGCGTAAGGCCGCTAAAGATATCCCCCAGGGTGATATAGGTTCCCTCGATACGTGCCTGCGGACGCAGAAAAATATCTGCATCCTGCGCCTGGCCATAGCCGGGCAGCAGGAGCGAAAAAACCATCACTAGGGCGGCAAGAATGTTTCGTGTCATCATGCCCGCGATGTTAGCACCAAAACACCAATGACCGGTAAATCAAATCGCAAAATTGCAAAAGCCGACAAAGTTTGCCTGCAAAGGCGCATTGTCACATTAAGCGGTGGAATTACCGGAGATTGCTGATTGCGCCAAGCATGTCGTTTGTTGTCGAAATGGATTTGGAATTCATTTCATAGGCACGCTGGGCCTTGATCAGGTTGGTGACTTCCTGAACCACATTGACGTTCGAGGATTCAAGATACCCCTGAAGAAGCTTGCCAAAACCGACAGAACCGGCCGTCCCCGTGTTGGGCGTGCCCGAAGCATCGGTTTCAAGAAACAGGTTGTCGCCAAGTGCGCTCATCCCGGCCGGGTTGATGAAGGTGGCAAGCTGGATTTGACCAAGATTTTGCGGGGCCACCTGGCCGTCAATTTCGGCAAAAACTTCACCCGACCCGTTGATGGTCACGGATTTGGCGTTGTTGGGTACGGTGATGCCGGGCTGAATGGCATAGCCATCCTTGGTCACGATCTGGCCATTGCCATCGAGCTTAAAGGTTCCGTCGCGGGTATAGGCTGTTTCGCCGCTGGGCAGGTTGACCTGGAAAAAGCCGCGTCCCTGCAGGGCAACGTCCAGTTCGTTTTCGGTAAGGGTTGGGCTGCCCTGGCCCATATAGCGGCCAATGGCGGCGGTTTTAACACCCATACCAACCTGCACGCCGACCGGCACAATGGTACCCGTGTCCGACGACGGTGAACCGGCGCGGCGCAAATCCTGATATAACAGGTCCTGGAACTCGGCGCGCTGTCGTTTATAGCCCGTGGTGGTCATATTGGCGATGTTGTTCGATGTCACATCCACATTAGTGGATTGTGCCATCATGCCCAGGGCTCCAATATCGAGTGACCGCATTTTTGTCTCCTCATGTCGCGCAAATTGCGCCGTCTTTGCTTGTGGCTCTGCTTTAGGCAGGGCAAATGGGATAGATCAGTTACGCGCGGACATCGCCAAGTTTGTTGATCATGTCGCGCTGACGCTGGTTTTCGTTTTCAATGGTTCGGGTAACCGACTGATAGGTTCGCAGAACATCAATCATATCAACCATCGCCTTGATGGGATTGACGTTGGATTTCTCAAGCGAGCCCTGGACCACACCGGGATTTTCAACCGCTTGGGGTTGCTGATCGGTGTTATAAAGCGATGATCCTTCGGGTTTAAGCTGTTGTGCGTTGTCAAAGGTGGAAACCGCCAGCTTGCCGATCTGGCCAATGTCGGTTGATACCGTGCCATCCCCGGCAATTGTTACCCGCGTGTCCGCCTGGCTGAAAAACAGCGGCTGTCCGGCATCGCTCAGGACCGGGTATCCGTCGGAATTGACAAGCTGACCACCGGGATCAAGCGAGAAATTACCATTGCGCGTGTAGCGCACACCATTAGGTGTATCGATGGAAAAATACATGTCCGGTTTGGTCAGTGCGATGTCAAAATCACGTTCGGTACGCTCGATATTGCCAACCCTCGTGTCGCGGTACTGGCCAATATCCTGGACCAGCGCAATTTTGCGTTCACCGCGAAAGGGGGCGTCCTTGTTGGCCGCCATCCAGTCGGTGAACATCATGTTCTGCTGTTTGTAGCCGTTGGTATCCATGTTCGCCAGGTTCTGCGTGATGGTGTCCATCTTGCTGCGCAGAACACGCTGGCGCGACAGGGCAATATAGGATGTATTTTCCATCTGGCTCTTATCCCGGTTACAGGCAAAAATTTCTGCCAGCTATAATGCGAATGCCGTGCCAGTCTTTTTAAAGATATGAAAATAAAAGAAAAATCACGATGTGGTAAAACTTGCCGTGTCGGTTTTTTCCGGTCATGCGGCAAGAAACGCCCCGGTCCATGACGAATTTTGCAGGGGAGGCGGCAGGGGGCTGGTAAGGAGTTTGGCCCAGGCCCTTTGAGTGCCATAATATTAAGTGCGCTTGTTAAGGGTTGTGATTTGGGCGGTAACCAAGGGGCAGGGGGCTGGTTTGGCAGTCTTTTTGCATTGGCTTGGGTAAATTGCTGGTATTGCGCAATTTTGATCCCAAATGGTAAAGGGACAGGAGATGCCGCTGTTGGTCATGGCTTGCGGATAAGGTGGATGTCACACAGGGTGGGCAGGTGTTGTCGATTGGTGGCGCAGCCCTTATGATGGGCAACGGAATCTTAAGGTTGCCGGGATAATTCTGTCAGGCTGGTGCGCATTTTAAAAGCAAAGTGGCCAGACGGATACGGATCAAGGGCTGTATAAGGCAGACAGGACAGGCTGATGGGTGACGACGTCGACGAAGTAGAAGGTGAAGAAGGTGGCGGCAAGCGCGGCAGTAAAAAGCTGCTGATTGTGATCGTTCTGCTGGTTCTGCTGTTAATTGGCGGGGCCGCAGCGGCCTATTTCACGGGTCTTTTGCAGCCTGTGATCGATATGGTAACAGGTGGCAGCAGCCAGACCACCGAGGAAACGGCATCGGACAAGTCGATCGAGCAGGCACCGGGTGTGCCCGAAAATGTCGGCTTTGTTGATTTGCCGGAAATTCTGGTCAACCTGAATGCCGGGAGTGGCAAGCAGAGTTACCTTAAAATTCGCGTTAGCCTTGAAGTGGCCGATCAGACGATGGTGCCGGAAGTTGAACAGATGATGCCGCGCATTGTGGATAATTTTCAGGTTTATCTGCGCGAATTGCGCCCGGAAGATCTTGCCGGGTCCGAGGGCATGTTCCGTCTGCGCGAAGAATTGCTGATCAGGGTCAGTGCTGCGGCAAAACCCGCGAAAATTAACGACGTCCTGTTTAAGGAAATGCTGGTACAATAGGTTTGTAGCAGTTGATGTGCCGAGAGTGAGCCTGGGATAAACGCCAATGGCCGATGAAGACGATGATGATGCACTCGCCGCCGAATGGGAAGCGATGGCTGGCGGTGGCGAGGATGGAGACGGCGGCGATGATATGGCCGCCGAATGGGAATCCATGCTGGGCGAAGATGGCGGCGAGGAAGAAGACCTTGTCGGCCCCGGTTCCGCGCGTGTGCTCAATCAGGATGAAATCGACAGCCTGCTAGGCTTTGACGATGGCAGTGGTTCGGGCGACCAGTCCGGTATTCAGGCCATTATCAATTCCTCGATGGTGGCGTATGAACGTTTGCCGATGCTCGAAGTGGTCTTTGACCGCCTTGTGCGTATGATGTCCACCTCGCTGCGTAACTTTACCTCGGACAACGTCGAAGTCTCGCTTGATAACATTCTGTCGCTGCGCTTTGGTGACTATCTCAACTCCATTCCCTTGCCAGCCATGCTGGGTGTTTTCAAGGCGGAGGAATGGGATAACTATGGCCTGCTAACGGTTGATTCCGCCCTGATCTATTCGATCGTGGACGTGTTGCTGGGCGGGCGCCGTGGTACGGCGGCCATGCGTATTGAAGGCCGCCCCTATACCACGATTGAACGTAACCTGGTTGAGCGCATGATCCATGTGGTTCTGGGCGATCTTTCCGCCGCGTTTGATCCGCTAAGCCCGGTCAATTTCCGCTTTGAACGCCTGGAAACCAACCCGCGCTTTGCCACCATTGCCCGTCATGCCAATGCTGCCATTGTCGCCAAGCTGCGTATCGATATGGAAGACCGTGGCGGACGGCTGGAACTTTTGATCCCCTATGCCACGCTGGAGCCGGTACGCGAACTGTTGCTCCAGATGTTTATGGGGGAAAAGTTTGGCCGGGACTCGATTTGGGAAAACCACCTTGCCAACGAGTTGTGGCAGACGCATGTTAATTTGCTGGCCGTGCTGGATGAACAGGTCATGTCTTTGGGGGATGTGATCAACCTTGAGGTTGGCAACCGGATGTTGCTCAATACCGGGCCGACATCGCCGGTGGAAGTCCGGTGTGGGGATGTTGCGCTGTTTCGTGGCCTGATGGGGCGAAAAGGGGACCGAATCGCCATTCAGGTGCGTGAACGGGCGCGCAAAAACAAGGAGGAAACCAGCTGATGGATTTCGAGTTTTATCTCGATCTCCTGATGATTGTGCTTTTGGTAGCGACAATCATCTATGCGCTGATGCTTAATCGCAGGCTTGCTGCCTTTCGTCGCAATCGCGAGGAAATGGAGCAGTTCCTCTCGGCATTTCATGCCGCGACCGAACGGGCCGAAATCCTGATTCAGTCTTTGAAGGATATGGCCTCGCAAAGCGGGGATGCGTTGCGCGAGGATATCGAGCGGGCCAGTGGCCTGCATGAGGATCTGTCCTTTATGGTGGACCGGGGCGATGCCATTGCCAATCGCCTGGAAAAAGCAGCCAGCAGTGCCAATGCGGCCCGCAAGGGCTCCGTTGCACCCGAGGCGGGCTACGGAGCGGGTGCGTCCGCTGGTGGGGCAAAAGCCGCGCAAGATGACCGCAATGACCGTGTTGGCATTGAAACCCGGGCAGAAGAACTGGCCGCCCGTATGGTGCGTGATGCGGAAATGAAAAATGGCCGTAATGCCTATGATGGGGAAAATGGCCGAAATTCCGGCCGTGATGAACGGGGTGGGGCACTGTCATCACGTGAGGATCGACGGGCCAATATTCTTGATGATGATGATGCCGACGAAGATGCCGGGCGTTCCGAAGCCGAGCGGGAATTGCTCGCGGCCTTGCGCTCCGTCAGATAAAATGGGGTGATGCCGGCAGGGGAATATCATGCCGGGTATCGTTTTGGGGACTTGAGTGGGGATTTGCGATACTGCCATACCATATTTACCGGGCTCGTTTGACCATTCGGGCTTGTTCCGGTGCCGGTTATGACCCATGTCTAACACTATGGGGCTGTCTTTTTGCGGGCAGTGTGAAAAAGTGGTAGTCAGATTGTACCGTTTATCGCGCCGTCTATCGTGTCGATCACGGTGCATATAATACTGTTGTCGGGTGAGTGATTGAATGTCTTCTTTGCGTATTTTGCCATTGCTGATTTTGGTATCAGGGGTCGTGCTGTCCGTTAAAGTCGCGGATGTCGTGTCGATCTGGCGCGATGGCGGGGATGTGAAAGAAGCGGCTGTCAGCATGGTGCAGGCCGCACGCGCCCAGGATAACACGGGTGATGCGGCGGCAAATGCCGGTGAGCCGGGCCTTGATACCCCGGCGGGGGGCGAGGATGCGGCTGCTGCCAGCAACGAGGAACCGCCTGCTGGTGCGGGCCTTGAAACCCCGGAAGCCCCGCCCAGCTTTGGCGGTGATCCGACGCTGTTTACCCAGGAAGAAATTGATCTTTTGCAAAATCTGTCGGCGCGCCGGGCGGAGCTGGACCGTCGTGAACAGCGCCTGGATGAACGTGAAAGCCTGATTGCCGCTGCCGAAGCCCGAATTGACAGCAAAATTTCCGAAATGAAGCGTTTGCAGGATTCAATTTCGCAATTGGTGGAAAAGAAAGATAAAAAAGATGAAGACCGCATCAAAAAGCTGATTACGGTTTATGAAAAAATGAAACCGAAGGATGCGGCGCGGATCTGGAATGAACTGGACATGAATATTCTGCTGCAGGTTGCCCAGGGGATGCGCGAAGCCAACACCGCTGCCGTGCTGGCCGAAATGACGCCGGACCGCGCCCGGGCCCTGACGACAGAGCTTGCCTATAAGCGCGATTTAAGTACCCTGCCATTGACAAACCAGTAGAATAAAGTCCCTTATTTGTATGGGTGTATTTTGTCGGCCTGTTTCTTTTCACCTTTATGAAACAGGAAAAAAGTGGAAAATAAGCATCCTGATTTTGTGGCGGTTCTTGATTCCAAAGGTCGTAGCGCCCAATTTAACGAAGTGAAAAGCCTTGATTAACCTTAATTAAATAGGTAAATCACAAATATAATGTTCCCTACCAAAGCTGGGTATTTTCCAGATTGACAGCATCATGGAGTGGTAAATGACCGTCGATCCCAATATGCCAATTCTGATTGTCGATGATTACAAAACCATGTTGCGTATCATCCGTAATCTTCTGCGTCAGTTGAACTTCACCAATATCGAAGAAGCAACCGACGGCAGCATGGCGCTGCGTAAACTGCGTGAAAAGCCGTTCAGTCTGGTGATTTCCGACTGGAACATGGAGCCGATGACCGGGCTGCAGCTGCTTAAGGAAGTTCGCGCCGATGCGAAACTGAAGGACCTGCCCTTCATCATGATCACGGCCGAAGCCAAGACCGAAAACGTTGTCATGGCGAAAAAGGCCGGTGTATCAAATTACATCGTCAAACCGTTCAACGCCGAAACCCTCAAGGGTAAGCTGACCACGGTTCTTGGTGATTTCTAAGTCAGAAAAGGGGCACGGGGCATTTTGTCCCGTGATACCGCCGTGGATGATAGCCAGTTACGTGATCTGCTAACGCAGCTCAAAAAGCGTCTCGAAAAAGGCGACCTCAAGATCGAGGAAGTTTCCGGGCTTGTTGAAAGCCTCGCGAAATACCTTCCGGCTGACACTAAAACCGACAATCAGGATGAAAAACGCCTGTTTGGCGAACTTGACGAGCTTTCCAATATCATCCGCAAGATGAAATCGGAAATTGCGTCTTTGCGTCCGGATGACATCAAGGCCGAATATATCCCCAATGCCACCGACGAGCTTGATGCCATTGTCGATGCGACAGCCGGGGCAACCCATGAAATTCTTGATGCGATGGACTCGCTTGAGGAATTTGCCACGACCCTGCCGCCCGAGCAGGCCGAAATTGTGACAAATGCCACCATGCGCGTGTATGAAGCCTGTAATTTCCAGGACATTACCGGGCAGCGCACGACCAAGGTGATCAAGGCGCTCAAGGCCATTGAAGAACGGGTCGAGGGGCTTGTGACCGCATTTGGTGCGGAAATCGCCCGCTATGCCGAGGCCCATCCGCGCAAGTCAAAGGACGAGCGCAAGGGGGATGAAGCCCTGCTTAATGGTCCGCAGCTTGAAGGCAAGGGTGTGTCGCAGGCCGATATCGATGCGATGTTTAATTGACCCTTTGGGCGAAATGATGAACGGGTATGGCAGAAGCAGAAGATGACGCCCCTCAACGCGCAAGTGACTCCGGCGGTGGTACGACATCGTTGTTCTTGTCGCTGTATCTGCTGCTGCTGGCTTTTTTCATCCTGTTAAACACCATCTCGACTTATGAAGAGGTCAAAGCCCGGAAGGTGCAGCAAAGCCTGTCTTCCGCCTTTGCCTCCATTCTGCCGCCCACCACCAGCCTGGATACGGTGACATCGGTGGATGGTCCGCGCATTGCCGCCGAGGAAACCCAGCAAAAACTTGGTGATCTGTTCAAGTCCCCGCTCAATATTGCGCGGGTAGAGGTGCTTCAGCCGGGCAAGCTGCTTGAGGTGATGATGCACACCGACCAGCTTTTTGAGCCGGGAAAAGACACCATTCGCGAACGCCAGCGCGGTTTTGTCGCCAATCTGGCAGCTGCCCTTGCCAATACCAGCGGCGGGGCGCAGTATGAAATGGAAATGATGCTGGGCAGCAATTTGGGCAAACATGGTACTGTGCCGGTTGAAGGCAGCCTGGAAATTTCCCGTGCTGGTGCCTTTGCCCGCGCGGTCATTGCCGCTGGCGCGCCCGCCCGTACCATTGATGTGGGCATTGACCCCAGTGCCGATCCGTTTGTTGTTACCTTCCGTTTTTTCTGGGATCAGACGGCGGCCGCAAAGGCCGCCGCCGTCCGCGCGGCGGAAGCCAAACGTGCCATGCAAATGACGGTTCCGTTGCCTGCCCTGCCCAAAAACAATGTTGGTGGGCCTACCGTGACCATTCCGCTGCCTATGGCATCGCCGGGCGTTGCCTCTGGCGCATCCTCTAACCCGGCATCTGCGCCGGCCACAGCCGGAGGAGGGGGCGGATGATGGACGAACCCAAAAAGGAAGAACGAACCGGCCCACCGGTCTGGATGTTAAGTCTCGCGGATCTGATTTCGCTGTTGCTGACCTTTTTTGTCATGCTGTTCGCGATGTCGAGTGTCAAAGTGGATCGCTGGGACGAAGTGGTGGATAGTCTGTCGCAATCCATCCGTCCGGACCCGGTTGATCCGACGGACGAACCGACCTCGCAAATGAATATTCCGCGGGTTTACCGCAAACCGGCCATGAATCTTGATTATCTAAGTTCGGTGATCGAGGGGGCCATTCGCAAGGATCCGATCCTGCAACAGGCCCGTCTCAAGCATAGTGCCGACAAACTGGTCATTTCCTTGCCTGGGGATGTGATGTTTGTACCTGGCAGTGAAAAACTGGCCGAACCGGCCCGCCAGGCACTGTTTTTGCTCGGTGGTGTGTTGGCCAATATTGGCAATCGTGTGGGGGTGCAGGGCCATACCGACCCACGCCCGGTAAGTGGTGCGGGCCGCTATGCCTCGAACTGGGAACTTTCTCTGGCCCGTGCCGCCGAAGTCGCAAACGAATTAAAAAACTCCGGTTATCTGGATTACATAAATATTTACGGATTTGCGGCATCAAGATACGACGACCTGCCGCGGACCGATGATCAAACCAAGCGCTATGAAATGGCGCGTCGTGTAGACATTGTCATTGAACCCCACGGCGGGAGTGGTGTCGGAGGTTCATAGGGATGCGATTTGGGTTAACGCGACTGTTGCTGGCTGTTGCCGTCGCGACTGCCGGTATGGTGGTCGCGGTGCAAACGGTGCCGGTTGCCTATGCCCAATCTGCCAGCCCGGTCATCATCCGGTCTGGTAATCATGACGGTTACGGACGGATCGTTGTTCAGTGGGACCGTAAAACTGACTATACCGCCGAAATTATCGGCAATCAGCTGGTGGTCCGGTTTAACCAGCCGCTGGTTGCTTCGTTAAGCGGTGTGGTTGATCCAATCAGCGATTACGTTTCCGACGCTTTTTTTGACCCCGATGGCCGCACCGTTGCCTTTGTCCTGCGCGATGATTTTGACGTTCGCGCCTTTAATGTCGGCAATAATGTGGTGCTCGATATCCTTGATAAAAAGGACCCGGAACCGGCACCTCAACCCGCTGCCAATCCGGCACCAACACCAACAAATCCAGCCCCTGCCGAAAGCCCGACGGCCAATACTCCGCCTGCACCGGCAGGTAATCGGGCCGGGGCGACAGGCGGCAATTTGCCAACCCCGGTTCCTAAACCGTCCCAGCCCGCGCAATCTTCTCAACCGGTGCAAACTACCCCTGCAACGCCTGCGCAACCGGCACCCCAGCCCGCACAATCGGCACCTGCACCGGCCACACCGGATGCCAGCGGGCAAAATGTGCCCGGGCTGGAAATTCGTGTCGGGCGGCATCCGACATTTTACCGTCTGGTGTTTGACTGGCCGAAAAACGTGAATTACTCGGTTTCCGGAACTGACGGGCAAAATAACATCGTGTTTGACAGCCCGGCAAAAATTGACGATGTGGCAACATCGCGCCGGTTGCCCCGTGGTGTGACTCTGACGCAAACCGGCACAACACCGCTTTCTGTGCAAATTGCAACCGACCCGGCGCGCAGCCTGCGGCATTTCCGTTCGGGCACCAAGGTCGTGGTCGATATTATGGGGGTCAATGGCTCCCCCCAGGGCGATGAAACCCCGCCTTCTGCACGGCGGGCCCCATCTGCTGGCAATAATACGACCTCTCAGCCCATTACGCCGCCCAATGCACCGCCTGCCGGTTCTGCGTCGGCCACATCCTCTGCCGGGACATCAAAACCGGCTGAAAACGGGGCGGATGGCAGTGCCGCAGCCAATAGCAACACAAATGAACCGCGTAAACTCGGCCCGTCTGCCAGCGGCACGGCGACATCCGGGGCGCCTGAGAGTGCCAGCGCCGAAGGGCAGGCCCCCGCTGTTGAAAGTATTGGTAAAATTCAGGTCGGGGTGACGCAGGATGCGGCCAAGCTGGAACTGACCTTTCCCTTTGGTCGGCCTACCGGGGCAGCGATTTGGGATCGGGCCGGGTTTTTGTGGCTGGCCTTTGATACCCGGGCCGAATTGGATCTGAGCCGCGTTCGCCGCGAAGCCAACGCGGTGATTGGCGTTATTGAACAGCTTGATAGTCCGCAAGGCACGCTGGTGCGCATGACCATCCCCGAAGGTGTTGGGCTGATTACCCGCCAGGACGAATTGGGCGGCTGGGTTGTCACGATGGAAGCCGGGCAGTTACAGCCGGTTGAACGCCTGGGCCCGACCATCGAGCTTGATAACGATACCAAGGCCCGGTTGGCGGTGCCCCTGACCGGCATTCACGGTACCATGACCGTACAGGACCCAGAAGTGGGCGATACCCTGCGTGTCGTGCCCACAACCCAGCCTGGTTATGGCATTGAAAGTGCCCTGCATTACCCGGAATTTGATGTGCTGCCGTCTTTTCAGGGGGTGGTGGTCGCCCCGGTCAATAACCGGGTTCAGGTTTCGCACCGGGCGGGGACAGCCAATCAGGGGCAAATTAACGATCCCTCGGCCCCAGCCACACGCGGCGAGGCGGTGGTGGTTACGGCTGATGACGGGCTGAATATTTCGCCCGAAGGCGCACGGCTGCTGGCATCGGCAACCGGGGTGCGCGCGCGGACCGGTGACGCCGATGAAGGCCGCATTTTCGACCTTGATAAGTGGCGTCGTGGCGGGCTGGATAATTATAATCAGGCCTTGCCCGCCCTGTTGCGCGAAGTGGTCAATAGCGGTGACGAACATCGCAATAAGGCCCGCCTTGATATTGCCCGTTATTATGTTGCCAATGGCCTGGGCCCCGAAGCCAATGCCATGATCGAAATGATGGAACATGACGATCCGCTGATTGGTCAAAAGTCGGAATTTCGCGCCCTGAAAGGCGCGGCCAAGTTCCTCAATGGACAATATGAAGAGGCAGACCGCCTTTTGAATGATCCGCGTTTTGGCGATTTGACAGAAGTTAAATTGTGGCGTGCGGTGAATAACGCGGCGCGCGGCCGCCCCAATGAAGGGGCACGCGACCTGATGGACTCCATTCATCTGCTGGATAAATATCCGCCAGAGCTTTTGATGCGTTTGGGGCCGATTGCTGCTGAACAGGCCCTGCTTGTCCGTAATCCCAAGGCCGGGATGGAGGTCATTCGCAAGGTTCTCGAAACCCCGGAAGCCCCGAAAAACAAGATCCTGGATGTCGAATATCTTAAGGGGTTGTTTGAGCAGGAAGCCGGCCAGTTTGACGAAGCGATTGCAACCTGGGACAAAGTGGCCAATGGCGATAACCGCAAGGCCCGTGCACACGCCATTTTTGACCGCACCGAATTGCTGATGAAATTAAAGCGGCTGACGGTCGAAGATGCCATCGCTCAGCTTGAAAAGCTGCGCTTTGCCTGGCGCGGCGATGATTTTGAACTGGCCGTGTTGCGCCGGTTGGGCAATTTGCAAATCGAAGCCAAGCATTACCGCGATGGACTGAAAACCCTGCGTCAGGCGGCTATTTTCTTCCCCGATAGCCCGTCTACCCCGTCGATAACCGAGAAAATGCACAAAACGTTCGAGGATCTTTATCTCGGCGACGATATTAACAATATTTCGGCCATCAAGGCGGTTGCCCTGTATGACGAATTCCGCGAACTGACCCCGGCAGGCGATAAGGGCGATGAACTGATCCGCCGTCTGGCAGACCGCATGGTGAGCGTGGAGCTGTTTGGCCGGGCCGAGGATCTGTTGCTTCATCAAATCGATTTCCGCCTGACTGGCCATGAAAAGGCGCGGGTGGCGGCACGTTTGGCCCTTGTTTATCTACTCGATAACAAACCCAAACAGGCACTTGATGTGCTGGATTCCAGTGACAGCCCCGAGCTTGGCGATGATCTGGTGCGCCAGCGCCTTCATTTGCGTGCCCGTGCCCTGCTCGATACCGATCAGGGCGAGGAAGCCATGAAGCTTCTGGCTGACGATATGTCGGACGAGGCGGAATTTTTGCGAATCGAATATTACAGAAAACAGAAAAATTACGGTGCAATGGCCGATAGCTTCCAGCGTCTGGTCGGAAGTGACCCGGCGAATATCGTTGACGGCTTTAGCGACCAGCGTGCGCAATATGTGTTGAATTGGGCAATCAACCTGGCAATGGCCGGGCGCGAACGCGAGCTTGATATGGTCAAGCGTCGTTATGGCGGGTTGATGTCGCAGGGACCATACGCCAAGGGCTTTGATCTGATCACATCGGCGCCAACACGGGGCTTGATTGATTATCGTTCGATCGGCAACGAGATCAAGGAAGTCGAGGATTTCAAGGGATTCCTTGGTAACTACCGGGACCAATTGGAAAAAACCCAGCTGAGTGCCATCAATTAGCCTCTCTTTTCTTTAGATTGACGCTGTTGGCCATTTTTGTACCGACATAAAAACGATCGGCTGTGTCGGTCGTCACAGGTCTCTGTGATGGGGATGCTGTATAAGGTCGATGATCAGGGGTCTTGCTGGACAACCGGTATTTGGCTGATAGACAGCCGGGGTGGACGAGTTGCCGCAGACCTATGAGAGAGTGATACGAAAGATTGGTTTTGTTAACGCGAAGTTACTAAAACGTATTATGCGTAAGAATAGTATGTTGCGTTTTGCAAATATCTGTCTATTCTTTTTCGGGGTAACTTCTGGTGTGTGAGGACTAAGGGCAGATGGATCGCGCACTTAAAATGGTCTATTATGACGAACAGGATGTCGAACACGACATCTTTGCGCAGTTGAATCTTGCCCTGAAAAATTTCCGTGGCATCGGTATGCCGCGTGATGAATCTGCCACCCGCCGCATCCTTGATCAAATCCACCGTCAAAGCCGGGCATTTGCCGCTGTCTGTTATGGTTTCATGCGCAGCAAGGGCATCGGTGTCAGCCGTGACTCCGGCGAAGGCCAGCAATGGTATCGCGAGGCGGCTTACTGGTTCCGCGAAGAAGCCGAAGCAGGCGAGGGGACATCGGCCAATAACCTTGGTTATCTTTATGCCAAGGGCTTGGGCGTGCCCGAAAATCCCGATATGGCGGCCGACTGGTTCCGGGATGCAGCTGACCGTGGTTCTCCTGTTGCGACCTATAATCTTGGTGTTTGCTATTTGAATGGCTGGGGCGTTGAACGCGACGACAGCAAAGCGGTCGAGCTTCTTCAGTCGGCCTGCGACAAAAATGATGTCGCGGCGGCCAGTGTTCTCGCCTATCTCTATCTTGAAGGGCGCGGTGTTAAACGCGACCCCGCCAAATCCTTTGAATTCAATTTGCAGGCAGCCCGTGCCGGTAGTGTCGAGGCGGCATCTGCCCTGGGTTATGCCTTTGGCGTTGGCCTGGGCGCGGAACGCGATATTGATGCCTCGATCAGCTGGTTTGAACTTGCCGCAAGCGAGGGTGATGCCTACGCCCAGGCAAATCTTGCCATGTATTTCTGCCACAGCCCGGAACTGAAACTGTTTAACCGTGGCTGGCAAATGCTGACGATGGCCTGTGACCAGGGCGACGTTTCGGCCAAATATCAGATGACGCAAATTCTTATTTTTGGCGTCAAACATCGCGAACCTGATTACAGCAAGGCGCTGGATCTGGCGATGGACCTGGCCGAGCTTAGCCATCCGGGTGGTTATCACCTGATTGGGGTGATGTATGAACATGGCCTTGGCGTGCCGGTAGACATGAAACGTGCCGCAAGCTGGTATGAACGTGCCGCCCGCAAGGGATCAGCCAATGGTCAGTCGGCTTTGGGGCGTCTGTATGCCATTGGCAATGGTGTCGATCAGGATAATATTCAGGCCTATTACTGGCTTAAAATGGCGGCTCCGGCGGTGAATACCCATGCTTATCGCGAATTCGAGGCCGTCCGCGCCCGCATGAGCAAGGATGAAATTCAGCGCGCCGATCAGCTTTTTGTCAAAGATCCGGTCCCGCGCCGCGCCCAGGTTGGTTTACGCACCATAAATTGATGGCGGCCTGAAGCCTGGCTGATTTTGTGGTTTTGAAAAACGTGTCCACTCTATGTGCCCTTGCCGGTAACGCCGTGCAGGGGCCTTTGTCTGTTCGGGCAAAGATGTCAACCGACATGCGCGATATTTCAGGATACGCTTTATCAGCGTTTTTTTGATCGGTGATAAAGGAAATGCGCGCCATAATAGAGGCAGCAGCGATAGCACCACCTCGATTGCAAGACGCACATAGACAACACTGGATAGCCGATCTTCATTGTCCGGAATGGTCCACTGGGCCAGTGAGCTGGAAAAGAACATGATTTGGAGTACGTGAAAATCCACGATACCCAATATTACGGCGATCAACGCTGTGGTCTTTGGCGGACAAAGCGGTTTGCGAAGCAGCAGGTTTGCCAGGGCAAATATCAAAACCGGAATCGCCAGGGCAATGCCGGGGAACGTGGGTAAAGCATTTTGCCCTTAATCAGGTGTATTTTGTTTTATTTCGGCGTGTTTTCTGGCAAGGCACGTCGCGTAACGCGATGCGGTGCATCGGGCAAGCGATGTAACACTGCCAGAAGCCGCCGAAAGGAAACCCTCCGGGCCCATGTCATTTGTCGCCCTGCTACGTCGAAATCCTTGTCCGTAAAACCATTACGTCCAGCGGACGTCTCCTTGCCGGGCAACAAATGACATGGGCAAAATACGCCTGATTAAGGGCAAAATGCTTTATCGCCCACATCATCATAAAACGGTCTGAAATTCCTATCGCGATATCCGAAATGCTTCGTTCCTTTCGCGCCTTTTCCAGTTTGGGCTCTACCCGCCGCCGAAACTTTGTACCAGCGACCCGGAAATAAGATACCAGCCATCCACCAGGACGAAAAAGATCAGCTTGAACGGCAGCGAGATCACGACAGGCGGCAGCATCATCATGCCCATCGACATCAGGATACTGGCAACCACCATGTCGATGATCAGGAACGGAATGAACAGCAAAAAGCCGATTTCAAAGGCGCGGCGCAATTCGCTGATCATGAAAGCCGGGACCAGGGCGCGCAGCGGGATGTCATCAGGATTGCTGACGGTGACTTTTGCCATATTGACGAAAAGTTCCAAATCGCGGTCGCGCACCTGCGTCATCATGAAGTCATGTACCGGTTTGATGGCCCGGTTCATGCCTTCAAATTCGTCAATATCGCCATTGATCATGGGTTGAAGGCCTTCATCCCATGACCGTTCCATTGTTGGCATCATAATGAACAATGTTAAAAACAGTGCCAGGCTGACCATAACCTGGTTGGGCGGGGATTGCTGAATGCCAAGGGCGGTACGCAACAGGCCCAGAACTACAATGATGCGGGTAAAGGATGTCACCATTACCAGAATGGCCGGGGCCAGGCTCAGAACCGTAATCAGTCCGATCAGCTGGATCATCCGCCCGGTCGAGGTCACGCCGGGCCCGTCGCCGAGGTCCAGATTAAAGGACTGGGCATGGGCCACATCCCCGCCTGCCAGCACGGCAATGAGCGGCAAAAGCGACCATAAGGCCAGCTTTTTAAGGGTCGTCATCGTAAACAGATGTGACGTGACACCATCTTGTGCCGTGTTGCCGGGGGCCTTGCTTTGCGGGTTGTTGGTCAAGGGGCGGTTTGGTGCAGGGGCATGCGGCGGGACGGAGGAAAACTTCATGGCATCATGTTCCGGTCATTACGGTCTGTCCGGGGGGCGTCATCAGGGGTGTCATCACGGGCGTCATCAGCTTCAGCTTCGCCCTTAATAATGGCGGGGCCCGAAGCCTGATCGCCTAACAATTGGTCAAAGGTGGTGCCGATATTGCGTTCCACCACCACATCGCCATTGGGCGATAGCACGATCAGATGCTCGGTATCGTCCCGCCGCACCAGCACAAGGCGCCTTTTGGCATCGAGCGGTAAAACCTCGATCAGGGCCAGGCGGCGTTTTTTACCACGATTAACCGTGCGGGCCCCCGGTATCAGGCGGCGGGCCAGCAGGGCGATAACGCCAATCAGGCCCAGCACAAAGACCAGTGCGGCAACAAATCGAAAATACGACCCCATATCCATCGCTGGCTGATTGTCCCCTGTTTTTCAAACTGGCAGTACCGGACGAAGGCACCGATTATCCTTGTGGATTATCCCACAGATGGCAAGGGCGCAAGCAACAACCCGCATTGGGGCAGGGCGTATCTTTGCCCAATCGGGCCAAAGCCAACACGATCGACTGACGCCAGGCCGGGCCGCTATCCTCTACAGCCAGGCCCGTTAAAGCAGGCAAAGTCTGACCAGATCCGCTTAGCGGTTGCGTGCCGCCTGGGAATAGGCGTTTACGGCCTGGTTGGAATTATTCAGCCCCTTAAGCTGGCGTTGAAGGCTGGCATGTTCGTTGCGCATTCCTTCTTCAAGCTGGTCAAGGTCGCCTTTAAGCGCGATCAGAAACGGGGCTGCTTTTTCCCGGTCTTCAGGTGTAAGGGATTTGGCATTGTTGCATAAATCGGCAATGCGCGTTTCCAGCGATCCCAGTTCCACCACCTTGCCTTCCTCCAGAAAACGCTGGCTGGTGGCAACAAGGGACAAAACCCGCTGTAATTCATGTTTGAACTGTTCAAGCGTCATGCGGCGGTTCCTGCAGTTTTTCGTCGGTCATCAACCGCGAAATCGTATCATTTTCGGTGGGCGCAGTACGGTTTTGTGTCCCGTAAATCTGGTTGATGCGATAAATATAATTCAAAATCTCGGCCACTGCGGCAAAGGCTTCCAGCGGAATTTCGCTATCCACATCGACCGCCATCAGAATTTCGGCAAGGTCACTGTCCTGGCGCACGCGGATGCCTTTGGCAAAGGCCATTTGCAAAATCTGTTCCGCCACACCGCCCTGGCCCTTGGCGGCCAGAATGGGGGCGTCATCCCTGCCCTGCTGATAGCGCAGGGCAACAGCCACCTGGTCCTTGCGCCCCGGTGCGGCAAGTTTTTCCCCGTCTGGCCCATTGCGTTCCGCCAGCAGGTCAATGCTGCTTTTTTTGCCGGTCATCTCTGCCCATTCTCTGCTTTGGTGCGCGGTAATATCATCCGTGCCCGTGCAAACAGCGTCGATCATAGAAGCGTGTTGGTCAATAAATCCTTGCCAGCATCGTGTAAGAGCAAATTTTCGGCCTGGCTGACGGATTGCCGGTTTCGGGCAGGCGCTCTTGCGGCGTTACTCTTTCCGCCTGAGCTGGCCCAAGCTGGCTCAAGTTGGCCCGGGTTTGATCAACAAAACAAAGCTACAGGGCGCGGTGCACGTCGCCTTTATAGAAAAGGAGGCTTATTGCCTGATCTGCGCTGTTTCTGGCGCGGCTGCCCCGTTTTAAATCGGCCTATATCGTTTTGCATATTTGTGTGTTGCAGGTGGATTTTTACGTGTCATCGCCATTGGCGTCGTCGTCACGGCTATTGAAAATGCGCGCCAGGTCAACACTGGCCGTTGCCGAACGGTTTTCATCCTGGATGCGGTCATACAATTCCCGGCGCAGAACCTGGGTGTTTTCCGGAAAGGTAAAACCAAGTTTTACCGTTTTCCCGCGAACCTCGACCACGGTGACTTCAATATTGTCATCAATGATAACGGAGTCGCCGACTTTTCGGGTCAGATAGAGCATGTTTGGTCCTGGTTCTTTTCATCCGGGGCAGTACCGTTGCCCGTTTGGCGCGTGCTGCATGACTATGCCTACTTTCATCGGGTTGGTCCAGCAGACATCCAGCATATCGTAATCCCAGTCTTTTTAGAAAATTGGCACGGAACATGCAAGGAAATGCTTGCCGGGTGAAAGTGGTTTTGACCGTTACAATCACGGCACGGAAAAAGGCCCTGTTAACACAGGCTTTACCACCTCCCCCGATACTGGGCTGGAACGAGAAAGGGTAGAGATCATGGATATCGGCAAACTGAGCATGTTCGCCAACATGAAGGAAAAGATGGACTGGCTGAACCAGCGTCAGCAGGTTATTGCCCGGAACATCGCCAATTCCGATACCCCCGGCTACCGCCCTGAAGACCTTAAGGAATTTAACCCGGCAAAGGTTGGCGGTGATCGCCAGTTTATCCTGGCAATGGCCAAAACCGCACCGGGCCATAGTACCGGCCTTCACAAGCCGCAGAATTTCAAGGCGGAAGAAGTTCGCAAGAACTACGAAGTTTCACCGGACAAAAACGCCGTGATCCTGGAAGAACAACTGGTCAAGATGAACGAAAACCGTGTCGATTATCAGACCATGACCCGCCTTTATGCCAAGCAAAGCGAAATGATGAAAACGGCCATTGGCCGCTCCTAAGTTTTTGCATTCATTAGGAATTGACTGATATGGAACTTTATCGCGCATTTCAGATTTCAGCTGCGGGCATGAAGGCACAGGGAACCCGGTTGCGTGTTGCTGCCGAAAATATGGCCAACGCCGACAGCCTGCCAACCGGCCCGGGGCAGGAACCCTATCGTCGTAAAATTCTGACCTTTAAAAATGTCATGGACCGTGAAGCCGGTGTGGATCTGGTCAAGGTCAACAAGGTGTATGACGATAAATCGCCCTTCGGCATGAAATATGAACCGTCGCACCCGGCAGCAAATGCCCAGGGATATGTGCAGACTCCGAATGTCTCGACGATGATCGAGATGATGGATTTGCGCGAAGCCCAGCGCAGTTATGAAGCCAATCTCAATGTGATACAGTCATCGCGCAGCATGCTGTTGCAAACCCTGGACATTATCCGTTAAGATTAATGCTTGAGGATAGGGAGCCCGCACCATGATCAATAACAGCTTTGCCAATGCAATTTCTGCCTACCGCAATGCGGCTGATGGTAAAACGGATACGGTTGCGGACCGCGTCAATAACGGTACTGCGATTGATCCGGGGCAAAGCTTTTCCGATATGGTGCGCGATGCCGCCATTGATGCGCGCGATACCATGATGAACAGCGAAACCATGACCCAAAAGGCCATTGTCGGCAAAGCCGAACTGCACGAGGTGGTTACGGCGGTATCTGCTGCCGAAGTCACGCTGCGCACGGTGGTTTCCGTTCGTGACAAGGCGCTTCAGGCCTATCAGGAAATTCTGCGCATGCCGATCTGATCGGCTTTCATTTTTGCAATCGGCAAAATTTGCACCCTGTGGTGCCGCTTTTCTTGCGACAGGCCGGAAAATGCGGCATTTTCTTTGGGTGCATTCCTTTCTTTTCGTGTTCAGCCATGCCACAACAAATTGATGGCGGCAGGGCACCCCCATCCTGTATGAAGACATAAGGGCAACGGGTTGCAATAACTGTTTGTCTTTGCCATCGTCAGACGGCGTAACAGCGACGGAGACGCTTTTTCGATGAATCAGGCCGAAATCATGGATGTGGCCTATGACGCGGTATGGACCCTGATCAAGGTTTCCGGCCCGCTCATGCTGATTGCGCTCGGCGTTGGCCTGATCATTGCCCTGTTCCAGGCGCTGACACAAATCCAGGAAATGACGCTGACTTTCGTTCCGAAAATTCTGGTGATGTTTCTTGCCATGCTGGCTTTGCTGCCTTTCATGATGACGGAAATGATTGAATTTACCAATCGCATGGTCGATCATTTTATCGGTCTGCCCAATTAGCTGGCGGGCATCCCATTCGTCGTTTCAGCCTGGCAACAAAGCTGCCGGTCTGTGTGATCCACCCCCAACCCGGCTGTACGCCTGACAGGTCAGTGTCATGTCGTCCCTTCAGGACCTTCTTGTTCTTGACCTTTATGTGGTCCTGATGACCTTTGCCAGGGTCGGGGCGGCGTTTGCCTTTATGCCGGGTTATGGCTCGTCAATGGTGCCAACACGGGTGCGTCTGCTGCTGGCCCTGTGGGTGGCGGTGGTGATTTCACCGCTGACATCGCCCCTTATTCCCCAACAGCCCGGCGATGCGCCAACCCTGTTTCTTTACCTGGCCTTTGAAATCACCATCGGGCTGTTTTTTGGCATGTTCGGGCAAATTTTGATGGGGGCGCTGCAAACGGCAGGCACGATCATTGCCTATTCATCCTCGATGGCGAACGCCTTTATCAATGATCCGGTGGCCGGTCAGCAAAGTGCGGTAACGGGCCGTCTGCTCACCCAGGTGGGGTTGGTGCTTTTATTTGCAACGGGGATGGATCATTTGCTGATTCAGGCCATGTTTGAAACCTATACCCTGTTTCCGCCGGGCGGCAAATTGCCGGTCGGTGACATGAGCGCCTTTGTCTCGCATGCGATCAATGACAGTTTCACCATCGCCATGAAAATATCTGCGCCGTTTTTGGTGGTCTCCGTGGTGCTCCAGGCGGCACTGGGGATGTTAAACAAGCTGATGCCGCAATTGCCGGTGTTTTTTGTCGCCATGCCGGTTCAGATTGCGGTGGCTTTTTTCTTGTTGCTTGTTGCCTTGCCCGCCATGATGATGGTGTTTACAGGGTATTTTGAAAACGGGCTGGAAAACTTTACCGCCCCTTGAGACTTCTGTGAAACCTCTGCTTTAAAAGGTCCGCCGGTAATGCCGCCGGGTTGGGGCCTGCCAGGATGTGAACATGGCCGAAGGCGAAGACGACAGCCAAAAAACAGAAGAGCCTTCCCAAAAAAAGCTCGATGATGCGCGCGAAAAGGGTCAGGTGCCGGTTTCCAAGGAAGTCGGCAATTTCATGCTGCTGTTTGGCGGGGCTTTGGTCATCATGATGATGGCACCGGGCATGGCCGATAGTGTGCGGGATTATTCCCTGCAGTTTATCACGCACCCAAATTCTTTCAGCTTTAATCAGGATGGTGTGCGCGCTTTGTGGCTCGATATGATTATCGGCTTTTTCAAGATCATGGGTGTGCCGTTTTTGCTGTTGATGTTTTTCGCCGCAGCGGGCCATCTGGTGCAAAACGGGCTTGTCATTTCATCGGAGCGGATCAAGGTCGATATTACCAAGCTCAGTCCGCTCAAGGGGCTCAAGAACCTGTTTTCGATGAAAACGATGGTCGAGTTCGTCAAGAATATCCTGAAAATCATTCTGGTAGGCTCGGTCCTGGCGGTGGTGATCATTCCCAAAATCGACGATATCGGTATTTACCCGCTGATGTCGCTGCCGGAGATTCTCGATAATTTATATCAGTTGATCATTATTTTGATGATTGCGGCTGTGTCGTTAACCGCGGTGATTGCCGGGGCGGACTTTGCCTATCAGCGGTATGAATTCAACAAATCCATGCGCATGTCCAAGCAGGAAATAAAGGACGAATACAAACAGACCGAAGGCAGCCCGGAAATCAAGGCCAAGGTCCGCCAGATCCGCATGGAACGCGCGCAAAAACGCATGATGCAAAATGTGCCCAGTGCTGACGTTGTCATCACCAACCCGACGCATTATGCCGTGGCCCTGAAATATGATATGGACGCCATGCAGGCCCCGCGCTGTGTGGCCAAGGGGCAGGACAATGTCGCCCTGCGCATTCGCGAGGTTGCCAAGGAAAACGACGTAACCGTGCTGGAAAACCCGCCGGTGGCCCGTGCCCTTTTTGCGACTGTCGAGGTCGATCAGGAAATTCCGCCCGAACATTACAAGGCGGTTGCGGAAATCATTTCCTATGTCTTTCGCCTGCGAGGCAAGAAATTTGGTTAAACCGTTTTCCTTTTTCCTTGCCTTGATGTTAACAGGCTGTTCTTTGTGTGGGCTGGCAGTCAGTCGGGGACTAGGATTTTTTTCCCTGGTGCCATGACGTTGCCGTGTTTGCATTTTTCTATAGGTACGCCTTGGGGAACTGGTGATAAAACTTGCTGGTAGCCAGTGGGCGCAATTGCAGCTAAAACTATAGGCTGTCGTAATAAGCTGTTGGTAATAAAGGCGGTGACGTGCTGTTACGGGGGTTAATCCTTGCAGTAAGTGTGGCGTTTGTCGGTTTCATCTATGTCATGATGCAGATCATGGCAAAGGCCGGCATCGATACGCGCTTGATGTGGATCATTGGCGCAATGGTTACAGGCGTTGCCGTGTTGGCGGTTGGGGCCCTGTCCATCACAGCGCGACGCAAAACCGGCGAACAGGATCTGGCGCCGCTCCTGTCGGGCTTTTCGGCATCCGACATTGGCCTCGCCCTGATCGATGCCTATGGTCGTACGCTTTATGCCAACCCGTCCTTTTCCCGCAAACTGGGCATTATGCCCGGCGAGGATATGCTTGCCGCGCTGGAAGGCCGCTTGAGCGCGCTTAATCTTGATACATCCGAACTGACCGACCTACGGGCCCGCGCCATGCGCGGCGAAACCGGCGAGATTTACCTTGATCTTGCCCCGGATGGCACGCTGGCCGCTCCGGCGGATGAGGTTTCTGCCGATCTTTCGCCAAACGGCCATACCGCGATAGACCCGAATGCCGAAGACCCTGCCGTTGCCTCCTATCTGGTATCCCAGGGGGACGGGCAGGGCGATGATGCCGCCAATGCCACCGCCACCCAAGCGGCGGGCGCATTGGCAACAACATCTGCAACAGCAACCGGGCGCGCCGCACAGCCCCGGCGCACGCTCCGCCTTGCCGTGACTCCCGCCGATGCAAGGCGGGGTAAAATGCTTTGGACGGTCGATGGTGTGGATGCCGCCAGCCGTACCGCCATGATAGTGGAACAGGGCCGCCAGCTTGCCCTGCAGGATGCCGGGAACATTGCCGCCAGTCTGTCGCCCGATATGTCTGACCAGGTTGGTGGTGTTGCCTCGCATCTTCCGGCAGGCACACAGGGCTTTGAACATGCCGATCAAATGATCGAACGCCTGCCGGTCGGGGTGTTTGGCCTGGATGGCGAGGGGCGCATTCTGTATGTCAATCAGCGTCTGGCAACCTGGCTGGGGGGCAAGCCCGAAGATTATCGCGACGGAACCATCGAACTGGCCGACCTGATTGGCGGGGATGGCATGAATGGCGAAGTGCGCCTGAAGGTGCGCGGGGGCGAGCCGATCAAATGCTTTATGACCCATTCGATCAATGCGCCCAATACCGGGCCGATTCGCAGCCAGGCCGTTGTTTTCCCCGACCCGATGCCCGCCCATGAATGGGAACATGCTCTGGCCGAAACCGAACGCCGGGTGCGCTGGTTCTTTGATGAAAGCCCGTTATCGATTGTTCTGGCCGACCTGAGCGGCACCGTCACCGATGCCAACCGCGCCTTTATCGAAACCGCCGGGCAGCGGCGTGAACGGGTGATTGGCCGTTCGATTTTGGAATTGATTTTGCCTGAAGACCGCGACGATGTGGCGCGGTATCTGTCCAAGGCGGTGACGGGAATGGGCAAGGGCGGCCAGATCGAGGCCCGCCTGCAAGGCTCGCGCGGGGTGGCGGTGCATATTTACCTGCAACGTGTGGCCGGGCGCTCGGGCGAAAGCGGCGCTTTGTTGCTGAACTTCCTCGATACGACCGAGCAGAAAAACCTCGAAGAACAGTTTGCACAGTCGCAAAAAATGCAGGCGGTGGGCCAGCTTGCCGGCGGCGTTGCGCACGATTTCAATAACCTTTTGACAGCGATGATCGGGTTCTGTGATTTGTTGCTGTCGCGCCACGGGCCGGGCGACCCCAGCTTTGCCGACATCATGCAAATCAAGCAGAATGCCAATCGTGCGGCCAATCTGGTACGCCAGCTTTTGGCCTTTTCGCGCCGCCAAACGTTGCAGCCCAAGGTGATTAACATCACCGATGCCCTGGCCGAAATGTCCAACCTGCTGCGCCGCCTGATTGGCGAGAAAATCGATCTCAAGGTTGCGCATGGCCGCGATATTGGCCTGGTCAAGGTGGATCCGGGCCAGTTGGACCAGGTGATTATCAATCTGGTGGTCAATGCCCGTGATGCCATGTCGGCCGAGGGTGGTGTTCTGTCGATCAAGACCGGCAACGAAATTGTTGACGAATCCAGGCATGATGGCGCGGAAATCATCCCGGCGGGGGATTATGTCCGGATCGAGGTGCGCGATACCGGCATTGGCATCCCCAAGGATAATTTAACTCGCATTTTTGAACCCTTCTTCTCGACCAAGCAGCGCGGCGAAGGCACGGGCCTTGGGCTTTCCACCGTTTATGGTATCGTCAAACAGACCGGCGGTTTCATTTCGGTCGATAGTGAAATGGGCGTTGGCACTACCTTCACCATTTACCTGCCACGCTATGAAATCACGGCCGAGGAACTGGCTGCAAGCCAGGCCGTAAGCGAAGAAGCCCCGTCACGCGACTTGACGGGCAGTGGGGCCATTTTGCTGGTCGAGGATGAAGATGCGGTGCGCACCTTTGGCGCACGTGCCCTGCGTGGCAAGGGCTATGATGTGCTTGAAGCCAGCAATGGTGAAAATGCGCTGGAAGTACTGGAAAAAACCGACAAGACAATTGATCTGGTAATTTCCGATGTCGTCATGCCCGGTATGGATGGCCCGACCCTGATCCGCCAGTTGCG
Source organism: Thalassospira sp. TSL5-1 (assembly GCF_001907695.1). NCBI lineage: Bacteria > Pseudomonadati > Pseudomonadota > Alphaproteobacteria > Rhodospirillales > Thalassospiraceae > Thalassospira > Thalassospira sp. TSL5-1. The sequence goes on from NZ_KV880637.1 coordinate 605,443, forward strand.
CGACGCGCGGCCGGACCTGAAGGTTATTTTCATTTCCGGTTACGCCGAAGATACCTATCGCGATGAACTGGACGAGGAAAACGGCGTGCATTTCCTGCCCAAGCCTTTCTCGCTTAAGGAACTGGCAACCAAGGTCAAGGAAGTGTTGTAAGGGTGCGTGCCCGTATCCTGGTCAGTTCCTGCCTGCTGGGTGCACCGGTGCGCTATAATGGTTCGGCCAAAACCCTGTTTCATGCGGCGATGGATCGCTGGCAACAGGAAGAACGTTTGGTGCCTGTGTGCCCGGAAGTTGCCGCAGGCCTGCTGATACCACGCCCGCCCGCCGAAATTGAACCGGGACATGACGGCGCCGATGTGGTGAATAACACCGCCCGTATTTATGAAAATACCGGCGGCGATGTGACCGATGCCTTTTTATCAGGGGCACATATCGCGCTTGATATTGCCCGTGCCCATCAATGCCGCTTTGCCCTGCTAACCGATTGCAGCCCGTCTTGCGGCAGCAGCTTTATTTATGATGGTTACTTTAACGGCACGCGCCATGCTGGCATTGGCGCAACGGTGGCCTTACTTCACCAAAACGGCATTACCGTCTTTGCCAATAGCGAACAGGGCATCACCCGGCTGCAACAGGCGCTCGATCAGGCGGACAGGGCCTAAAATGTCTCGCTTTCCGGCGGTAGGTTGCGGTTTTGGTCTTGCGCCTCGATCACGGTTTCGCGCGACCGCCCGGTAATGTTGACCGGCTGGCTGGCCTGGTGGGATGTCACCCGACCAAAGAAATCGGATAGTTCCTTTGCCACCTTTTCCGGCGATGTGACCTGGCGCAGGGTAAAGCTATAGCCCAGCCGGTCGGTAATGCGCAGGTCGCCAAAATCAAAGATATTGCCAATCACGCTTTTATAAATCTGCGTCGCCTTGATGGCTTCAAACCCGGTATCGTCCTGATCCTTGATGAAAACGCCACTGCGCGTAACGATGCGGTTATTGGTAATCACACGTTCAAAGAAAAACAGGTCACGAATGGCGGTAATGGGCAGCAAAATGCTGTCGCGCGCCGCAGCGGTGGACAGACCAAGGGCCCGGCGGAAAATCCGCCAGATAATCGAAATCGCCGCGATAATCAGACCAAACAGGGCAATCGAAAATACAAACTCGTAGTTGTCCCACAGCCGGTTTAGGGCGGCAAAGGCATCCGGCCCGGTTACGGCGGATTTAAGGTAGGGACGCAGAAAGTCGTAAATCTCGGCATAGTGATAGGCGGCATAAATCAGCACCGCCAGCCAGATGATCTTGATAATGCCCGGCACCAGAACCGATGTGGGCGATAACGGCAAATTCATGATTACGACTTCACCGTCATGCAAATGGCGGCGAATCCCCTTAAAGGGCTTGGTTTGCGCGTTTTCGTGGGGCTTCTGGCTCATCGGGGCGATCCTGTTGCGGCTTTTGCCCCACCATACTGTGTATGGGATATTTCGCAAGCAGGCAGCTTGTGTTGCTAACCGGGTAAGTTGCGGCTTTCAAAATTGCCCGTCTTTGGCGAATAAATCCGCCAGAACGGCCTTGCGTGCAGTTAAACCCGCTGGCCGTGCCGGGCGAGTGGTATCGCGGGTCAGGCGGGCAAAAACCACTTTGCGGTCGCCTTTTTCGGCCCAGCCCACAAACCAGCCCACCGGCTGCCCCTTGATCACACTGCCATCGGGTTTCTGTGATGGCGCGCTACCGGTTTTGCCATAAACATGCCAGCCGCTGGGTTGCAGGCCGATATCAAACAGTTTGGGGGCCATTTTATAGGCGGTGGGCGAAACTGGTAACTCCTGGCGCAGCAATTTTTGCAAGAAGGCCACCTCTTCGGCGGGCGATATCTGCAGGCTGGAACTTAACCACGCACCCGTCAGGCCGTTATCTTTGCCCGCATCGCCCGAAACATCGCCATTGCCATAATCAAATGCGCGCACATAATTTTCATAGCGTTCAACGCCCAGCCGTTGCGTAATCTGCTGCGAATACCAAACGACAGAATATTTGATCCAGCGTGCCGGGTCGGTATCCTGTTGCCATTCCTTGCGCCAGTCGGGATAGCCCTGTTTGAACGGCCAGACCGGGTGATGGGTGTCCTTTAATATTCCGGCATCATATCCCATCAGGCTGATGGCGATTTTAAAGGTCGAAGCCGCACTGGCACGCTGCTGGCAGTCACCCTGCGAGATCAGGGTTTCACCTGTTTTGGCATCGGCCAGCAGGGTACAAACGGTTATTGTCTTTGCCTGGCTGGCCTGCGGCAAAAACACTGTTCCTGCGACAATCGCCAAAATAACCGCGCCAATTTTCATGGTTAGCTCTGCCCCATTTTTATCACCAGGCAGCAGTCTGGGCGCAAAACTTGAATTTAGTCTGAATAAATGGTTTTTCCGTTGTCGGTTCTCTGTCGTGGCGACGCTATCAGCAGATGGAATCGGCAAAGCGCGTTTCTTGCCGGTATATTTTTAGCTGTCGAAATAAAAATTCTCCCACATCTTTTGAGTCGCCGCGTTATAGACTAACACGGGGTTATAACTTACTTGAGTCGCCTGGAAAGTGGATTCGCTGGTTTGATATGAAAAACATTTTCTTGTTCATTTTTTTTTTTTTTTTTTACTTCAAGAGATAAAGTTTTCCCCGATAGGATCTGTCTTGTGATCAGGTGGTGGTACTGGTGTCGTAAGTTTAATAAGATTTTTTTTGGGGGTATTTTCTGGAAAAATACTTTAGTTAACTCGTCTTTGAGGATCATCGCATAGTTGCAAAATTTTGATATTTGACGAAGGATGAAACGACATCTGGTCGCCGACTGCAGCAATACATAGATAATCTTGCCATCGTCACGGCCAAAGAAGCGATACAGAAGGAAATGGAGCGCGTTATGGCAATATCTCTTGATGGTTTGATCGGCCTACTTGAACGCTGGAGTCGGTGGAAAAAACTGAACGCCACACCGGAGCGTGTCGATCACTTGGAAAGCGAAATAAAGATGATAAAACAAAGGATTGACAGTATTGGAGACGGTAAACTTTTATGTTCAGAGTGCGGAAAAGGCCCGGTTAGCATCAAAGCTGTAACCGAGCCTTTTGGTAAAAACGGGCAACAACAGATAATTTATCGAACGTGCTCGGAATGTGGCAGTATCGGCAAAATCAACGGTGCAATTTTAAAACGACCGGACGCTGACAAGTCGATAAATCTCCCTTATGAGCCTTTATGATAGGGGCGTGTCCAAAGAAAAAATAGGTTTTTAGGTCTCAAGTTTTTAGGGATATAAACAATGAATATTCCGGCGTCTCTAATTGTAAGTTATTCAATATTCAGTATTTTCCTGTTCTATCAACAGCTTCACGTTAAGAAATTTAATGGTTCCAGTCATCTGATGGGCGCAGTACTCGGAATATCAGGTCTTACTGGTACGATATTTGGTATCGTGTTTTTACTCTTCTGGGGCTATGAGGTTAGTTGGTATCAGGCTGTCGCGTTGTTTGGAATCGCATTTTTGATCCAATCGATATGGTTTTTGATCGAAGCAAAATTTGGAATAAGAAACCTGTATGGGGTATTCAGTCTTGTCGGCCTTGTTGTACTGCCTGTATCAGGATACTTTATGTGGTCAGAGTTGCCATAAATTCGATGGTCAAAAATTAGGTGGATAGTTCGCCGCCGGATAAGGATTAGTCTTTTATATCTCTCACTACGGTAAGTTATCGATTTTGCAGTTCGGGCGATCATCTTTCTGGCGGCGCAGCCAAAAGGGCGTATCGACAAAGCGTGTTTCCTGCCGGTATATTTTCTGGCGCTGGGTCAAAAATTCTCGCACACCTTTTTGAACGGCAGCATTATAGGCAATAAGGGCATCGCCACTGCCCTTATGTGCCTGGAAAATGGCCTCGCTGGCCTGGCGGGCCATCCAAAGGGCTGTGGTCATGCCATGTGAGGATAGCGGGTCAAATGCCGCTGCGGCATCACCAACAGCCGCCCAGTTTGGCCCGGAAGCTGGTGTCATCCAGGTGGTGCCCGCACTGGCCAATATCGGTAAATGATCACCCAGCGAAAACCCGGCGCTATCGATCCAGCGGGAAATATGCCGGGTTTGCGCAACAAGCCCGGCCCATACGCCATGATCACGGCTGACGCCTGCTGGCAGTAAATCAGGGTCAGAAAAATAGCTGATCACCATATCCCCGCTGGGCAGCAGGGCGGCATACCACCAGCCATCCTCCACCGTTTCAATCAGGGTCGCCGGGGTGGGGGCCACATCGAGGTCGGTTTGCTGTAAAAAACAATGTGCGGCCACCAATTGGTCCGCCCGCTTGCGTGTGCCCTGGGTCGCGGCAAGGCTGCTGGCCCGCCCGGTGCAATCCAGGACAAAGCGAAAAACACCTTCCTCGCCATTGGCAAAACCGAGATGCCATTTATCATTTTCCAACCGGGCATGTTGCACGGTCGTTTCGATGTGCCGGGGGCTGGTCTTAAGTGCTGTTGCAAACAGGTCGGCTTCAAACCCGGCGCGGTCCAGCACCGTGCCGGGCCCTTCCAGATGCACAATGGCGTTACGTTCGCGCAATTGCCCGCTGCCCCAGGCGGAAAAGCTGGTATTGGCCGGGCGGTGGATGGGCCGGGTGATCAGATCGGCCAGCCCCAGATCGACCAAAATGGTGTTGGCGGCGGGCGACAGGGTTTCACCAATGCGTGCGCGGTCCTTGGCGGGCGGGGCTGCGACCCAAACCGGGCGCACCCCGCGTTGTGCCAATGCAACGCAGGATGCCGCCCCGGCAATGCCGCCGCCAATCACGGCGATGTCAGCAGGTTTCATTTTGGCAATTCGCCGTCTTGCGGTGTCCAGATGTAATTCATTTCCATGTCGCTGCGTTCGACTTCAACAAACATTTCGGCCGGAATGTTTTTGGGTTTTCCGGCATCGGTCGGGCCGGGTTTACGCACCACAAATCCCATACGTTGCCACAGCGTGATCATGTTGGTAATGCCATCCCAGTAACTGGCATTGGCATGATAGCCAATGCCCGCCACCCCGCGCGACCACGGCACCCGGTTCTGGAAAAACTTTTCGCGTTCATCGGGTGATAGGTCGGTGCGCATCATTTCGTCGTAATAGCGTTCCGGTAGCACATCGATCGGCAGCAGGGCGGGCCACCACACGGCGGTGGGGAAGTCTGACTGCATTAAAACCTGCTGGCAGCTAAAGGCATCACATTGCCAGGGCAGACCCATCCAGCGCGTCAAATCGCCGGGCATTTGCGGGCCGATGGGTGGCGGGGCGCCATTGCCGCCGTTAAAGGCCTTTTCCGGGGTCAAAAGCCGACCGATATTCTGGATCAGGCTGGGCCGGTCGCCATGTGCGATGCGGAAGGGTTCGGCATTGTTATTGCGGGCGCGTTCATACATCGGGGCTAGGCGCAGATAATAGGTCAGCTCCACCCCCGGATGAAACGCCCCGCCCGAACAGGGCTCAAGGGCAGCTTCCGTCAGGGCATGGGGGCGCAGGGCCACATCCATGTCATCCAGTTCGGTAATGGCATCGGCATTGGCGTCGTCAAAATCATTGATAAAGTCACCGGCAGCCCAGGCCTTGAGGTGGGAATATTGCAGCTTGGGAAACTGAAACCATTGCAGTGGGCTGCCATCGTAATTCACCCCGTCGCCCAGCATATAGGGCATTTTAAGCTGTTCTTCCTTATAGGCATCCGGCCCGACATTTTCCGGGTTACGGAATTTGTCAAACACCTCCATACGAAATGCTTTGTTATCGGGTGACGGGTCGGCCAGTTTGGCGATATAGGCGGGGTCGGAAAAATCCCCCACCTTCAGCCAGCCTTCACGCAAATTCGCCGCATTGGTCAGCCACTCCATTAATGCCAGGCGGCGAAAAGTCGGGTAAATATATTTGCGAAACGATATTTTGCCGCTGGGTGCGCTGGACCATTTCTGCGCAACGTTCAAATCCTCGATCACATCATAAAGGGTCGAAACTGGCGGAATTTCCGGCGCAAAATTGGGGCCAACACAGGCGACCCACGCACCATCGGCCACCATTTCGGTGCCATCCCCCAGGGTGACTTTGGCCGTGACTGGCCCATCGCACCAGTCATCATGCCAGCCATCATTATCGGCAAAGCTGGTAATACCCGCATTGATCGGGCTGGATGATTTGCCATCGGGCGGGAAAACCAGCAAACGCCCGGCGTCATCGGTGCGGATTTCGCCCAGCCCCACCGGGTTGTCACCGTAGAAATGGCCGCCCATTGCATAGTCATCCAGGCCACCATCTTTGTTGGTGTTTTTGCCGCTAATGGTGGTGGCGCCCCCGTCAATCACCAGCATATCTTCGCGTTTTTTATCGGACACAAAAAACTGGTTGCGCAACTGTCCGGGCATGCCCGGTGCCAGCTCGCCATTATCCAGCGGGTTGTTAAACCCGTACCAGGCGGCCTTGGTATTGGCGACATGGACCTGCCAGTTAATGGTGGCATCATTGCCGGTAATTTCGCCGATCACGCGGTTCTGGTCGTCAAAGGCATAGATGCGAAACCGTTGCACCTGCTTTTTGATCAATTGTTTGCCGTCTTTGAACCCGCCTTCGGGGCGGGGCGGCAGGCCTGGAACCTCGGGGGCCAGAAACCATTTCGGGCTGCCGCCGACACGCGAAATGCCAATGGCGGGGTAAATCCCCAGCCGGGCAATTTTGGCTCCGCGCGGGGCGGCCTTGGGAATATCGGTGCTGGCAATGGCGGATTTGGCAATCATGGGAAAGGCCATCATCATCGCCCCGGTGCCAATTCCTGCGCCAATTCCGGCCAGAAAATCGCGTCGTTTAAGGCCGGATTTATGGGTTTTGCCTGCTTTGTCAGCCTTGCCCGCGTTGGCAGTGTTACCCCTGCCGCCAGAATGCGCTTTCATGTCGAAATCTCCCCTGTTTTTACAACCCAGAAAAGTATTCCGCAGATCAAGACACGTATCAATGAAACAATTTCAACTATAAGATGATTTTTGAAGTTTTTTAATGTCACAAAATGGATACTCCAGCGTCCGGCCATCCATGTCCAAAGGGGTTTTTGGTCTGGATTTGACCGAAAAAAGACAGAGCCATAGGCGGGGAACTGTTTGATTAAAAACCGTTTTTGTCAGGTTGCGAACATCCGGAAAGTGTGAGTAAGATATTTTTACCATTTTTCCTAAGCTTCTGTGCCCATCTTCCCTGTGTTTGGATAATCTCTCTATGATCCCTTTTTTCGGCGAAGCTGCCGCCATGACAGCGGCCCTGACCTGGGCCACGTCGAGTATGATTTTCTCCAATATTGGCGGTAAGATCGGGGCGCAAAGTGTCAATCGTGGCCGACTTTTATGGTCGATTACTTTTCTCACACTGCTTCACTGGATCATCGAGGGGCAACCCTGGCCGCACAGCACCACGCCCGAACAGGTCGGCTGGCTCGCCCTTTCCTCGGTTCTCGGGCTCGTCATTGGCGATGCCATGCTGTTTCAGGCCTTTGTTATTCTGGGTGCCCGCCTGTCGATGCTGATGATGTCATCGGTGCCGATTATGGGCACGGTGCTGGCCTGGTTCCTGTTTGACGAGGTTTTGGCACCGGTGCAAATCGCGGGTATTGCCCTTGGGGTTGGTGGTATTTTAACCGTGATCATGATGCGCAAGGGACGCCCGGCCAATCTGGAAGGCCGACAATATCTGATTGGTATATTGTGTGGGCTCGGTGGTGCTGTGGGCCAGGTTGCCAACCTGATTACGGCGAAATACGCCTTGATTGGCGGTTATTCTGCCCTGTCTGCCGCCTGGATACGCACACTGATTGCGGTGATATTGATTTGGGCGATTGCCGCCCTGATGGGGCGGGTGCGACGCACGATTGTTTCCTGTTTTGCACCCGATGTGCGCGGTTGGCTGATGCTGGGTGCTTTTATTGGCCCGGCAATGGGCATTTGGCTGTCCATGCTGGCGGTGCAAAATGCCAATGTCGGCATTGCCAGCACCCTGATGGCAACCCCGCCGGTTTTGCTGATTGTGTATGAAGGTGTGGTTTTGCGGCGACCGCTTGGGCTTCAGGCCATTATCGGTACCTTAATGGCCTTTGCCGGTGTGGCGCTATTGTTCCTGGTTTAGGGGGAGCCTTAAATGCCGGATTGCATTGGGGCAAAAAAAACAGCCATACGGGGAAGTATGGCTGTAGTTAAATGCAGAATATTAACAAAAATATCTGCGGGACACGAGCAAACGCCAAAGGTCCGGGAAGGGGACAAGGGAGCCTTTCATCCCGGTTTGGCAGCAAGAGTATGAATCCTATACAAATGAGTGTCACCTATCGGTTGGGGATTGTTAGAATTTGTCAGGATTGGGGTGGAGGAGCACCCGGTTCGCGCAGGGCTGGCTCTGTTCGGATGCGATTTTTGCGGAATTTCGGGTGAAGTTTGATTGAAACCGGGGGCCGCTTCTGTGAAATTGTGGCATAACCCGTATGAAACGTGAAAGGACTCCGGGATGACGCGTGTTACCGTCTCGATCGAAGATGATTTGATGTCGGCTTTCGACGACTTTCTTGACGGGCGCGGCTACACCAACCGGTCCGAGGGGTTTCGCGACCTGATTCGCGAAAAGCTTCAGCAACAGCAACTTGCCCAGGACCCCAGTGGCAGTGGTATTGCGGTGCTCAATTATGTGTATGATCATGAAGAACGCATGCTTGCCAGCCGTCTGATGTCGGCCCAGCATGAACATCATGACCTCACGGTTTCCACCGTGCATTTCCATATCGATCACGATACCTGCCTGGAAATCGTTACCCTGAAAGGCAAATTAAGCGACATCCGCAAATTTGCCGACCAGATCCTCGCCCAGCCCGGTGTGCGCCACGGGCAGCTTTATACCGTACCGGGCGAACTGCATGTCGAAAGCCATCATCATGGCGAGGGGCACGGCCATCCGCACCGGCACGAACATCTCAAAATCAACACCTGACTAAGGGCAAAGTGCTGTCGCAGTCGGTACCTGATCAGGTTCTTTGTGTTGTATCGTATCGCCAACGGGAGCCGGTAACGGCGGCCTGTTTCTGGCATTATTCAGTCCCCCATGTCCTGTCCTGCCTTTCCCCCCCCCTGTGCCCGCTTTACGGCATGTCGCGGCGCGCAAATGAGCATACCGAAAATTATGTGCCACAAATGAGAACAAACTTGCAACATCCATGAAACTGTGTAAGTGTTCGCATTATGTTCTCAATGTCTCTGTGTCGAGGATCCGGGGTTGCTCCCTTTCTTCCGTGCAGGGTACCCAGCGGTGGCGTTCCGCATTTAGGTCCGGGGAACCGCCTGCGTTGCATCTGACCCGGCCCTGTGGAATAAGAGAGTTCGAGCAATGATTCAAACCGCGCTGAATTTGGTGGATAAGGATACAATGGACAAGCAAAAGGCACTCGAAGCCGCCCTTGGACAGATTGAACGGGCATTTGGCAAAGGTTCAATCATGAAGCTGGGCCAGCGCGAAAATGCCGTTGATATTTCTGCAATTTCAACCGGCTCGCTGGGCCTGGATATTGCGTTGGGCATTGGTGGCCTGCCGCGTGGCCGTATTGTTGAAATTTATGGTCCGGAAAGCTCGGGTAAAACCACCCTTGCCCTGCACACCATCGCCGAAGCGCAAAAAGCCGGTGGCACCTGCGCCTTTGTCGATGCGGAACATGCGCTGGACCCGTCCTATGCCCGCAAGCTGGGCGTGAATATCGACGAACTTCTGATTTCGCAGCCCGATGCCGGCGAACAGGCCCTTGAAATTGCCGATACGCTGGTGCGTTCCGGTGCAATTGATGTTCTGGTCGTGGACTCGGTTGCCGCCCTGGTGCCGCGTGCCGAACTTGAAGGCGAAATGGGGGATACCCATGTCGGCCTGCAGGCCCGCCTGATGAGCCAGGCGCTGCGGAAATTGACCAGCTCGGTCTCGCGTTCCAACTGCATGGTCATCTTCATCAACCAGATCCGTATGAAGATTGGTGTGATGTTTGGCAGCCCGGAAACCACCACGGGTGGTAACGCGCTGAAATTCTATGCCTCGGTCCGTCTTGATATTCGCCGCATCGGCCAGATCAAGGACCGCGACGAAGTGGTTGGTAACCAGACGCGGGTCAAGGTGGTCAAAAACAAAATGGCCCCGCCCTTCAAACAGGTTGAGTTCGACATCATGTATGGCGAAGGCGTTTCCAAGATGGGCGAAATCCTTGATCTTGGGGTTAAGGCCGGCATTGTCGAAAAATCGGGTTCGTGGTTCTCGTATAATTCCACCCGTGTTGGGCAGGGGCGTGAAAATGCCAAGAACTTCCTGCGCGAAAACACCGAAATGACCCAGGAAATCGAACGGGCCATTCGCGAAAGTGCCGGGCTGATTGCCGAAGCCATGACCAATACCAGCGAAGACGATTACAGCAACGACGACTGACAGGGTTGTCAAAGGCTAAATGCAACAAAGGCGGATGCTGCGGCATCCGCCTTTTGTGTCTGTCCTGTCCGAGTGTTACCCGATCCGTCTTTAAAGACAAATCGCTGTAACGGGCAGCATCATCGCCGACCTTGAAAAGACCGCAGCACCTTATTTGATGATTGCGCAGGCAATCCTGCTTCCGGCATCACCGGAAGGCTGGGACATATAGTCATCGGCCCCTTCATGAATGACGATGGCCTTGCCACGAATCCCCGTGCTGTCATCATCAAGTTTGACATTGGTGTTGATGACCTGGGTAAATAGTTCACCCTGTTCATTGACATACTGGTTGGGCATGTCCCCGGCGTGGGGGCCGTTCTTGGACAAAAAGCCGTGGGTTTTATCGGTCGGGTTGAAATGCCCGCCTGCGGTTTTAAAGTTGCTTGCGGCCTCGCAGGTGCCGTTTTCATGGATATGAAACGCAACCCAGTGGCTTGGGGGCAGTTGGTCAATTTCCGCTTTGATTACAACACCACCTTCTGTCGCCGTCAGCTTGGCCGTACCGATTTCCTTGCTGTCGGCATTTTTAAAGGTGGCGGTGGCATCGGTTTGGGCGAAGGCAGGAAAGGCAACAAGCGAAACAGCGCCGGCAAATAGCGCGATCAGGGGCACAATTATGGCTCGCATCGGTGTCCTCCTTATTGGATTGCTCCCCCCTGAACAATCTTGACCCACCCTTTGTTCCCAGCCGCATTAAAATTGTTAAAATATTCCCGGGTTCCCGCATGGGTTTTATCGTCCTGGATTTTACCTGGCTTTGTCGCTGGGGGATTTATGGCGCGTAACGTGCGGCGTGAGGTTGGTCGGCTGGCCGCTGGGCGACGTGTCCGGTGCAGGCGTTGACGTGTTCAACATGCAGGACGCGGCGATATATACGAAAACCGGCCTGGCGGGGGATGCCAGGCCGGTTTTTCTTCTTGCTGCTCGCTCGGTCTTATCCTGGATAGCGATATTGGCATCATCGCCGGTATTTCAAGAACCAAATCGCGACCCGCTGTTAAAATAATCAACCTGCGGGCAAAATTCCGGGGCAGATTGCTGCGCGGGTGCGCATTTATGTCGGTTTTATCAGGCGCGAAGGCCAAATTGGGGCCGGTTACGGTCCTGCATGGTGGCCGATTGTGCCGAATACTGGCTGGCCTGTGCGGTCTGGGTAATTTGTGTTTGCACCACCTGCTCATCCCCCTGCGGGTTGGCGGCAGCAAGTGCGTCATCCTTTTTCGGGCCAAAAAGTTCGGTTATGCGGGCATCAAGTGATTTCAGGCCATCATCCAGACGCTGCTGGGTATCATTGATGCTGGCATTGACCGTTTCATTCAACGCGCCCAAGCCTTCCAGAATATCGCGGGCCTGATCAATGCCCTTGGCAATCCCGCGCGAGGCATCCGCCAGAATTTGGCGGGCTTCATCGCCATCATCCGCCCGCGCCGTAATCAGGTTTGAAACCTGGTTTAAAATCCGGTCGGCGACAGCTTCCGGGGTGTAGTCATCCGGGTTGACACCCTGAATTGATAGACCCGAGCCAGAAAGATTTTCATTGATGGCCGCAACGATCTGATCCGTGCTCAGGGCCTGAACCGAACTTCCCGAAAGCGAGATTTTGGTGGCATCACCAAATACATTGCGTGCCGAGTCTCCGGCATTTGCATTTGCGCCATTGCCCGATACAGCATTGCCGCCCGGCAGATAGGCCTGGGCGGAACGTGTTGATATTCGGTTATCTTGAACAGTCTGGCCGCCAATAAGGAGGTCCATTTCCCTAGCTCCTGCGATCATGCGCGGGAATTTCCACTACATCTTGACTAAAAATCATCGCATATTTTTGCGCAAAAATCCAGCATCCAGTTAACCGCACGGTTGATAGGGCGGGGTTTCGGCACACCCGGTTGAAGATGTCGCTGTATAATGCACCGCAATCCGGGCTATTTAACGCCGATATATGCGATGGGGGATTGCACCTTGGGCCAAGCCCGATTATTGAACAGGGTTTAACCCATTTTACCCGGTCAGGGCGTGTCGAAACTCTCCACGGTTTGACCTGACCAGATGCAGGAGCAGTTTGACAGTGGCAAACCATACAGTGGCAAACTATCAGGAAAGCGCGCAGTCGTTTGAAAAACGCTGGCAGGAATACTGGCGGGAAAACGATACCTATCGCACCCCCAATCCTGGTGATGCGGATTTTGATCCGTCCAAAAAGAAAAGCGTGATCCTCGACATGTTCCCTTATCCCAGCGGGGTGGGGCTGCATATTGGTCATCCGCTGGGCTATATCGCAACCGATGTGAAGGCGCGTTACAAACGCATGAGCGGCTTTAACGTGCTGCATTCGATGGGTTTTGATGCTTTTGGCCTGCCCGCCGAACAGTTTGCCATCCAAACCGGCCAGCATCCGCGCATCACCACCGAAGCCAATATCGACAATATGCTGCGTCAGTTTGAGGTCATTGGCCTCGGCCATGACCCGCACCGTCGTTTTGCCTCGACCGACCCGGAATATTATAAATGGACGCAGTGGATATTCCTGCAACTGTTTAACAGCTTCTATGACCCGCTGATGGAATGGACCGGCCCGGATGGCAATGTTGTCATCGGTCGTGCCCGCCCGATCGCCGAACTGCGCCCGCTGCTGGAAGCTGGTGAATGGCTGCTCGATGAAGATGGCGTTGCCCAGCCTGCCAGCACCCTTGGCGATGGCGTAAAGGCCGAAGGCGATGCCATTGGTGCGGCAATTGACCGTGCCCGTCTGGCCTATGTCGATGAAGTGCCGGTCAACTGGTGCCCGATGCTGGGCACGGTGTTGTCAAACGAGGAAGTCACCAACGAAGGCAAGTCCGAACGGGGTGATTATCCGGTTTACAAACGCCCGCTCAAACAGTGGATGCTGCGCATTACCGATTATGCCGACCGTCTGGTGTCCGACCTTGCCGGTCTGAACTGGCCGAACGGCGTTGTTGAAATGCAAAAAAGCTGGATCGGTCGTTCGGTTGGCGCGCGGGTTAATTTCCCGGTTGCCACTACGTCGGGCGTGGACAGCAAAATTGCCGTTTACACCACCCGCCCGGACACTATTTTTGGCGCAACTTATATGGTGCTGGCCCCGGAACATCCGCTGGTCGATGAGCTTGTCGCCGAAGATGCGAAAGCCGCCGTGAGCGCCTATCGCCAGCAGGCTGCCGAGGTCAAGGCCGTTTCGGCCAAGGATGATGCCGAACGCGAAAAAACCGGTGTGTTTATTGGCGCCTATGCCACCAACCCGGTGACGGGTGATAAAATCCCGGTCTGGATTGCCGATTATGTCCTGATGGGCTATGGCACTGGCGCTATTATGGCGGTGCCCTCGGGCGACCAGCGCGATTTTGAATTTGCCCAAAAATTCAACCTGCCGATCAGGGCCACCACCCGCCCGACCGAAAGCTGGCTAAAGGATAACGCCCCGGCCGCGCTTGCCGGTCTGGAAGGCGATGACCTGCTGGCAAAATATGTTGAAGCCCCCGAAAGCTTTGCTGCGGCCTATACCGAAACCGGCGAAACCATCAATTCCGCCAATGACAGTGTTTCGCTGAACGGCCTTGCAACACCCGATGCCAAAACCCGCATGATTGCGTGGCTTGAGGAAAACGGTATTGGCCGAGGACGCACGCAATATAAACTGCGTGACTGGCTGTTTTCGCGTCAGCGTTATTGGGGCGAGCCGTTCCCGGTTCTGTTCGACATCGAAACCGGCCAGGTGCATGGTGTGGCCGAAACCGCCTTGCCGGTGCTGTTGCCCGATATGACGGATTTCCGCCCGCAATCCAACGAAGACCCCAATTCCGAACCCGAACCGCCGCTGGCCCGCGCCAAGGAATGGATGGAAGTTGCCGGGATTGTTCTTGATGATGGGGCGGTTCTGCCGGTGGATGCCAAGGCGGGCGAGACCTTTGTTCACAACGGTGTGGAATATGCTGTACGCGCGTTTAAGCGCGATGCCAACTCCATGCCCAACTGGGCCGGGTCGTGCTGGTATTTCCTGCGCTATTTCGATGCCCATAACGACGATGCCTTTGTCGCACCCGAAGCCGCTGATTACTGGTCCAAAACCCTGGATGATAACGGCAAGCCGTTGCCGGGTGCGGTCGACCTTTATGTCGGTGGTGCGGAACATGCGGTGCTGCATCTGCTCTATTCACGCTTCTGGCACAAGGTGCTGTATGATCTGGGCCATGTGCAAACGCCCGAACCGTTCCAGCAGCTGTTTAACCAGGGCATGATCACGGCGGACGCCTATACCGACGCGCGTGGTGTGTATGTTGACATTCACGATGTTGAAATGCGTGATGTTGATGGCAAAAAACAGCCCTTTAACAGCAAAACGGGCGAAGCCCTGATCACCGTTCCGGGCAAGATGGGCAAACGCTATAAAAACGGTATCCCGCCCGAGGAAGTGTGCGATCAATATACGATCGATACTTTCCGCGCCTATGAAATGTATATGGGCCCGCTCGATAGTTCCAAACCCTGGCAATCCGATGCCATTGTCGGCATGTTGCGCTTTTTGGGCAATGTCTGGAAACTGGCAACCCAGGCGGAACGCACCGACGTGATGGATGCGAAAATCGACAGTCTGGTGCACAAGACCATCGAAAAGGTTGGCAGTGACATTGACAATCTGCGCCTCAATACCGCCCTTGCAGCCCTGATCGAACTGACCAATGCGCTGGGCAAGCAGAAGGCCGTGCATGAAGACCATATTCGTGCGCTTTACCTGATGGTGTCGCCCTTTGCCCCGCATCTGGGCGAGGAACTGGCCAGCACCCTGGCCCCGGACGAATTCGCCCGCCGCAAATCGGTCATCAAATTTGACTGGCCGGTGTTTGATGCGGAAAAAGCCAAGGATGACGAATTTGAAGTGCCCGTCCAGGTCAATGGTAAAAAACGCGGTGCCATCATGGTTGCCGCCGATGCCGACCAGGCCACGGTCGAGGCCCTTGCCAAGGCCGAAGAAAATGTGGCCCGCCACATTGAAGGCAAGGAAATCGTCAAGCTGATTTATGTCGCCAAGCCGACCCCGAAACTGGTCAATATCGTGGTTAAAGGGTAAGCCCGGCAAGGGATTTTAAAAATGGCGCGTCATGCCGGTTGGCTCCGGGACGCGCCATTTTTGTCTGTGCAGGTTATGCCGCGTTATGCGCTGTTTTCGATTAATTTGCTTCTAATATGCGGTAATATGGCCTATTAGGCTTTTTGCAGTGCAAAATACCCCGGCTGGCTGTTCTGGCGGGCCGCTCCTATTCTAGATGTGCGATGGCCAAATTTGAAAAAGGCGGGCCCGTGGGGCCGCGTGTGTCGCATGTCGCAACCCCGGAGAATTCATGACACCGTCTGGCAGTGCCTTGCGTTTTGTCCTGTTTGTCAATGGATTGCTTCTCATCATTCTGGCCTGCGCAATGGTGGTGCCGATGATGGTTGATCTTGGACTTGCCAATTCCGATTGGTGGGCCTTCGCCGGGTCATCCGGGATGTGTTGTTTCGTTGGGGCGTCGCTCGCCCTGTCCTGCCGGGGGTTGTCAGACCGGCTTAATGCCCGGGCGGGTTATTTGCTGACGGTATCGACCTGGGTCTCGGTCAGCCTGTTTGGGGCGTTGCCGCTTTATTTTTCCAGTCTCGGTCTTAGCTTCACCGATGCCTATTTTGAAACCATGTCTGCCCTGACCACAACGGGGTCAACGGTGTTAAGCGGCCTTGATACGATGGCGCCGGGGTTGCTGTTGTGGCGTTCTCTCATGCAATGGATTGGCGGGGTCGGTATTGTTGTGATGGCGATGATGCTGCTGCCGATGTTGCGTGTTGGCGGGATGCAGCTTTTTCGCACCGAATCATCTGATATTTCCGGCAAGCCGGTGGCGCGTGTTGTGCATATGGCCGCCTTGACTGTGGCGGTTTATGTCGGCCTGTCGGTTCTGTGCGCCATTGGTTATGACCTGGCCGGGATGGGGGCGTTTGATGCCATCAATCATGCCATGGCGACCATTGCCACAGGCGGCTATTCGACCAAGGATGCCTCAATTGGCTATTTTAATTCCGTCGGAATCGAAATGGTCGGTATTGTTTTTATGGCCGCCGGGGCCCTGCCGCTGATTTTTTATGCCCATTTGTTCACCAAGGGCAGCCGGGCCTTTTTTCAGGAACGCCAGGTTCTGGTTTTTCTGTGCATCCTGATGACCGCCATTTTGATGATGACGGCCTGGAATGTCACCAACAACCACATGCCGGTTTGGCATGCCTTGCGGGTTTCGGCCTTTAACGTCACATCGGTTCTGACCGATACCGGCTTTGCCACCAGCGATTTTGGCGCCTGGGGCAGCTTTGCCATTGGTCTGATGTTTATGCTGATGCTGATTGGCGGCTGTGCCGGGTCTACGGCGGGGGGCATCAAGATTTTCCGCTGGCAAATTCTGGCGGCGGGGCTTTTGCGCCAATTGCGCCAGATGGTGCGGCCCAATCAGATATTGCTCACCCGTTATGCCGGGCGGGCGGTGGATGAACCGACCATCCTGGGGGTGCGCAATTTCTTTTTCATCTATATGATGACACTGCTCATCCTCTCGCTGGCGGTTATGGCAACCGGGCCGGATTTTTTGTCTGCCATATCGCTTGTGGCGCAAGGCATGGCCAATGCCGGGCCGGGGCTGGGTGTTTTGGGCGGGCCATCGGGCAATTTTGAAGCCCTGTCCGACCCCACCAAATGGATCCTTATTCTCGCGATGTTGCTGGGCCGGTTGGAATTGATGACGGTGTATGTCCTCTTTATTGCCGATTACTGGCGTGACTGAGCGAAAAGAGCCAGATCAAAGCCCATCGCGCATTGACGCTGTATTTTGCTGTCGATAGAAGTACAGCCACATTTTTGAATATCGGAAAGTCAGTTTCATGAGCCACGGACGCAAGGTTTCGGTTATCGGTTTGGGCTATGTCGGTTTGCCTGTTGCGGTTGCCTTTGGTGCTTTGGGCGATGAAACCATTGCGTTTGACATCAACAAGGCCCGTATCGCGCAATTGCGTGCCGGGCAGGATGCCACCGGCGAGGTGGATGCACCGGAACTGGCGGCCGCCAACCTGCTGTTGACCGATAATGCCCAGGACCTTGCCAGGGCCGATTTTCACATCGTCACGGTGCCGACCCCGATTGACCAGGCCAACCTGCCGGATTTGTCACCCTTGCGGTCGGCCTCCAAAACGGTCGGGGCGATCCTGAAAAAGGGCGACATCGTTGTTTATGAAAGCACGGTTTACCCCGGTGCGACCGAAGATGTCTGCGTGCCGATCCTTGAAGCCCAATCGGGCCTGAAGGCAGGCACCGATTTTACGGTGGGTTATTCGCCGGAACGCATCAATCCCGGTGATCGTGAACACCGTTTCACCACCATTACCAAGGTTGTTTCGGGCCAGACGCCGGAAACCCTTGAAATTGTGGCCGCTGTTTATGGCAGTGTCGTTACCGCCGGTATTCACAGGGCCCCGACGATCAAGGCAGCCGAGGCGGCAAAGGTGATTGAAAACACCCAGCGCGACCTGAACATTGCGCTGATGAATGAATTGTCGCTGATTTTTGATCGTGCCGGTATTGATACAAGCGACGTTCTGGCCGCCGCAGGCACCAAATGGAACTTCCTGCGTTTTACCCCCGGTCTGGTGGGTGGGCACTGCATTGGGGTGGACCCCTATTACCTGACGCATAAGGCCGAAGAACTGGGCTATTATCCGCAGGTTATTCTGGCCGGTCGCCGTATTAATGATGGCATGGGCGAGGTTGTTGCCAACAAGGTGATCCGCGCCCTGATGCGCAAGGGCGGCATGAACAAGCCGACCGTTACGGTGCTGGGCCTGACCTTTAAGGAAAATGTGCCCGATATTCGCAATACCCGCGTGATTGATATTATCGATGAATTGCGCGATGCGGGCATTACGGTTCAAGTCCATGACCCCAAGGCCGATGCAGCCGAAGTCGCCCATGAATTTGATGGGTTGCAGCTTGTGGCAATGGATGACCTGAAACCGGCCGATGCGGTTGTGATGGCGGTTTCGCATCAGGAATATGTCAGGGGCGGCTGGGATCTGGTCACGCGCCTTTTGGCCGGTGGTCAGGGATTTGTTGCCGATGTGCGTGCCATGCTGCCGCGCGATGACTGCCCGGATGCTATCGAGCTTTGGCGTTTGTAATCGCGCGCTTATCCAGCCGCTCAAACAGCGCGGTTAACCTGCTTTCAAAAATATTCGCATCAAAGGCCGCCCTGAAGGTTTCGTGGGCGGCCTTTGCCATTTTTAGCCGCAGCTCCGGGCTGTTGTGCAGTTTTAAAATCAATCCGGCCAGTTCGTTTGCATCATTGGCATTGCGCAGAATATAGCCGTTTTGACCATCGGTAATTACATCGCTCAGTGTTCCCGCATCGCTGCAAATAACCGGCAGGGCATGGGCCAGGGCTTCCAGCACCACGAGTGGCTGCGCCTCGTTGGCGTAACGGCTGGGAAAGACAAACAGGTCACAGGTTTGAAACAGCCTTGTTTTTTCATCGTACCCTACAGGCCCGTGACAGGTGCTATTTGTCTCAAGCCCGGCCTGTTTGCACAGGGTGATTACATCCGCTGCCGACAGGTCCGCTTCGGCCCCGGCAATATCCAAATACAAGTCGGGCTGGCTTTGCCGGGCGATGCCAACGGCTTTAATGACCGTTTCAACGCCTTTGCTGCGGATCAGGTTGGACAGATAGAGGATGCGCAATGGGCTTTGCGATGGGGTGTGCGCAAAATCGCGGGGTGTTTCCGGTGTGTCGGCACAATTGGCAATCACGGCAGGCTGGCAGCCAAGCCCGTCAATTTCGGGCATCAAAGCGGGGCCAAGAATGATCGCGGTTTGATCTTTGAATACCCGTTTTTGCACAAACCCGGCCAGCCAGGATTTATCGCGCAGGGTTTTCAGGCCGCGACCATGCAGGTGAAACACAATCGGCAGGCGTATTGCGCGCAGCATCAGGGCATAAAAACTGTCGCGCCAAAAGGCCGGGCCGCTGGGGGCGAAGCTGGCATAAACAAGGTCCGGCCGCTGGGTCAGGATGCGCCAGAATAGGGCCACGCCATACCTCACCGCCCGTCCATATTTTGCGAGGCTGGATCGGCCAATGGCGGCAATGTCGTGCGAAAAGCGCAATTCATGCACCGAAACCCGGTAATGTTTTGCCAGCACGTTGATCGCCCGCTGGTTCATGATGGCGGCGCCATGCAGGGGTGGCGGCAAATGCACCATGGCGAGGATGTGTTTTTTGTGCTGCTGGCGTGTTTGGCGTGTTTTGCGGTTTTGTGTCCGCCATGCCTGCCATGCCCGCCCGTAATGGCGCAGATCATAGGCCCGCATCCAGAGCGGCGGTTTCAGACAGGTGCGGTAACGATTGCGTACCATCAGCGCCGTGCGATGATAGTTTTGTGCCAAAATGGCCTGATAGTGCCGGTCATCACCTTTATGCCGCACAATCAGGGGCCGTTCGTAAAAAATAAGGGATTGATGCGCCGATTGCGCCAGCACCCGCAGGTAAAAATCAAGATCAAGGCAGCATGAAAGGGTTTCGTCATATCCCCCGGCATCGCGCCAGAGCCGTTTGTTAAGGGCCAGGGCGGAATGATGCAGCGGATTGCCGCGATAAAGCCGTGTTGCCTTGAGGGTAAGGACCTCTTTGTTATCAGCCCCGTTGGCCCCTTTGACCCAGGACGCAGGCAGGGCCGCGCAAAATACCAGATGACCGGGATAGCGCGAAAGCAGGTCACGCATGGCGGGCAGGCGGGCGGGCAGGCTTTGATCATCCACATCCTGAATGGCAATCAACGCGCTTGGTGCTGCCGCAATTGCTTTGTTTAACGCGGCCCCCCGGCCAATTCTGCCTGGGCTTAAAAGGGTAATGCGCGCATCATGCGCCAGAGTTTGCGGCAAACACACTGCCGGGGTGGAGCCATCATCGATGATCACCGCATGGTCATCCTGGCCCAAAATTTCCGCCAGATTGGCAAAATAGCCCGGCCAGTGCGCCTGACCGTTATGGATGGTGGTGACGAGTGTGATGCCATCACCTGATAATGATACGTTGCCGGGGGATGTCATGGCTGATCCTGCCGCCATGTCAGGGTGAGGTCTGCGCGGCATCCGGTTTCCGGGCAAAGCAATAGCTGGCAAAACAGCACCTGCACCCGGCCCAGGGCGGAAAAATGATTGGATCGGGTTAAATGCAGCGGGGCCGTGCCAGTAATTTCCAATCCGACGGCGGGAAAATAAAAGTGGTTTTCTGCCATTCGGTGCCTGTATAAACCGCGTGGGATAAACAGGCGAAACAGGCGGGCCGATGCCGGGGCGTGGCTTTCTGTCGCCGGGTCTTGCGGAAAAATCTGGTCGGTCCAGGAAATCTCGCGTTCGGTAAAACGAATTTCCCGCTGTCCGCGCCACGGGCCAAGCACAAAGGGCAGCACATATGTATCATTCTGATATGTTGCGGTATCGGGCTGTGCAAATATCGTGGTGCCGGGTAAACCGGGCAGGGGCAGGCTGGCGGTGGTATAGGGGCTGATAAAATCCTGCTCGCCCCCACAGGGCGGCAGGATGATGGTGCCGTCTGGCGATGTAATAACCGGCATCGGCGTGGTGTCATAGGGGCTTTTGCCTGCAAGGGTCATTTGTGCGCAATAGGCCGGGCTTTGATAAAGCTGGAAAATTTGGCAATTTGCCGTCGTATTTTGGGGTTTGTAAGGTGTTGGCACAGCCCTGTTTTCCGGCACTTTACCGGCGCATAGCAGGAAAAAACCGGCAAAGGCCAGATAGTCATAATACCGGTTATAGCTATACCAGCCGGGTTTGGTTTGCGCGGTTTCTCCGTCCTGATCCGCCAGCAGGTTCAGCGGCATTGTCTGATGCAAAAGCAGGCTTTGTTCAATCCGGTCGAGCAATATCTGTGCTGTGCGATCCTTGCCTGCTTTGAGCAGGGCGTAAATGGCACTGACCATGCCAAAACTTTGCCCGGCCCCGCGCCCGACGATATTGGCATGGCCACTGTGCCGGGTGATATGATCGATCAGTTCCGTTGCTGCGATGGCTGCCTGTTGGCAGGCCGGTTGCTGGCTGAAACCCAGCAGGGCGGAGCAAAAGGCATGATATTGGGCGGAAAAACATCCGCGCCGGTCCAGAAACGCCGGGCCATCGCGAAAGTGCCGGTCAATGATGCGCCACAATAGCCGGGCAGTAAGGCGTGCAAGGAATGATCCCTTTTCAAGGCACAAGATACGCAAAATCAGCCAGTTGCCAACCCGCGCATTTTGCCAGGGCTTGCCTTTCAGGATGTTGCGGCGTTGTCGGGCTGTCAGGGCCGATGTTTGGGACAGGGCAAATGCGATAAATTCACGATGATATTGGGCCCCGTCATCCTGCTGTTGCAGGGCATCAAACGCGCGGGTGATGGCGGTGTGATATTTGGCGGCGTTAAGGTTATGCCAAAGCGCAAGGGCAAAGGCCGTGGCGTAAAAACCATGCTGGGGGAAATCGCCGGTTGTGGTTTGATCTCGCGCCAGAATATCCGCCACCAGCACGGCCAGCCGATGGGCCCGCCTTTGCGCTGAAGGATGGCTGTCATTCGCGGCAATGGCGTTAAAGCGCCCTAGTGAAAATGACATGTCACCTCCAGCATCAGGCTTTGGCCTGCTGGCACAATATTAAGCGGCACCGCCTGAATTTCCGGCGCGTGTCGCCCCCATTTTTCGCGCAACCGCCAAAACAGTGCCTTGCCGCCCGGTATATGCCAGATCCCGCGGGCCAGGGCATGGGGGCAGGACAGGGTGAAAAACCGGTTGGCCCAGCGCAGCCAGATGTCATCTATCGGTGCGGTGGGGAGCAGGCGGGCATGAATAATCCAGTGATCATCACGATCGCGCAGATACATGAAGGGGGCAAAACGCCCCGCCCCATCGGCGTGATCCAGCGTCACGGTGATGCGGTTTTCAGCGGCCTGTAATTGTACCTTCCGCACCGGACGCAGGCGGTATTTGTCGCTGTTTTTGTGGGTAAAAGTCTTTCCGGCGATGATGCCGTGATCAATCGCCGATTTATCAAAAACCAGCCGGATCACAGCATCCTGAAGCGGGCTGTCGGTCAGTGCTGTGAAACGGGCGCGGATATGAATGGTTTTTGCCGCCGCATCCAAACGGGTCTGATAATCCAGCCGCCAGCACCCATTGGCAAAGTGATAATCCTGCCCGCTTTGGCGGATGTGGCGGCTGTTATCATCAAGCGTTAAAAAGGAGCGCCGGTCCGATGCCTCGAACCCCCACGGGCCAAGCGTAATCGCGCCATAATGCCCGGAAATCAGGCGGTTATCTTTGAATGTTGCGCTTAATTCTGGCATGGGGCCCCCTGCAAGATGGGGTGAAATCGCCCGGCGTAATAAAGGGTGATTGCCAGCACCGCCAGCTTGATATTCATCACCAGAATGATGGCCGTTGCATTTTCGCATTGTGGGATTACCGCCGCTCCGGCCAAAATGACAAAGCCAGCCAAACAGGCGGTAACAAAATGGCCGGATTGTTCCTGTAAGACCAGAAACTGGCGCGAAACAAGGGCAAGCAGCAGCGGCCAAAAGGCGGCCATGCGCAAGAGTGCGGTTTCAGCCTCCCCGCTATGGCCGAAGAGCAGGTTCAAGGCGACATGCGGGAATAGTATGAAGCCCAAACTCATGCCCAGTGCGGGCAGGAGCAACCAAATGTCGCGGATTTTATCCTGCCTGTTTTGGGCAAACAGCACGCCAGAAATAGCCGTAATCAGCGCCGCACCAAGCAGCAATAACCGATGTACCAGCAATAGGGCATCGTGTTCCGCTTGTGGCAATGTGGCGGGCAGCAGGGCCATGTCGATATTGGGCAGCAGGCCCGCCAGCAGGGTAAAGCCAATCAGTTGCGGCCAGATATTGGCCGGCAAGTGGCTGGTTGGCGGGGGCGCAGGGCGGTTTGGTTTGTCAAAGGCAAAAAAGAAGGATGCGAGGCTGCTGGTCAAACTGATGGCAGGTGCGGTGGCATAAAGCCAGAAGGGCGCTGTGGCAAAGCTCGTGGCATAAAGCGCAACCACAATGCCTGTTGCCTGCCCCAGCGCACCGATGATCAGGATTTTATGAAACTGCAAACGTGCCGTCACCAGCCAGTCTGGCGACAGGGATGCGGCCAGCGGCATGATCAAAACTGGCCAGGCGACGGGCGGAAGGTTTGGCGCCATCAGGGTGATGGCAATGCCCGCGATGATGAGCCGGAGCATCACGATCAGACCGACAGATCGCCATTGCCGATTTTGCGCCAAACGCACCAATAATGGTCCGCATCCGGCCTGGGTGATGCTGACGGCGACAGCAATCGCTATCAGGGCAGCGAAATAGTGCGCCAGCAGATTGGCTGCGAAACCGTGGCCGAGAATAAGCAGAATTATCAACCCGCCCGCCCGGTTCAGCACGGTGCTGGCAATGAGCCACAGCGGAGCGTGTCGGTTATCACGGGCCAAGCCATTATCCATGCGCTGATAATACCCTGTCATAGGCGGTACAAACCCGGTTGCCATAGCCTTCCGTGAGTTGGCGGGCAATTGTGGCGCGGGCGACCATGCCCAGGGTATCGCGCAAGGCTGTATCGTGCATCAACCGGTTAATCGCGGCGCATAAAGCGCCCGTATCGCGGGGCGGAATGATCAGCCCGTTTTGACCATCCGTAATCGCACTTCCGGCATCATGGGTGGTAATCACGGGCAGGGATGCGGCCATTGCCTCCTGCACGGCCAGGCTGGACCCCTCTGACAGGCTGGGAAAAACAAAAATATCGGCTGCATTCAGGGCCTTTGGAATGTCGCTGGCGGGAATAGGCCCGTGCCAAATCACCCCTTCTGGCAGGGTGGCGGTTAAGCTGGCGGCACAGGTTCGGGCCTTGCCAATCAGGGTCAGGGTGATGGCGTCACCATATTGGGCGCGCAGTGCCTTGAACACCTGCAATAGGGCGGAAATGCCCTTCGCCAGGGATAATTCGCCAATATAAAGCAGGCGTAACGGGTTTTCTGTTTTGGGGGGCCGCTGTAATAAAAGGCATTGTCGGGCCAGGGGGGCATCAAACGGAATAATATGAATGCGGTTTTCTTTAATGCCGCAGTCAAGCAATCCCTCGGCCACGGTATCGGACGGGGCAAAAACGGCGCTGGCAAACCGGGCCTCGGCAATGCGGCGGCGGGCGAGGAAGCCTGAAATCTCGCGCCATTTTTGTCCATGTGCCTGATATTCCGCCGCGAGTTGTTTTGCACGGATCGGGGCCAATTGCCCGGTCACATCGTTGATGGTTGGAATTTTGTGCCGGTGGGCCTTTTGCAGTGCGGGAAGGCTGTAATTGCCCTGCCCGTGCAACAGGCGCACGCCCGGCGGCATGTGGCGTGCGGCAAGCCAGGATAAAGGCAGGTCGGATGCCAGGTTATGGGCGGGCAGGCGCAGTAATCGGGCGGATTTCCCCAACAGGTCCGGCATGATATGACGGCCGGGAATGGCGGCAAGGCTGGCATCGACCCGTCGCGACGGGCGGCTCAGCAAGGTGCACGGATTTTCATCAGGGGCGGAATACCGCCAAAAACTGTCCCAACGCGCGAGACGACCCTGCCCGGCCAGATGGGCGGCCAGCAGGGCAAACTGGTCCACCCGGCCAATCATCCAGACATCGCCGGTCATTCAGGCGTCTTTCCGGGGTGGCAAAATGCCACCTTAAACAGGCACCCCCATTGCATGCTGATCCCCCCCCGTTTCAGCTTTTTGCGATTTGCAAACCTTAGCCGACAATTCCGGGTTGTGGCAAAGCAAACCGAACGGAGATTTCATCGCTGCGTCGCAAGAACCTGTTGGCAGATACACAATGTTTGCGCGGCAATGGTGTCGGCAGTGTTGTTGGCAATGGCGGCCTGCTGTTGTGCCAGATGACGGGTGCGAAATGCCGGATTTGTCAGCAGGTGTGTTGATATCTCGATCCAGCGATTAAGTTGACTGGAGGATGTTGGCAGGGGCAGCATGGTTTCGCCATTGACCAAAACATCATGGGCGCATCCGGTTTGGTCCGAGGCGATTGCCAGTGTGCCACACGCAATCGCCTCGATCACGGCAACGCCATAGGCATCGCTGTATGAGGGCAGAACAAACAATTTGGCGCTGCCATAAATCGGGGCAAGCGCGCCGGGCGATACGGCGGTGAGGATGGTTGTGAGGGCCGCAATTTCCGCCTGATTGATTTTGGCCTGCACGGCGGCGTGGTCTTTGGGGGCGATTCCGGCAATGGCAATGCTTGTGACCGTGCTGTTTTGTGCAAGTTGTGCTGCCAGTTTTAGAAACAGGTCAAACCCCTTTGCCGCCGTCGGACGGCCACACCACAGCAGGTCGTAAGGGCGGTGCTGCCAGACAGGCAGGTCTGTTGCAGTCGGTGGCGTAAAGGACGGCGCAATTTGAGTGATGGTAATTTGATCGGCCTTCAGGCCCTTGGTGGTAAACCAGTTGGCCCCCTGTGTGCTGGCGGCCATGCCTGCATGGGCATGGGTCAGAATATCTTGGCGCATTTTTTGCCGGATCGGATTTTTAAAAACCGCATCGGAGCCCGCCCAGCCATCAAACCGGACGATATAGGGAATATCATGCTGGCGGCACCATTTATGGGCCTGCCACATGGCACTGCCAAACCCGGCAAGGATCACAATATCCGGGCCAAAATTTGCAAGTGACGGCGCGGGCGATGCGTTGAGTGCCAGGCTGCGGTTTTCGCCCAGCGGCACATGGATGCCCGGCAGGATGACTTGCGAAAACAGGCCGGAGGGATCTGCCCAGTTGCGTTGGGGTTCGGATTTATGGGTGCGAAAAATGCGAAATGCACCGCCATCGGCTGCCACCCGTTTGGCAAGTATTTGATGAGAATTATACCTGTAAGGCGGGATCAGATTGCTGATCAGTACAATTTTCACGCTCGTCTTTCAATATAAGGATGTTTTTTTGACAAGTTATGCCATCCTTGGTTTGCGGAGAACAGCAAACTGAATGGGGGCAGGTTGCTTGGTAAAGACGATAACCTTTTTTGATTTGCATCTGGACCGGCGGGGGCCCGACCAGCTGCGCGATGATATTTTGGCCGATCTAAAGGCCGGGCGGCGTATTCGGCATATTTCATTAAATGCGATCAAGCTGGTGGCGGCGCGAAAGGACCCGTTATTGTGGCGCGCCCTGCAAGAGTGCGACTGCCTGAGTGCCGATGGCATGGGGATTGTCTGGGCGGCAAAAATGCTGGGCTATCCGCTGGCCGGGCGCGTGACCGGCATTGATTTGATGATCAATCTGATGCCCGGTCTGGCGCGAGCGGGTCATTCGGTTTTTTTATTGGGGGCCCGGCCCGATATCGTGGCGCGCACCGCCCGCCAGTTGACCCGGGATTATCCCGGTTTGAACATTGTTGGCTTTTGTGATGGCTATGGCAAAAGCGATGGCGAAATGGCCGCCCGGGTGCGCCAAAGCGGGGCAGATGTGGTGTTTGTTGCCCTGCCCAGCCCGCGCAAGGAATGCTTTGTCACGGACTATGCCGATGCGTTTGGTGCCCGCCTGTTGATTGGGGTGGGCGGGGCATTTGATGTGATTTCAGGGGCGGTGAAACGCGCGCCTTTGGGCTGGCAAAGGGCCGGGCTGGAATGGTTTTGGCGGGTTTTGCAGGCCCCGCGCAGTATGACCGGGCGTTATATGCGCGGGTTGGGGCAGTTTGGCTTTTTGGTTGTGCGCCGTTGGTGTGCCATGCAATTTGCGGCAAAATGGCCGATGGCGCGGGGGCGACCCTCGGGGCGGCGTCTGGTAAGTATAGTGACCCTGATCATGCTGATCGGCAGCATTTTTGGGGCGGGCACGGCCCTGGGTCAAAGCCCGAATGTAACAACGCATTTTGCGCAGCAACCTTCTTTGCCAGTCGCGCAAATCGCGGTCATTAACCGCAACGGTGCGGCCCTGGCGGATGCGCTGGCGGAGCTTGAGCATGATGAAAACCGGGCGGATTCCCTCAATCCAAATGATAACAGCCTGACAGCCGATGCCGCTGTGGTGGTGGCGGGTTTTCTGGAAGGGTTGGTGAATGTTACCCATCCCGGATTGTTACCCGCAATGGATGGGGCGACTTTAACATCCGTTCTTGCCGCGTTTTTTGCCCGTCAGCCAGACGACACCCAAAATGCAGCAACAGGGAATGATGCACCCTCTGTCAAAGGGGCACTATCGGGATCATCACCTGTTTTGCGGCGCATCCTGTCAACGCTAGAGCAGGTTTTCGCCAGCCTGCTGGTGCAAAAGTTTATTCCGGCGACATTGATGGGTGGGATTCAGGGCCTGCTGGCCAATGCGTTGCTGGTGGCCATTTTGCGCTATGGCGATGGCGGCGGGGACCCGGCCCGGCTGGCCTATCATTATGCGCCGGGTCTGTCGGCGGCGGCCTTTGGCAATGTCGGCGACGGGTTTGATCGTTATATGCCGGTTGTGCCGGAAACGAACAGGCCCGCCGCCCCTGCCATTTTGGCCCGCCCCGGTGTGGTCGCACAGGTTTTTGCCGCCCCCGAGCCCGGCGACCGCGACATGCCTGCCCCTTTTGACCCGGAAAAGCCGGTTGTGCAAAATCCCGACGGAAATGATGACTGGTGGCCCGATGATGCCAGCCCGCGTTAACGATAAACCGGATGGTTCTGGCAGCAGGGTTCTTTGCATTTTCTACTTTTGTGCCATCTGTTTCAAATAGCAGACACTTTCGTGCCCATGATGTTGAGTTTTGATTGGATACCATGACGCAGCGTTCCCCCAAAAACAGGGCAGGCGGGCCGCCGGTAACGCTCGCGGATATGGTGCCGGTGATCTGGCGGCGACGTGGCGTGGTGTTGCTGGTTTTTGCCCTGCTTTTGTTGCTGGTGGCGGCCTTGGTGCCGTTATGGCAGCCCGATTATCAGGCGCGGGCGCAAATTGGCTTTTTGCCCGCTACACCCGCCCCCCTGGCGCAACGCGATAACGGCACCTCGCCCTCTGCGATTTTCCAGATTTCCGATCTTGATACCGAAATGGCAGTTTTGCGCAGCACAGCGGTATTATCGGCTGCGCGGTCGGTTTTGCTGGGCGATGGGCTGAATTTTGATCCGCAACCGTCAAAACTGGCAAAATGGCTGGGTATGGCGCAGGGGCCGCAACAGCATATTTTGGCCGGTGAAAGCCGTGAAGCCGTGCGCGAAGCCCGCGATATTACCATTTTGCGCGGCAAGATCAAAACCGCACAACTTGATAATGCCCGCGTGATCGAGGTTTTCCTGTTTGATCCTGATCCGGCACGGGCGCGTCAGATGCTGGATGCGGTGATTAACAGTTATGTCTGGAAACGGCAGAATGATTTGCGCGGTAAATTGGCCGATCAATATGACGAAACCCTGCGCCAGCGTGATGCCGCCCTGACACGACAGCAACAGCAACAACAGGCTCTGCTGGACTGGCAGGATGCCCATCCGCTTGCCTTGGGGGCGCTGCAGGGGGCCTTTCAGGGAGGTGCGGGGCAGAACAGGGCGGATGACAGCGCGTCACGCAGCCTTGAAACCCTGCGCCAGCAACGTGAGGCGGCACAGATTGACCTTGTGACCCTGCAATCGCGCCA
The DNA here is from genome assembly GCF_001907695.1 of Thalassospira sp. TSL5-1. NCBI lineage: Bacteria > Pseudomonadati > Pseudomonadota > Alphaproteobacteria > Rhodospirillales > Thalassospiraceae > Thalassospira > Thalassospira sp. TSL5-1. The sequence goes on from NZ_KV880637.1 coordinate 634,682, forward strand.
GCAGGCGACAGATCAGGCCAATGGTGATGTTGCCAGCCTTCTGCGCCTGCCGGAAATTTCCAATAGTGATGCGGTGCGCGAGCTGAATTTGCGTCTGGCGCAATTGCGTGGCACCGCGGCGGATCTGGCACGCCGATATGGCGACCGTCACCCGCTGGTGCAGGCCAACCGGGCGCAAATTGCCCAGGCAGAAGGGGATTTGCAAACCGCAATATCGGCACAAATCGCCGCCATTAACCGCGATGCGCAAATTGCGGCCACCCGCCTTGCCCGCTATGACGCGGAATATCGCCGCATCATGGCGGAAATGACTGCGAATAACCGGGACTGGCTGGGGTTTGTGCAATTGCAGCGTGCGCTGGATGATGCGGGAAACGAAGTTGCCATCCTGTCGGACCGGGCGCGGTTGATGCAGTCGCAACTGGCGGCCATGCGCCCGGATGTGGAAATTTTGCAGGCCCCGGAAATTCCCGGCAAACCGGTTTTTCCATCGCGCCGTCATCTTGCCGTCCTTGGCGGTGCTGCCGCAATATTGCTGGCTATGGCCGCGGCCATTTTGCGCGATTATTTTGACCGTGCCCTTCACCGGGCCCATGATGCCGAAACCCTGACCGGATTACCGATATTTGCCGTTTTGCCACGTATGACAAAACGCGACCCGCAAGGCCGTGCCGCCGACGAGGAAAACGAGGCGATTGGCCATTTGCAAACCATTATTCGCCTGCGATGCGATCGTCGGGCGCAAAGACAGCAACAGGCAGCAACAGTGCAGGATGATGTAGGCACGCCGGGCCGGGTGATTTGTGTAACATCGCCCATGCCTGGCGATGGCAAAAGCCGGCTTGCACGTAAAATTGCTACCCGGTTTGCCCGCAATAGTCCGCGTGTTTTACTGCTGGATGGCGATTTGCGCCGCCCGGCCCGCCTGATGGATGAGGGCTTTGCAAGTCTGCAGGCAAATCACCCCGCCGTGCTAGATTTACAAGGAGTGTTGCAGGGAGATTGTGCACCGGAGGGTGCGGTTTTAAGGCTGCGTGACGGGGATTTTGCGGGGGATGAACCCGTGCCGGAATATGACTTTCTGGGCGCGGAAAACGCCGTTGCATCCGCCCTGGCCGGGCAATTGATGGCGGAAAAACTCGCCCCGCTAATGGCACATTTAAAAACACGATATGATTTTATCATCATTGATGCGCCGCCGGTGCTGTCGGTTGCCGATGCCATTTGGCTGATGCGCGTGGCCGATGACAGATTACTGTTGTTGCGGGCGGGCAAAAGCCACCGCGATGATATTATCGATGCGGCGAACCGCCTGGCACAGGCGGGATGCCCGGCAGATGGCATTGTTTTTAGCGGTGTGTCGCGGCGCGGGGCCTATTATGGCAGCAAGAAAAGGCGCAAAGCATGATGAAGGTGTGTCTTCCATTGCGCAGGCGGGCCTGTATCGGATTGCTTTTGGGTTTCATACTGGCCCTGTTGGGCCTGTCCGGGGCGCGGTTATGGCAGGATGCACAAGCCTTTATGAATGCCCCAAACCGGCAAGCCGCGCTGAAGGCGGGCGACGGGATTGTGCCGGAAACCTTGCGGCAAAAAATCAATTTCGCCCTGGCCCGGCAGGATTATGTGAGCGCAAACGAAGCGATGGCGAAGTTACAGCAGATTTACCCCAACGATGTTTCCGTGCAGTTACAGGCGATTCATGGGCGGGTGATGCAATTGCGCGCCAATGGCGGGCTGAATGCCGACAAACGGGCGGAGATCGCCCGCGACATTCGCCAGGCGATGGGCCATGCGGGGGATAATCCCAAGTTATCAGACCGGGCAGAAAGGATGCTGGCCCTGCTGATCAGTGCTGCTGCGGCGCAGTAGATTTTACCTTTGCCCGCTTTTGACGGGCAGTTGCCGCTCCGGGAAGGGCCGCCAAACAGCCAGCAATCATCAGCAAAGGCAAAATGACGGCAGGTTGGCCAGTTACACCATCAAAACAGGACTGCACCAGAAAGGCGGTTAAAAAGGCCAGAAACAAGCCCTGTTTTGGTGGGGATGCCTGTGCCGATGCACGACGGATCAGGCCCGCACCCCCCGTGATCAAAAGCATCATTACGATGATAAAAACCGGCAATCCCAGCGTCAGGGCCATATCAAGCCATAAATTATGACTGCTGACCCAGCGCACGGTATCATTCATACCGGGTGTCGCGGCAAATTGCAGGGCCGGGGCAATACCATTGGGGCCATACCCGGTTAAGGGCCGCTGTATGATTGCGGCAAGAGCGCTTTGCCACACATCATCACGTTGCAGCCAGTCGGGCCGGGCCAGTTCGACAAAGCGGGTCAGCATGTCGGGGGCCAGCAGCAGGGATGCCAGCATGGGCAGCAGAATGCCCGTCGCCAGCAGGTAACGGCGGCACGGGTCGGTATCATCCGGCTTTTTTGCGGCAGCCAGCATAAAGATAAATGTGCCCGCCATCAGTGCGACAATACCGGCCCGCGAATGGCTGCCAAGGGCGGTGGCAAACAGTACAATCGCAATGGCAAGCCAGCCGCCATAACGGTCTATTTTTTCGCCGATATTGCCGGGGGGATGCTGCCATAAATAAAGGCAGGCGAAAAAGCCGGTTGTGACAAAGGCGCAAAAGGCATTGCGATTGGCAAAGGTGCCAGTGAAATCACCCATATGCGCGGTTTTGATAAACCAAAGGGTCGTTGGTATGCCGGTCAAGGCCGTGATATGGGCAATCATTGCCTGCAAAACTGCACTTGCCACCAGTGCCTTGCAAAACGGGGTGATGTTGGCGATCGGGTCCTGTTGCCAGGCGCATAAAAGCGGAATGCCCGCTAGCCACAACAGATAAAGCAGCGTATCGGGCAGATGTGCCGGGGCAAGCGCGATGCCGTCGCCATCAAAGGGCGCTGTGATGATTTTCGGCCAGACCGGCAGGGATTGGAAGACGAGCCAACCCGCTGCCACAATAAAGGCGAGTGCGAAAGGACGCAGGGCATGAAACGGAACAGGGGATACATCATGGCCGTTCTTTAAGGCCTGGATCATGTGCACCAGCAGGGCAATTGCCACGGGAATTGCCAGCAACGCCAGCGCCCAGGGCCGGGCCCCACCCAAAAGAAAAGGGGCGGCAAAGACCTCGAATATCAGGCTCCAGCGGGCGATGGTGGCAATCATGACAGGATTTGACCCCCTGCGGATAGATGCTTAAGTCTAGGGCTCGCCAAACTTTCTGTCATGGTTTTTATCGCGTATAGGCTGCAACTGAATGCCTTCTTCTTCCGGTTCTGATCTCCCGCCCGAAAATGCGCCACAACAGAAAAATCATGCCGATATCACCCCAGTTGTGCGTAGCGGAGAAATGCTGCCCTTTCTGGCGCAAATTGCAGGTATGGGGATGATTGCCGTTTCGCTGTGGGCTTTGCCGTTGGGCGGTACGCTGAGCAAGGGGCTGCTGGTGATATGGGCGGTATTGAGTATTTTGCCGCTGCTGGGGCGCAGCGGATTTTTGATGGATGTGGCGCTGGCGGTTTTGCTGTGGCTGGCCCTGACGATATGGGTGCTGATGGCCGGGCATGGCGGAAGTGCGGCGTGGCGGCTGGCGGGGAATTTAGCCTTGTTGCCGTTGGGGCTGGTGCTGGGGTCCCTGCGGGGGCGGGCGGTTTTGGGGCCCTTGATGCTGCCCGTGCTGGTGTATGTGGGGCTTGATAGCCATTTCATGCTGACCAGCGAGGGTTGGCGGCTGAATAATCCGTTTTTGTTTTTAGCGTTATTTGTGCTGGCCCTGACGGCATGGGATGTACGCCGTCCGGTATTTCGCGCAGGGGGATTGCTTTCGTCATTGTGGCCGGGCCTGTTGGCGGGTGTTGGCATGATCGGTGTTTTTGCCAGCCAGACCCGAATTGCCATTCTGGCGATGGCGGTGGTTCTGATCACCCGTATTCGTTTGCATCATGCGCGAACATGGCTATGGGGCCTGCCTTTGGCGGGGGCGGGGCTGTGGTTTGTTGTCGATTATTTGCCGCGCATTTTATTCACCCATGCCAGCGGCAGGCTGGCCTATTGGCAGATGTTCTGGCAGCAATGGCAGGAAGGCAGTGCCAGCCAGCACTGGCTGGGGTTTGGTGTCGGCGCGATTGAAAGCCAGCTTCAAAAACTGCAATCGGCGTCATCCTTTGGCGCGTTGCATAATGACCATTTTCATATGCTCTATGAAACCGGGTTGCTCGGCGCCGGGTTATGGGTTGCGGGTTGGGGCATGATGATGTGGCTGGTGCGCCCCTCCGCGCTGGCGGTGGGAATATTGCTGGCGGTGATGGTGACGATGGTAACGGATAATACTCTGTCTTACGGGCATTATCTGCTGGCAAGCGGGGTTGCTGCCGGGGTTGCCTGGAACAGCCGAAATGCGGAAATCGAGGCGTCGGATCATGTTTGATGCTGTGATGTTCAGCCCGGCGGAATATCGCGCGCTGTGTGATATGCGTGATTGGGTATGGTGCCATATGGCACAGCAGGATTATGCCGGGGCGGACCCGTTTGACGGGCTGGAAAGCCGGTATTTTGCTGCAAGCCCGTTTGCATCCTCGCGTTTGGCACGGCTAGTCTGGTTGCAGGCGATGAAACATGCGCCGCAGATGGTGCGCAACCGGGCGGGCATTCCTCCCCTGCTTAATCCCAAAACGCTGGCCCTGTTGTTGGGTGCGGGTTCGGGCGTGCCGGTGGGTAACTGGCAAACGGAATTTGCGGGGTTTGATGGCGATGCGCTGGCGAGGGATATCACCCGGCTGCTTTTGACCCTGCAAAATGAAGATGGCGGCTGGGGGTACCCCTTTGCCTGGCAGGCGCGTGCCTTTTATGCCGGGCGGGGGCAATCGAACGCCATTGTCACCTGCTTTGTTGCCGATGGTTTATTGCAAGGTGGCAAATTGCCACCCGGTCATCCGGCCTTGCAGGCCGCCGCAACGTTTTTACGGCGGGATCTTTGGCGCGGGCCGGGTGAGGCAACGGATGGGGGCTATTTTGCCTATATCGCGCAAAGTGATGCGGAAATTCACAATGTTAGTCTGTGGTGTGCCTGGATTTTGCAAGTGTTGTGTCCGGGCAATCGATTGAGTCCGGTGGCGTTGCACCGGGTACTTGACAAGCAGCAGGAAGATGGCCGTTGGGCCTATGGCGTGCGTCCTCACCATCGTTTTGTCGATGGCTTTCATACCGGCTATATTCTGGATTTGCTGCATCGGTTTAAGGGTGCTGGTACCTGCCCGGTTGACGTGACATTGGCGATGGATCGGGGCTGGCAATTTTACCGGCGATCCTGTTTTGATGATGATGGCATTCCGCGCAGTTTTGCGGGCAAGGGTGGCTATCTGGATAGCCATGCAGTGGCACAGGCGATGGCGACGTTGTATCGTTTTGGCGATAAGGCCGGGGCGGCTCATGTGGCGCGATTTGCCATGCGCGAATTATTCGATGCCAAGCGCGGTGTTTTTTATGCCGGTATTGGACGCAGGGGCCGGGATAAACGGGTTTTCATGCGCTGGACGCAGGCATGGATGGTGTGGGCCTTTTCGATGATGCTTGCTGATGTGCCGCAGGGTGGTGAAAGGGTGTGATGATGGATTTGGATGTTTTGAGTTTTGCCCATCCTGACGCAGACCGGGCCGACAAGGAGGCGATGCTGCGCGATTTGCCGCAGCAGGACTTTATCCGCCTTTATCAAACCACCCGTCAGGCGGCGCGCCTTGCCCGGCAAAACGGGGATATGGAACGGCTTTATGGCCTGACACGCGGGTTAAAAACTCTGCAGCGCATCAGTGGCGAACGCGGCTTCCGGCTTGGTGCCTGATGCGAATATAATCGTTAGCGGGCTTGTCATGCAGCGTTGAATAAACAATAACGCACGCAGCCTGATTTACCGGTATGTCACGGGGTTTTATGCGTTCCGATTTTCCCACTTTGCCGATCAATGCGGTTTTGGCCGATGTAAAAGCCGCGCTTAACGGCGGCACTAATGCGGTTTTGCAGGCCCCGCCCGGGGCGGGTAAAACCACGATGGTGCCCTTGGCCCTGCTGGATGAAAACTGGCTGGCAGGCCGCAAGATCGTGATGCTGGAACCGCGCCGCCTGGCCGCACGGGCCAGTGCCCGGCGCATGGCGCACTTGCTGGGCGAAAAGGTGGGCGAAACCGTGGGCTATCGCGTGCGGTTTGAAAACCGTATCTCGGCCCAAACCCGGATCGAGGTGGTGACAGAAGGTATTCTGGTGCGCCAGATCCAGGATGACCCGGAATTAACCGGCATTGCCGCGCTGATATTTGACGAATTTCATGAACGATCCCTGGATGCCGATTTGGGCCTGGCCCTGGCGCTGGAAAGCCAGGCGGCCTTGCGCGATGATTTGCGCATTCTGGTGATGTCGGCCACCCTGGATGGCGGGCCGATTGCCGGGCTGATGGGCGATTGCCCGGTGATTACCAGCGAAGGCCGCGCCTACCCGGTTGAAACCACCTATATGCCCCCCAAACCGCAGGAACGGATTGAGCCGGCAATGGTGGCCGCGATACGCGATGCGCTGGCAAACCAGAAGGGCTCAATTCTGGCCTTTTTGCCGGGGCAGGGCGAAATCACGCGGGTGGAAGGATTGCTGAAAGCCGCAATATCGGCAGAGGATCGCGTTATAATCGCCCCGCTTTATGGCGCGATGGATGCCAAGGCGCAGGACCTTGCCATTCAACCCGCCCCCGATGGTTTTCGCAAGGTGGTGCTGGCAACAGCAATTGCCGAAACCAGCCTGACAATTGATGGCATTCGCGTGGTGGTGGATTGTGGCTTGCAACGCTTACCCCGGTTTGACCCGGCATCGGGCATGACGCGGCTGGTGACGGTAAAATCATCGCAGGCCAGCGCCGAACAGCGCCATGGCCGTGCCGGGCGACTGGAACCGGGAATATGTTACCGCCTGTGGGGCGAGGCCGAACACCGTGCCCGTCCGCAATTTAGCACGCCTGAAATTGCCGAGGCCGATTTGGCCCCGCTAACGCTGGAACTGGCGCGTTGGGGTGTGGCGGATGTAACCAGCCTGCCGTGGCTTGATGTGCCCGATAGCGCCAAAATTGACCAGGCGCGTGATGTGTTGCGCAGGCTGGAGGCATTGGATGATAACGGGCGCATCACGGCGATGGGGCAGGCGATGGCCAGCCTGCCGGTGCATCCGCGTTTGGCACATATGATGGTGCGCGGGCAGGAATTGGGGCTGGCCGATGCTGCCTGTGCGCTAGCGGCCCTGTTGTCGGACCGGGATTTTATGCGCAATGCCGGGGCGGATCTGCGCCAGCGGTTGGAGGCAATGGAACGCGGCCGTGCGCCCGGCATGATGATGGAGGCCAAACGCCAGCTTTCACGACGTTTGGCCCAAGCGGCAAAGGAATTGTCCCTTGGGAAAGGTGGCAATGAAAGCTGCAAACAGCCCGATTTTGCCGATCAGGCCGGGTTGCTGGTCGCCTTTGCCTACCCGGACCGCATTGGCGAACGCCGACGCGGCGGCGAGGCCCGTTATCGCCTGTCGGGTGGGCGGGGTGGTTTTTTGCCGCGTGAAGACCGGCTGGCAAATGAACAATGGCTGGCAGTGGCGGAGCTGGACGGGCAATCGCGCGAGGCAAAGATTTATCTGGCAGCCCCCCTGTCGCAGGCCACGCTTGAGGAATTTTTCGCCAGTCAGATCACCACCGGGACCGAGGTTTTTTGGGACACCCAGAACGATATGGTGGTGGCACGCTTCCAACGGCGCATCGGGGCTCTGGTGCTGGAAGAAAAGCCGGTCCATGATGCGGTTGCACCCGATAAACTGATGCAGGCCATGAGCGATGGTGTGCGAAAAATGGGGCTGTCCTGCCTGCCCTGGGAGAGGGAAAGCGAACATCTGCGGGCCCGGTTGGCCTTTTTGCACGGGCTGGAACCGGAAACCTGGCCGGATATGAGCGATGCCGGGTTGCTTGATACGCTGGAAGACTGGTTGATGCCGTATTTAAGCGGCATTGTGCGCAAAGCCCAGTTGCGGCAGGTAAATTTAAGCGAGGCCCTGGTTTCCACCATCGACTGGAACCAGCAACAGCAAATTGCTAAACTGGCGCCGAGTCATTGGACGGTGCCGACGGGTTCCCACATCCGCATTGATTACCGGCCCGAAGGCCCCGCCTTGCCAGTGCGCTTGCAGGAAATGTTTGGCGCAACCGAAACCCCGAAAATCGCCAATGGCAAAGTGGCGGTGACGCTGCATCTGCTCTCCCCCGCCCAGCGCCCCTTGCAGGTAACGTCCGATCTGGTCGGGTTCTGGCAGGGGTCCTATGCGCAGGTAAAGGCGGAGATGAAGGGCCGCTACCCCAAGCATTACTGGCCTGACGACCCTTTGCAGGCTGAACCCACAAGGCGGGTGAAGCGGCCACATAATTAGAAAAATTTGACCTTGCGCAGATGTTGGCGGGCAAAGATGGGTTAAGCTGGCTGTCAGGCAGGGATGTTTGACTGATACATCTCCGATAACAGCTTTGGCAGGTCGTGATGACGCAGCAGCGTGTAAAAGAAAAACATCTGGTGGAGCGGGTGGGCTGGTTGCGCGCGGCGATCATGGGGGCCAATGACGGGATTGTCTCGATTGCCAGTTTGATTGTCGGTGTGGCGGCGGCCAACCCGGTGCGGGCCGATGTTTTGCTGGCGGGCATTGCCGGGCTGGTGGCCGGGGCCATGTCGATGGCGGCGGGGGAATATGTTTCGGTCAGTTCGCAGTCTGACACCGAAAAGGCTGATCTGGCCCGTGAACGCCACGAACACGAAATTGACCCCGAAGGCGAATTGATCGAGCTGGCGGCCATTTATCAAAGCCGCGGACTGGATGCCAAACTGGCGATGAATGTGGCCCGGCAAATGATGGATGGCGATGGCATTGCCGCCCATGCCCGTGATGAATTGGGTCTCTCGCCGGTGAATATTGCCCGCCCCTTGCAGGCGGCGGCAACATCGGCGCTGATGTTTGCCGTGGGCGCGGCCCTGCCGCTTTTCGCGGTGTTATGGGCGCCGGTACCGGCGATGATTCCGGCGGTGGGCGGGGCAGCCCTGCTGGCCCTGGCAATTCTGGGCGGCTTTGGCGCGCATATTGGCGGAGCACCCAAAATACGGGCGATTATGCGCGTGGTATTTTGGGGCACGGTGGCGATGGTGGCAACGGCGGCAATTGGGCGGCTGGTGGGCACGGTGGTATAAAAGGGCGTTTTCAGGACTTATTGCTTTTGCTTCTGGGTAAAAAGATGCCCTTGATGCAATCGGGATTTATGATTGCCAGCTGGATATGGTTTTCCGAATGAAATTTTGCCCCGTCATATAAAGGGGGGCCTTCGATGAAAGCGGCGCGAACAGAATCAAAGGGTTGCCCGGCATTTTTTGCCAACGCACAGGCATATCGGATCACGGCGCAATCAAGCTCGCGCTTTTTGAAATCAAAGTCTGATGATCCGAATGTGCCGTTTACAGGCAGATTCTTGCCTTCGGCCCGCATGTCATGTCTGAACTGGGAATAGGATTGTTTCAGGAAGTTATTGTATTTTTGATCGAGCAAATCCAGACAGTTGCCCAGTTCAATGACCGCACCTAAAACAAACGGGGTTTTAACGGTGCTTCCGGGGCGCTTGCTATCCAACCGGGCATATTCCCTGGCCCGATCAAGGTTGTTTTCCCAAAAATAAACGCCATTGCCCAGCCAGTCATAGCGATTGTTGCTGTGGCGGAATTCCTGTTTCTGATTCAGAATATTAAGCCCGACTGTTTTATCCAGACCGTGGAAGCCATAAACAATAGCCGGTTTTGATGAATACATCAGGCCATATCGGAGAGGGCGTGATCATGGCGAAGATTTTCTTCCAAGCGGAAGAAATTCCGGTCCAGTCGCCCATCCTGATCTAAAATTCTGGCATCGCGAAGCAGGCGGAGACGCTCTTCATGCGTTCTGCTTTTTGCCTGTGCTTCGATCTTTTGGGTCAGTTCGTCAATTGACATGGGTTGATCTGCCTAAGATTTGCCAGCTTTTATAAGCCTACAATTGCGATATATTATTAAAAATGTTGACGATATTGTCAATGTGAAAGCGGGTGTTTCGATTTTTTGATTATTTAAAACAATGGCTTGTTGTTTTTGAAGGGCAGGTGAAATCAGTGTTTTGTGCTGCAACCCCGTTGTTAAATGTTGCCAATGTGAAACGCAGCATGGCGTTTTATCGCTGCCTTGGCTTTGAGGTGGTGGCGCAGACCCTTGATGATTTTAGCGACGAGCCGGTTTGGGCGATGTTGGAGAGTGTTCCCGATGACACCGGCGCGGCGGATGGGGCGCAGCGGGAGCCTGTGCGCCTGATGCTGGCGGTACATGGCGGGGTGTCGCATGAGGAACGCAAAATGCGCCCGTCTTTTAGCGGCATGGTGTGGTTTTTGGAATGTGAAGATGTGGGTGCGCTTTATGATGCGCTGGCCGGGCAGGGATATGGGCCGGAACCGGTCATGATGCCAGAAGAGGGGATGGGGCAGTTTTTTGTGCGGGACCCGGATGGTTATGAAATTGGCATTACCGGGCCGGATTTCAGAAAACGGAAAGCATAAAGCCTGGAACTTTTTCAGGTGCTAGGAAAGCGCGTTAGGGATAGCGGATAGCGAGGACTTCGAGTTCATCTTCGCCGGCCGGGGTTTTAAGCGTGATGACATCACCGACCTGGCATTTCATCAGGCCGCGTGCCACGGGCGAGACCCAGCTTATTTTGCCGTTCAGGCTTTCAGCCTCGTCCTCGCCAACGATGCGGATGGTTTTTTCCTCGTCCCGGGCATTTACATAGGTGACTTCGGCGCCAAAAAACACCCGGGAATGGTCGGGCTGGTCTTCGGAGCGGACAACCACGGCATCCTCGATCCGTTTGCGCAAATAACGCACCCGGCGGTCAATTTCGCGCAGGCGTTTTTTGCCGTAAATATAATCGCCATTTTCACTGCGATCGCCATTGCCTGCCGCCCATGACACAACGGCAACCGTTTCGGGCCGTTCCTTTTTCCAAAGGTGGTCCAACTCGTTGCGCAGGGCCTCAAGGCCTTCGGGGGTGATGTATATCGGTTTGTCCATGCCCGGTTTTTATCGCAAACAGGGGGCCAGGAAAAGGGGGATTTGCGGATAGGACAGGGCAGCTTTCAAAAGCGAAAGCGGCCCTGAAAGACAAATCGTTTTAGAGTTGGCCCGCGCGAAGAAGGGTTGCATCTTCGGCGATATGCGACATGTGCGGATCGACAAAATCGTTCAGGATGACAACCGGATATTTACTGTCGAACGAGGCCAGATTCTGCTCGGCCCAGGGATAGGTTGTGCAGTCAAAATAGGCCTTGGTCATCAGAAGCGGCGAGGTGGCATCGCTGGTGCAGGTGGCAAGTTTGGGCCAGAGCGCGCTAACTGCGCTGGCCGTGCCCTGCAATTGCAGCACGGTATAAGCAGCACCGCTTTCCGGCTTGTGCTGCATGTGTTTGAGCTGGTTGAGGATGGGATCGGGTGTCAGGGTTGCATAGGCACCGTCGCTATAGGAATCGTATTTGGACGCATCATTGAACCCGACGCCGTTATTAAGGAATAACAGGCGTTTATTGGCCTTGATCAGGTCATTATAGCTGGTGGATGTATCGGACGGACCGCCATAGGTGATGCCTGATCCGGCCAGGGCGCTGTTGATGGCCTGTTTGAGTGTATCGGCAGTCGGCTTCATGGCGTTGTCATAGAAACCGGCAAAGCCCAGGCTGACCACAACGATTTCACCGGGATGGGCCTTGAGCCAGGCGACCGTTTCATGGAGGAAATCGTTAAAGGCCATGCCGGGGATCATGTTGTGCTGATGGTAAAGGCCATCGCCGGAGGCAACGGAAATCCCCTCGATTTTGGCATTGTAACCGGGCCGGAAATCAAAATACCGCGTGCCGAGATTGAGCATGTTGGTGATGGTGTCTTTTTGCGTGATCGAAAGGTTGATGATCACCCGTTCAATCAGCGAGCTTGCCGCGACACTGAGCACGGCAATGACCGCCCCGACAGCCACGCCCAGCATCAGGGCCAGAGACCCGAACAGGGCGGAGGCGATGACGCTGAATTTTTTGATGTTGCTGACCAGTTCGGAAATGTTCTGGCTGGTATTCATGCCGGCATCATGGGCCCCAGGCAGAACAAAGGTACTGAAGGGTTTGGTGCCCGCATTTGTATTATTTGCTACCATCTTTGCCATCCAGTCGGGCCGGTTGGTATCACCGATGCAGGCGTAATTCTGGTGGTGGCTGGTATAGCTGACATCGTCGTAACCCGACCCGGCATCATAAAAGCCATAGCTGACAACGGCATTGCCGCTGATCTGGGCCTGCTGGTTTCCCAGCATGTTGTTCATGTTGGAATTGGAAATATTGCCGGTAAAGCCGTTGACCTCGCAACTGCGATTTACCCCTGCCGCAGACATCGCGTAATCCCCGCTGACGTGAAAGGGCAGGTCGGTATTGACTTCGATGTGACGGGTGAAAATTGTACCGGGCGTTGTGTCGTTAATTGTCGTGGTATGTGAGGAACCGGGCTGTTTTATGCCAAAAGAAACCGGAAGCGCTGTTTCAGGTGTAAAACCATAAAGATCCATTCCCTTGCTGGGCATTATTCATACTCCGTGCTGATTGAAATCGGGTTATCTGCACGGGTATGGTTCGTTTATATTGGGCAGCATTGAAGGAGTTTATTTTAGATTAATTTTTCACATTTCCTGTTTTATTTCATGTCATTATGTTTCCTGATTTAATTTTGTGACAGGTCTTGGTGTTTATTTTTGTATCGCATATTCGAGGCATTTTTTTCTGTTATTTAACCCGCGTGTAACGGGAATCGGGGCGGCACATACGGGGTAAAACAAAAGCGGTTTTCGCATTGAAAACCGCTTTTGGCAGGCGTGCCTGTTTTAGGCCTTGCCGGTTGATGGCTGTTCACGGCGCAGGGCGGTATCATCAATGGGCATATGTACCAGGGCGGCGAAAATGCCAAGGGCGATGGAGAGGATCCAGATGGCGTCAAAGCTGCCGGTCATGTCATAGAACAGGCCGCCCAGCCAGGCCCCGAAAAACGCCCCGATTTGATGGCTGAGCATGACCAGACCAAACAGGGTTGCCATATAGCGCGGGCCAAAAACCTGGGCGACGATGCCACTGGTAAGCGGCACGGTCGACAGCCAAAGCGCGCCCATCAGCGCGGAAAACAGCCAGATGGTTTCGGCGGTTTTGGGCGAAATCAGGAAAACGAAAATCACCAGCGCCCGGGTGCCGTAAATCAGCGACAGCCCCCATTTTTTGCGCCAGCGTCCGCCAAACCAGCCTGCCGTGACGGTGCCGACAATGTTAAACAGGCCAATAATGGCAAGGCCATTGGAGGCGACAGAGGGCGGCAACCCGCAAAGCTGGGTGAAGGTTGGTAGATGGGTGGCAATGACGGCAATGTGAAAACCACAGACAAAGAACCCGGCATTGAGCAGCAGGAAGCCGCGATGCTTGCGGGCCTCGTGAAAGGCGTCGATCAGGCTGGTTGGGCCAAGGTCGGTTGCGGCGGTGGCGCTGCCGGGGCTGTGGTCGGCGCGGCCGGTCAGGGCGAAGGCGGCGGGCATGATGACAAGGCTGATGAGCGCGATCATGGTCAGCGCGCCAACATAGCCCAGCCCGGAATTAAGCGCCTGGGTGGTGGGGGCCATAATGAACTGGCCGATGGAGCCGCCCGCACTGGCAAGGCCAAGAATAAAACTACGGCGATGGGGCGGGAAAACCCGGCTGATGGCGGCCAGAACCACGGCAAAGCTGGAGGCCCCGACACCAATGCCGATCATGAGGCCTGCGGTGGCATAAAGCGCGGTCGGCGAGCTTGATTGCCCCATCAGATACAGGCCCGCAGCATAAAACAGTGATGCGCCGATCAGCGTGCGGGTGGTGCCAAAACGGTCCGCCAGTGCGCCGGCAATGGGGGCAGAGATGCCCCATAACAGGTTTTGGATGGCAAAGGCGAGGCCGAAGACCGATGCACTCCAGCCTGTAGCGGTCAGCATGTCGGGGATGAAAAGCCCCAGAGATGGGCGAATGCCAAGATTGGCAGCCAGAACCAGCCCGCCACTAAACAGGACCAGCCAGGGGAACCATTTGGCGGTTTTGAGGGAAGGGGACATGGGCAGCCTCGCAAACGGAAATGAACAGGATTTGGCTGATACTATGCCGGGCGATTTTTAATGCGTCCAATTCATTGGGTTTATGTATTTAATAAAATTTGTGCATCATTCGGGCCAGCAGCCTCGCAGATGATGTTGATCAGGCTGTCGAGCACCCGGTTAATATCCGGGCTGACGGTTCGGCGCAGCATGACAACCCGCATGGGCCAGCAGGCCCCGGGGATGGACAGGATTGCCAGACTGGATGCACAGCGGCTGAGCCGGGCGTATCGTTCGGCGGTGATGCCGTATCCGACACCGGCAGCAACCATTTCAATTTGCAAATCAAGTGCCGAGACTTCAAGCACGGATGAGAAAGACAGTCCGTGCCGGTGCGCCAGCAGATTGCCAAGTGCCCTAAAGGTGCATCCTTCAGGCAGCAGCACCATCGGACGCCCGGCCAGATCGTTGATACTGACAGGCGGTGTGGGGTCATTGGCAGGGCCGATGGGCATGATCCGGTCGTCAAGCAGGGTATCAATCTGGATGGATTTGGGGAAATCGCTGTTGGCAATGCCGCCGATTCCGGTTTGGGGTTCATCAAGGGCAAGTAGCGCATCGAGTTCGCCCCGGCGTAACAGGGGCAGCATTTCGCCGGCCCAGCCGGTACGCAGGCTCAACTGGTTTTCGGGGAAGTCCTGATGCACGTGACGAATGGTTCTTGCCGTGACCAGCGGGGCCACACCATAGGAAACGCCGATTTTAAGGGGTTCTTGGGCAGACGTGCCGGTTTTGACCATTTCGGTGAAACCGGCCAGGCGGCGCAGCAGGTCGCGGGCTTCGGCCAGGGCGCGCTGCCCGGCCGGGGTGGGGCGCAGGGGTTTGACTGTGCGGTCAAACAGGTCACAGCCGGTGTGGTTTTCAAGACGCTGAATGCGGCGGGTCACGGCGGGCTGGGTGAGACCCAGGCGGTTGGCCGCACCGTGAAAGGATTTTTCTTCAGCAACGGCGATCAGGGTTTGCAATTCGCGGGTATCCATCACGTCCTCCGTTCCGCGTAAAACTGGCGGTGACGGTTTGATGATGCGGCAAAGTGATCGATTTTGGCAAGTTGATTAGTTTTTGTAATGAATGCGGCTTCTCAGGAGGCGGAAACCTGGGTGGTCTGTGCGGCCCTTTTGGCCTTATAGGCCGCTGAGGCCGCGCTATAGCCGCCCTCGCCCCCATCGAGAAAATGAAAATGGTCGTCCTGCACAACAGAGGGGACAATGCAGGTCATGATGGCGGTTTTTTGCTGATGCAGGCCAAAGCCGATATGACCGGCATCTTCACCCTCGGTCAGGATTTTTTGCAGGCTTTCAAGCTGGTCGGCGGAGCAATTGACTGTCATGAACAGGGCATCGCCAAATTTGCGGTAATCGGTATTCAGGGCTGTATAGCGGCGATAATGGGCCGGGTCGAACTTGCCGAGTTTCCAGCCGGTTTTATCGAGGATGAAGGCCAGGGCCGCGGTGAGAAAAACTTTGGTTTTGGCGGCCAGAAGCGATCCATTAACCGTCCGGTTGGCCCGTGCCTCCAGTGACAGGCCCGCAGGTGGAAAGCGAAAAAGGGGGCCTTTGGGGCTAACCGGATGGGCGCTGTTGGGGGTTTGCTCAAGCAGGGCGAGGATTTTGCCGACGACAGCATCAAAGTTCGCGCGATCCCCGGCAGGATGCACAATGAGAGAAATGATGGAGCCATCCTGTGATGCGGCAATTGGCGACCAGCGGCAGGACAGGCCGGTCAGGTCCGGCCGTGTGCCGGGCGGGGCGGGGGCAATGTGATGGTCATTGCGGGTTTTCATGTGCGTTTCGGCCCATTGCAGACCCTGGCCGTTAAACATGGCGTAACTGAGCGCATCGGAGACCGCGTAGCGTGCCACCCGCACATCGCGCCCGGCGGCGCGGATTTCGGCGATGTCAAACAGGGCAACCCGCAGTTCCAGACCCAGATCATCGGCAACCCAGCGCCGGGTGGCAGCCAACGCCTCGCGAATATCGTCGATATGGTCTGGGGCGCAGGCAAAACCCGCCCCGTCGCCGCCAAACATGAACGGATAGGCCGAATGCCCCAATATGTTGCTGATTGCGGCAATGACCGCGGCCCCGGCCATGTTGACATCCTTGTAGCGGCCTTTGGCAATGGCCTCGGTCGAGGCGACAATATCGGCAACGCCGACATACCAGTCATCGGGCAAGGGGTGATAGCTTGCCGGGTCCAGGATACGGGCAAAGTCGTGAAAGGTGGGAATGGCAAGATATGAATTGGGCACGGTTTGCTCGTCTCAGCGAAAACGGGTTGCAGTGTCGTCCTTGTGCCCGGGATTAGTAATGAGGGGGCGGAACGTCATCTTCGGGCGCTGTATTCATATAGGAATTCATGCGTTTCATGTCCTCGCTCAGCAGATGATTGCGCCGTTCGAGGATATCAATGCGGTCCCATTGCTGTTTGATCATCATCGACATGTCATTCATCGCAATATCAAGATGGGAGATGCGGGTTTCAAGTTCGATGATGCGGGCTTCGAGGTCTGACTGTGACATGGTTTGCGTCATCCTGATGGGCTGGGGTGGGTAGATAGGGTGAAATGAAAACCGGTTTGCAACATGGTGATCAGGGCAAAAGCAAACCCCCGGTTCGGACCGGGGGCGCAGAATGCAGGAAGGCAAATATATGATTTTCAGTCTTCTTCATAGACCTTGATCAGGGCGGAATGATCAAGATCGCCACCCCCCATATCGATCAGTTCGTCAAACAGTTCCATTGTCAGGCGGGTCATGGGCAGTTCCAGGCCCAGGTCGCTTTCGGAAAATTCCAGCGCCTGATAGAGGTCCTTGCGCTGGGTTCTGGCCTTGCCGCCCGGTTCAAAATTGCGTTCGATCATGCGCTTGCCATGCTGCTGCAAAATGGTGGAATCGGCAAAGCCGCCGGTCAGTGCCTCGCGCAGGCTGGCAATATCCACTCCGGCTTCTTCTGCCATGGAAAAGGATTCCGCGACGGCAGCAATGGTAATGCCGACAATCATTTGATTGGCCGCCTTGGCGATTTGCCCGGCCCCAGCCTGCCCGACATGGGTAACACGGTTGCCCATCACCCTGAAAATGCGTTCAACACGCTGGAAAATATCGGCTTCACCGCCCACCATGATCGACAGGGTACCATTTTGCGCCCCGGTGGTGCCGCCCGAAACCGGCGCATCCAGCCATTCGCCCCCGGCATCCTCGATGGCATCGGCAAAGCGGCGGGTGGCATCCACCCCGGTGGTGCCCATATCGATGACGATGGTGTCTTCTTCCAGACCATCGAGCACGCCGTCTTCGCCCATTAGGACGTTTTCCACCGCATCGGTATCGGCCACACAAATAATGACGATATCGGCATTGGCTGCCGCGTCCGCCGGTGTGGGGGCGGTTTCAATGCCGAGATCCTCGAACATATTGAGGGTTTCGGGGTTGCGGGTGGTCACGGTCAGCTTGGCACCCGCCTTTTCCAGATTTAGTGCCATCGGGCGCCCCATAAGCCCCAGTCCGATAAAGGCTATGTTCTCACCTGCCAGTGCAGTCATGACGGTTGGTTCCCTTTGTCGTGCAAGCGTTAGCAATGACGGTGTGCCGTATCAGATACGACACATGAAAATCGTGGCGGCCCGGCGCAAAGAAACCGGACCCGCAACCGGGCCCGGTAAAAGCGATGGGATTATGTCATGCCAGATTACGGTTTAATGTGGCAAATCAGCGTCGAAATCGGTGGTTTCCCGCGGCAATGAGATTGCCGTCACACATCGGCGGGGCGCAGATAACGGGCGGCCATTGCCCGTTCAATAGCAGCGCCAACCAGACGATCAATATCCAGACGGTGACGGATCAGTTCGAGAATGCGCAGTTCCTCCTGGCTGATTTCGCCATCGGAAAGCACAATTTCGCAGGCACAGACATAAGCTGTTTCGCGCAATTTTTTGGGAAGTGCATCGCGGATGAGAATAAGGGTGTTGTCCAGGCCGTCTTCTTCGCCCAGCCTTGCCGCGCAATCGCGCGTGACTTCGGTCAGACGTTCGCTGTCGAAACCGGCGAAAATCGGAAGATAACGCACACGTCGCCCCATTGCGGAAAGTTCGGCGTCGGTGATGTTGTTATCTGCCGCCGAGACCATAACCATCGTGTAGATTAAAGCGTCCTGATGGGAAATCACTGTTATTCTCCTCGATCGTCGGAGTTCGCGCCGGGGATGACAGGGCGTGCCAGTAGCACGATCTGATGCCGGATCAACTCGTAAAGGGTAGAGCGCAAGCCCGTCGCCCGCAACTGTTTAAGGGGATAGGATAGAGAAAATTTTGTAAATAATGGGTTTTTTCGGGTTTCTGAGCGATGCCCTACGCGCGACGATGGGCAAAAGAGAGGCAGATGCGGACAGATCGCCCGATCCGTGTTAAAACCGGCACGCGGCAACACGGGAAATACGGTGCCATATGGAAAGCCGGGAGTGGCGAAAAAGGCCTTTGCAGCGGGTTTGCGAAAAGTTATGGTCGCGCAGCAATAACAAAAACAGATGAAAATAGCCGGGTAAATGGGAGCTATCATTTCACTTGATGTCGCCACAAATGTTGCTGCCCTGATTGCCTGCGACAAAGTACCGGCAGCCGTTATTGCGCCAGACCGGCATGAAATGCAGGTAAATTCGGCGTGGATAGGGACTTTTGGCGCGCCCGGCACTAAAAGTGCCCTGTGGCAGCCCTTTGGTGATTGTCATTATATTTCCGTGATTATTGACAAGGCGTCAGGCTGTGAGGACCGGGCTGAACCGCAAGGTGATGTTTTTGTCTTGCCGGTGGCGGGCATGGATCACTGTTATTTTCTGGGTTGGTGGTTGCCTGCGGATGGGGGAAATCTCATCCGTGTGATGATGCTGGGGCAGCAGGACCGGCTGGTTTCATCGGGGTTGATGATTTCGCCGCTGCCGGTTTTGCTGTTAACCGCGCAAGGTGATTTTCATCACGGCAATGCCGCTGCAGAACTGATTGCACTGGAAGTGGGCCTGCCCAATGTGGCCGCCCTGGCAACGCCGAATGGGCAGCGCCCCCTGACCGGGCTGCCGGAAGAAGGCGACTATTTGCGATCCGTGCATTATGGCCAGCGCATTTTTCAATGGCGCCGCACGGAATTGCTGGATCATCGCGGTATTGCGCTGTTTGGGCGTGATTGCACCCGCGAAGAAAGCTATCGCCGGGCGCTGGAACATGCGGTGCAGGGCATTGTTGATCTGACACCGGACGGGCGGGTGACATCGGTAAGTGATGCGGTGGCCCCGTTATTTGGTTATGACAGCACAGCCGAGGTTAAACGGGCCTATCTTCTTAATCCTGAACGGTTTTATGCCAGTGATGATGACATGGCCGACCTGCGCCAGCAATTATCGCGCGGTAACGGTTTTACCGGTCGTGAAATTGAAATGCGCCGCCAGGATGGCAGCCAGATATGGATGCGGGTGAATGCCACCGTTATTTACGGTGAAGGCGGTATTTTACTGGGTTACAGCGTTACGCTGATTGATGTGACCAAAAGCCGCCAGGCCGAACATGATTTGCGCCGCCGGCAGGAACGGTATCGCGCGCTGGTGCAAACGGCGGGCAGCGTGATCATGTTTCTGGATACCGAAGGCCGTATTCTGGAATATAACCGTGAAAGCGAATGGACATTTGGCTATTCGTGGATGGAGGCGGCGGGGCGCAACTTTTTTGATTTGCTGGTGGTGGAGCGTGAAAGGCGGTCTGTTGCCTTGCGCATCAACCGTATGATTGCCGGGGAAATCATTAAGGATGAAGTGATTTCGATTTGCCGCAAGGATGGTGAAATCCGGTTGCTGCAATGGAATGCGCGCGCCCATTTTGCCGAAAACGGCACGGTTGCCGGGGTGATTTGCATTGGCCAGGATGTGACCGAGAAGAATGCGGTCGAACGGGCCTTGCGCCTGGCAGAGGAAAAATATCGCGGCATTTTTGAAAATTCGGCCGAGGGGCTTTATCAGGCAAAGCCGTTAGGGCAGCTTTTATCGGCCAATCCGGCCTTTGTTTCGATTTTGGGGTATCTTAACGAGCAGGACCTTATTGCGGACGAAAAAATGGTTCGCGATGGTTTTTACCTGCAGGCGGGAATGCGGTTTCGATTTACCGGCCGGTTGCTGCGTGATGGTTATGTGCAGGGGTTTGAAGCTGAATTGCGCCGGGCGGATGGCAAGATTATCTGGATTGAGGAAAATGCCCGCCTGGTGCGAGACGAGCGTGGTCTGCCGGTTTTGATCGAGGGGTCGATTACCGATATTACCGATCGTAAACGCTCGGAAGCGCGCATCCAGTTTTTGGCCCATCATGACGGGTTAACCGGGCTTCCCAACCGGACCCTGTTTCAGGAACGTATGGTCGATGCGGTGGAACGGTGCAAACGGGAAAATTGTACCTTTGCCCTGATGTTGTTTGATTTGGATAATTTCAAGGACATTAACGACACGCTGGGCCACCCGATTGGCGATTTGTTGTTGCAGGGCGTTGGCGAACGAATGCGCGTGGGTTTGCGCAGCGATGATGTTGTTGCCCGTTTGGGCGGGGATGAATTTGCCGTTCTGATTTATAACCCGGCGTCGCCTGCGGCAATTGCGGCTGTTGCGCAGCAATTGATCGAACGGATTAGCGAACGCTTCATGCTGGAAGGCAATGAAGTGATGGTGTCGACATCGGTGGGGATTTGCCTGTATCCCAAGGATGGCAAAGACGAAAAAGACCTGCTGCGGAATGTGGATCTGGCGCTTTATTGTTCCAAGGCAGAAGGGCGAAACCGTTATCAGTTTTTTGAAACCCGCATGCAGCTTGAAGTGCAGGAACGCAAGGCCCTGGAACGTGACCTGTCAGGGGCGATTGCCAAAGGCGAATTCGAGGTGTTTTACCAGCCGATTGTCGATGTGAGGGATCATCGCATTGTGGGGATGGAGGCGCTGGTACGCTGGTTCCACCCAACCCGTGGGCTGGTGAGCCCGGTTGAGTTTATTTCCGTTGCCGAACGGATGGGGATCATTGCCGAGGTTGGCAAATGGGTTTTGAATACCGCCTGTTTGCAAACCCGCAAATGGCGTGATGCGGGATTGGGCACGTTGCTGATTTCGGTCAATCTTTCGCCCATAGAACTGGCCCGGCACGAAGATTTACTGGAAAGTGTGGGAAATGTTCTGGCAGAAACCGGGCTTGATCCGCGCCAGTTGCAGCTTGAGGTGACGGAAGGGGCGATGATGGATAACCCGCGTGAGGCGGCCATCACGCTGGGCATGTTGCGCAATCAGGGCATTCGCATTGCCATTGATGATTTTGGCACCGGTTATTCGTCGCTGGCCTATCTGAAGCGTTTTCCCGTTGATAAGCTGAAAATTGATCGGTCCTTTGTGATTGACCTGAACGAGGAAGACGGTAATTCGGCCATTGTGCGGGCGGTGGTGTTTATGGCGCGGTCTTTTGGCATGTCGATCAATGCCGAGGGGATTGAAACCCAAAAGCAGCTTGAGCGAATCAGTGACGAGGGGGTGGACGAGTTGCAGGGATTTTATTTCAGCAAGCCCCTTCCCGCCGCAGAGATGGAAGCCCTGTTACAGGCCCAGAAAACGCGAGAGAAGAAGGCTGGCCTGGTACATTAGGTACATTAGAGTTAGGCGGATTGCGCGTTAGAGGGGATGGGACGACGGATTTTTGGCCCCATTACGGTTTAACCAGGCACGGAGTTCCTTTTCAGCGGAAGAAAGCCCTTCGCGATTGATGATTTTACGCGCGATGGCATTGGAAACTGCCCGGGTCCGTTTGTTAAGCACAATGCCCAGCTCGTTTTGGTCAAGCGCGCCAACATCCAGTTTGTCATAAAGCGATAACAGGCGGTTTTGCACGGTGCGCAGCGATAATTTGCGCCGTGTGGCGATGGCCTTGTCGGGCAGGCCCAGCGCAATATCAAGCAGGATGGTGTATTCAAATTCGGTCAGGGCACTGCGTGATCGCATTTGCCGGTTCTGGATTTGATGGACTTCGCGATCCACAACGATTTGGGCTTCGATCAAGACGGCCCGCAGGGCCAGGCGCAGTCTTTCCTCGGTTGCGGTTTTAAGGACATAGCCATAGGTGGCCTCGCCCGGCACAATATTGGCAATGCCACGCAAATAGGCCTCGTCGGAATAGTTTGACCAGAACAGAATGCGCGTTTCCGGGCAGCGTGCCCAAATGGTGCGCGCAGCCTCGATGCCGTTTTGCTCTTTCATGCGCAAATCCATGACGATGGTCGTAATTTTGTGCGCGCGTGCGAGTTCTTCGCCTTCTTTGCCATCCCGGGCTAGCAGGATTTCGTTACATTCGGGCAGGGCATTTTCGACAATTTCGCGCAGGAAATCGGCGTGCATTTTATCGTCTTCAACCAGCAGTATTTTCATCGCCTGACTTTCTGGTGTTCTGGTCTGCATTGGGCAGTTTGAGGGTGATTTGCGTCCCGTTTTCGGTGCGGATGTGATAGTCCGCGCCGATTAACCGGGCCCGGGTTTTGATATGTGCCAGCCCGCCGCCGGGTTTGCGACGGGCGGTATTGAAAGTGCCGTTATCGGCGATGGTGATTGTAAGGTTATGCTGATCATCGGTGTTAACGCCAACGCCAATATGGTGCGCCCCTGAATGCAGCACGGCATTGTTAATTGCCTCCTGGCAAATGCGGAAAATGGCAATGCGGATGGTTTCGGGCAGGGCATCGACGGCACCATTTGTGAGGTCATCAACACTGAATCGTACGGGGCTTTCCGGGCTGATGGCGCGTTCAAGATGGGTGACAATCGCGTGGTGAAACCCGAATAGTTCAAGGATGGAGGGGATGGAGGTATCAATAATCCCGCGTAAATCCTGGATCATATTCTGGATTTGTTGTTGTAAGTTATGATGCTGGGCATCGGTCAGGCCGGGGCGAATATCGCGTGCAATGCGGGTCAGATCGGCCAGGGTCTGGTCGTGTAAATCCATGCCAATACGCTGGCGTTCGGCCTCGAGCGCGTCGGTCAGGCTAAGCGCGCCGAGGCGCAAACCTTCCTCGCGGGCGAGGATTTCGGCGCGAAAAATGGCTTCCTTTTGCGCCTTTTCATTGGCGCGCAGGGCATAGAAATAGGGGGCCAGAATATCGGCGAGAATGCGGACCTGTTCGACATGGCTTTCGTCATAGAAATTTTCTTTTTTCGACGAACAGTTGAGCGAGCCGATAACTTCGCCCAGAACTTTCATCGCCACATTAACCCGGCTGCGAAATTCGTGATGAAGGATGGGGGCACTGACGGCATCGGGAAAGATATAGCGCGGGTCTTTCAAGGCATTGCCGGTCAGAAGATGGTCGGTTTTGCCATAGAGAATATCGCGGACCGGCGAGAGCCTTACGGCAGAACGCGAGGTACTCCAGCTTGTTTGCAGACCGATTTCATATGAGGTGTTCCAGGTTTTATCCTCGTCGATCAGGCACACATCGAGGTGATCAAACTCGATGATTTTCTCGATTTCCGATTTGACCGAGTGCAAGGCAGAACTGATATCGAGATTGCCGGCCAGCAAATTGGAAATGCGCAGATAGTGGGCAAGCTCCGACATGAATTTTTCCTCCTGCGCGGATCATAGGCGGGCCGGAAAAAATTGTCTTGCGGGTTTCCGCAAGAGGGTTGCGGGTTCCCGCAAAGGGGGTGCGGTGTGCGCTCTTTACGATTTTATCGTGATCCCGCTTAATCGCCATCCTGAAAATAAAAACAAGATACTGCCGTGCCCGAACAGGCGCGGACAAGGTGATATAACCAGTATTGACCAAGACGTGCGCCGTCACGTCAGGGAGGAAAAATGAAATTCAAGACGATGCTTCTGGGCATGATTGCCGGAACGACAATTTTGGCATCCAGCCATGCAATGGCGGATACAGCCGATAAACGCATTGCTTTTTCAAACAATTATGCCGGTAATTCCTGGCGCCAGGCCATGCTGCAAAGCTGGGACAAGGTCACGGGTGAAGCGGTAAAAACCGGCGTTGTTGCCGCAGCCGATGCCTTTACCACATCGGAAAACCAGGCAACGGAACAGGCCGCGCAAATTCAGAACATGATTTTGCAGGGCTATGACGCGATTGTGGTCGATGCCGCATCGCCAACCGCGATTAACGGGGCCGTGCGCGAAGCCTGTGATGCCGGGATTACCGTTGTCTCCTTTGACGGGATTGTGACCGAGCCCTGCGCCTGGCGCATTGCGGTTGATTTCCGCCAGATGGGCCGTGAACAGGTTAAATATCTGGAAAAACGCTATCCCGATGGCGGCAACCTTCTGGAAATTCGCGGTCTTGCCGGGGTTTTCGTCGATGACGAAATCAGTGCGGGTATTCATGAAGCGGCCAAAGACAGCAAGTTCAAGATTGTGGGTTCTGTCCACGGGGATTGGGCCCAGGATGTGGCGCAAAAGGCCGTTGCCGGTATTTTGCCCAGCCTGCCCGACATTACCGCCGTTGTGACCCAGGGCGGGGACGGTTACGGGGCCGCGCGGGCCTTTGCGGCCACCGATCGTCCGATGCCGACCATCATTATGGGCAACCGCCAGGATGAATTAAAATGGTGGTCTGACGAGCATGCCAAAAATGGCTATGAAACCACTTCGCTCTCGATTGCCCCGGGGGTCAGCACCCTGGCATTCTGGGTGGCACAGCAGGTTCTGGATGGCAAGGAAGTTGCCAAGGATCTGACCGTGCCGTTCTTGCGGGTGGATCAGGATAACCTTGCCGACATGCTGGCAACGACACCGGAAGGGTCGGTCGCCAATGTCGAATATTCCCTTGAAGATGCACAGAACCTGATCAAGTCAGCGAAGTAAGGTGACAGGATTATGGCGGTAAACCGCAAGGAGATGGGCGGGATCGGCACCGGGGAGGTGCCGATCATTTCCCTGGCCGGGGTTGGTGTGTCTTTTGGGCCGGTCCGGGCGTTAAGTGATGTGGCTCTGGACATTATACCCGGCGAATGTGTGGGGGTTGTCGGCCATAATGGTGCGGGCAAATCCACCCTGGTGAATGTGATTAATGGCCGTTTGTCGCCGACAACGGGCGAGGCCCGCTATGACGGGGCCGAAAGCAAGGCCGATTTTCGCAATGGGCTGCGGGCGCGGCAGGCAGGCATTCGCAGTGTGTTTCAGGAATTATCACTGTGCCCGAATTTGACCGTGCTGGAAAATATGCGCATTCCCTACCGCAATATGCCGTGGCGCAATTGGCGGGGCAATGCGGCAACGGCTGTTCGGGCCGCACTGGACGCGGTTTTTCCCGGTCACGGTATTGATCCTTATTGTGTGGTGGGTGACCTGTCGATTGCCGAACGGCAGATGGTGGAAATTGCCATTGCCTTTTCCCGGCGCGACATTGATGCCCGGCTGGTGATTTTGGACGAGCCGACATCCTCACTGGATGGTTCGATTGCCGACCAGTTGCTGGCCTATATTAAAAAGTTCTGTGCTGCTGGCGGGGCGGTCATTTTTATTTCCCACATGCTGGGCGAGATTTTTGATGTCGCCACCCGCATGGTGGTGATGAAAGACGGGCGCATTATTGCCAATGATGATGCGAAAAACTTTACCCGCGACAGCCTGGTGGATGCGATGGGCCATGTTGTGCCTGATGGGGCCGAGAGTGGCGAAGGGCGCAAACAGCGCGAATTGGGCGATGAAGTTTTGCGCATGAAAAATGGCCTGACGGCACGCAAGGGCGAAATTGTCGGTTTGGCGGGCCTTGCCGGGCACGGCCAGGCCGAGGCGCTGGCACAGTGTTATCTGGAACGCTCATCGGACTGGCGGGCAAACCGCGCCCCGGCGGTGGTGTTTGTCGCCGGGGACCGCGCACGCGATGGCGTGATGCCGCTATGGTCGATCCTGCGGAATTTGAGTTTGCAGACCCTGGTGGAATTTAGCCGGTCGTTTTTGGTGGATCGCAAGGCCGAGAAAAAGCTGGCGCAGGACTGGCACCGGAAAATCAAAATCAAGACCGATGACCTTGATCGTTCGATTTTGTCGCTGTCGGGCGGCAACCAGCAAAAGGTGCTGTTTTCCCGTGCGCTGGCATCTTCGGCCCCGATTGTGGTGATGGATGACCCGATGCGCGGTGTGGATGTGGGCACGAAAAAGGAAGTTTACCGGATGGTTCGCGATGAAGCCGAAAAGGGCCGCACCTTCCTGTGGTATTCGACGGAAACCGACGAAATTCTGGAATGTGACCGGGTATTCGTGTTTCGCGATAGTGAAATTGCTGCCGAACTGACCGGGGATGCCATTACCGAGGAAAACATGCTGCGTGCTTCGTTCGAGATGGAGGAGGCTGCATCATGAACCGTGATCATTTGCGCATTTTGCTGCCGGTTTTGTCGCTGGGCCTGTTGCTGGCAGCCGTGTTTTACCTGCAACCCCGCGCCATGAGCTATTTCGGGTTAAACCTGCTGTTTAATCTGGCGGTGCCTGTTGCCTTGGCAACCGTTGCCCAGATGATGATTTTGATGGTCAATGACATTGATTTGTCGATTGGCACGTTCGTTAGTTTTTGTGCCTGCGTGACGGCCACCTTTGTGCAAAGCGACCCGTTTGTGGGCTATGCCATGCTGCTGGGTGCGATTGCCGTTTATGCCGCAATGGGGGCGATTATCCATGCCCGGGGGCTGCCTGCGATTGTGGTGACGCTGGGCATGTCGTTTTTTTGGTCGGGCATGGCGATTTTGATTTTGCCCTCGCCCGGCGGGTCGGCCCCGGCATGGCTGAATGCGATGATGAAGGCCAAGCCACCCCTGGTGCCGGTGGCGATTATTGCGCCCATCGTGATCGGGCTGATCATGCACTATTTCATCAAACGGTCTTCGCTGGGTGTGTTGTTGCGCGGTGTGGGCGGCAACAGCCAGGCCATTGACCGGTCGGGATGGTCCGTTTTGGGCCTGAAGGCCACGGCCTATGGCATTGCCGGGCTGTTCGGGGTTTTATCGGGCATGGCGCTGGTGGGGTTAACTACTTCGGCGGATGCCAATATTGCCCTGCGCTATACCCTGCTGTCGATTGCCGGGGTGATTTTGGGCGGTGGTGAATTTACCGGCGGGCGGGTGTCGCCCATCGGGGCGGTGATTGGGGCGATGACCCTGACGCTGGCGGCCAGTTTCCTGTCCTTTTTGCATTTGTCATCGGACTGGCAGATTGGCGCACAGGGGGCGATTTTGATTTTGGTTCTGGCGGTGCGCCTTGTCTTTACCCGTCGGGAGGCCCTGGCATGAGTGTTGAAAATAACGTGCAAAATGCCGCGCCGCGCGGTGCGACGGCCCTGTTGGGCCTGGTATCGCGCAAGGCATGGATTTGGG
The DNA here is from genome assembly GCF_001907695.1 of Thalassospira sp. TSL5-1. NCBI lineage: Bacteria > Pseudomonadati > Pseudomonadota > Alphaproteobacteria > Rhodospirillales > Thalassospiraceae > Thalassospira > Thalassospira sp. TSL5-1. The sequence continues at coordinate 662,340 of NZ_KV880637.1, forward strand.
CCTATCTGGCCGCCGGGGCGACATTTATTGCCGCGATGATGGCCGGATCGGGCGGCGGGGCCGAGGCCGGATCGCTGTTATATGCCGCATTTACCTTTGCCGCCTTTACCGTGATTGTCGGGATCGGCCAGATGTTTGTTGTAACATTGGGGCCGGGCAATGTGGACCTTTCCATTCCCGCGACCATGACATTGGCAGGGACGGTGGCCCTGAAATTTATGGCAAGCGACGGCGCGCTGGTGGTGCCGGGGCTGTTGATTGCCATTGGTGTGGGCCTGGGTTGCGGGCTGTTTAATTTTGGCCTGATTTTGCTGATGCGCATTCCGCCGATCATTGCCACCCTGGCCTCGTCCTTTTTGTTTCAGTCGGTAGCGATTTGGTCCAACCGGGGCTTGCGCATCAAACCGCCCGAAGGCCTGGCCGATTTTGCCACGGGCGGGACGCTGGGTATTCCCAATGTGGCGCTTGTCGCACTGGGTGTATCGGTCCTGGCGTGGATTGTGCTGGAACGTGCGATTATCGGCCGCTGGATTTTGGCAAGCGGGCAGAACAAACGGGCCGCCCGCCTGGGGGGTGTGCCGGTCACGGCGGTGCATTTTGGCGTGTATGTTGGCTGTGCGGTGCTGGCCGGGTTTACCGGCTTTTTGCTGGCGAGTTTTTCGGGCGGTGCAAACCTGAATATGGGCACCGAATATATGCTGATGTCGATTGCGGTGGTTGTGATTGGCGGGTCTTCGATTGCCGGGGGGAATTCAAATGTGCCCGGGATATGGGCGGCGGCCCTGTTCATGTTCTTGCTGGTATCGATGTTGAATTCCTATGGCCTTGGCGCCGGTGTGCGCCTGATTTTGACCGGACTGATCATTGTGTCGGTGGTGGTGCTGGCCAGTAAAAAAGGAGGCAGGGTATGAACGGCCCCTATGAAATTTATGACAATCGGTTTCGTGATCTGGTGTTGTTGAATGTCAGCCTGCGCAAACTTTCGGGCGGGCATTTATGGACCGAAGGCCCGGTGTGGTTCCCGGCCCATCAGTGCCTGTTATTTTCCGATATTCCCAACCAGAAAATATATCGCTGGATGTGTGATGGCACGGTCAATGTGTTTCGGGAAAATTCCAATTTTGCCAATGGCAATACCCGTGATGCACAGGGCCGGCTGGTCAGTTGCCAGCATGGCACACGCTCTGTTACCCGGACGGAGCATGATGGCACGATTACCGTGCTGGCCGACGAATTTGAGGGCAAGCGCCTGAATTCACCCAATGATGTGGTGGTGAAGTCTGATGGCTCCGTGTGGTTTACCGACCCGACATATGGCATTTTATCGGATTATGAAGGGTATAAATCCGACCCGGAACAAAGCCGTCATAATGTGTTTCGCATCGACCCGGTTACGGGGGAACTTGCCAGTGTGGCGCATGATTTCTCCCAGCCTAACGGGCTGGCCTTTTCGCGCGATGAAAAGCGGCTTTATGTCGCGGAATCTGGTCGCAGCCATGATGACAGCGTGCCGTCGGTTATTCGCGTTTATGATGTTGTTTCGGGCAACAAACTGGAAAATGGCCGGGATTTTGCGTCTATTAATCCGGGCCTGCCGGATGGCTTCCGGGTGGATTGCCATGACAATGTCTGGACATCGGCGGCGGATGGCGTGCATTGCTTCGATGCCAGCGGGGTGTTGCTGGGCAAAATTTTGGTACCCGAAACCGTATCGAACCTGACATTTGGCGGGCCGCGCGGCAATGAATTGCTGATTACGGCAACAACCAGCGTTTATGCCATTCATGTCAACACGGCGGCATCATAGGGCCAGGGGGCGTAAGCGGGATTATTGATCCTGACCCTGATTTGACGACAAGGCTGGCATTATTTGTCTTACAGCGGGGGCGCGGCCTGTTATCAGGCCGCGCGATTGTCCCAGAATTCGCCCGCGTGATGGAGCAATTCCTGGCGGTTGATGCGCATTTCGATCCCCCGGGGTGTTTCATCGGGGGTCAGGCACCCCTGTCGGCGCAGGCTGGCGATGGTGCGGCTGGCGGTTTCGGTTGTGACCGAAACGATGCTACCCAGTTTTTCGCGGGGCGGCACAATGCAATGATCGCGCCTTGAGGCCCATAACAGGAACCGGCAAATGCGGCGAATGGCCGTGCCAGTCCCGATATTGATTTTCCAGTAATGGCTGGCAATGACTTCGCGGCACAGCAAATGCGAAATGCCGTGGGCCACAGCCAGATTGATGGCCTGTTCCTGACGCAGGCGATGCAGCGGAATGCGCATGAAGCAGCTGTTTGTGACTGTTTCGGTTGTCAGGGGCGGATTGCCCTGGGCTGTTTCGTTTTCAACGGGTTCAACGGCTTCGAGGCCGATAATGTCGCCAGCGCGATAGACACGGCAGATTTCGCGTTCGCCATTGCTGTTGTAAAATCCCTGAATAACCAGCCCGTCTGTGAGCAGCCAGACATGGTTAAGGGCACCGTGTGCTGTTTCCAGAACATGGCCGGCAGGGACGAGGTGGTTTTTTTCCTCGGCATGGGGAAGGATCTGGCGCAGGGCTTCATCTGTGTTCATGACCGGACCTTTTTGTTTGCGGGAAAGACGCACGGCACAATAATTGGCCGTGCGCCCAAACAGGCGGTGATCAGGCGTTGCGAAGCTGCAAACGCGGGCGGACAACAAAAAGAAGATCAAGCACAAGAATGATGATCATGGACAGGCCGACCAGCGGAAAGATGATGCCGCCAATCGCCAGAATGGCCGTGACGCCATAAACCTTGTGCATGTCGCGGGGCAAAGGGGGCACCCCCATTTGACCGCTGGGGCGGCGTTTCCACCACATGACACCAGCGGAGACAGCCATAAAAATCAGCGCGACACACACTGAGAGCATCACGAACTGGTTTGCCAGGCCATATTGCTGCCCCATATGGACATTGACCGCCCATTCAAGTCCCCGGCCCAGCGGGCCATAATCGGCATAGGACATGTCGATCAGCGGTTTGCCGGAATATTGGTCCAGGTGAATGACGCGTTGCAGTGACAGGTCGTTGGGATAGATCGAGGCGCTGTAAACCCCGCGATCGCCGACAGGCAAGCTGACGGCATAGCCCGGTGTCATGCCCAGGTCATTCAGAATGCGTGTGGCTTCATCAATGCCAATGGCGTGCGGTGCGGTATCCACCGATTGGGGCAGCGGAGCGTTTTCGGTGGTCCAGCCGGTATTGCCGAAAGCATCGATCATGGGGATGGTGGAAAGCGGCACATTCACCCGCACCCCGGACGGATAGCCCGTTGGCGTACCATTGGCGAACTGGTTGGCATATTTGCCCCAGAACACCGACCAGGGCATGCCTGTTGTTGCCAGAAAAAGAATGAAAAAACCGGCAAAAAGCCCAATCACGGCGTGGCTGTCGCGCCACCAGCGGCGATTGCCCGGTTTGCCGCGAATGGCCAGGCGGGATGATCCATCCTTTGGTTTTGGCCACCACAGGTAAATGCCGGTCAGAACCAGAAGAATGGTCCAGCCACCGACAATTTCGATCAGGGCGTTGGGAAAGGTGCCAAATTCGACCAGGCTGTGAATATGGCGGATCGTCCACATGATGGTGCCCCGATCCATGAGTTCGCCTAAAACCTGACCATTATAGGGGTTAACATAAACCGCGTGGCGCACACCGCTGGCATCGGCAATGGTGACTTCGGTGCTGCCGGTTGGTGAGTTGGGCGTTGTCAGTTTGACGGCTTTGCCATTCTGATGGGCCAGGGCATCGGCAATTTGGGTGCTGTAGGGCAGGGGGGCGGCCGGCGAGGCGGGGACCTGTTTCAGATCAGAATAAACGTAATTATCAATTTCGTGGTGAAACAGAAAGGCCCCGCCGGTGAGCGCCATTAAAATGATAAAAGGCAGCACAAACAACCCGGCATAAAAATGCCAGCGCCAGACAGCGCGATAAAACCCGTTGGTGCCATTTGCCCCGTTTTTTCCGCCTGTGTTGCGGGGGGATATTAAAGAAGATGTTGGCATTGTTGTCCCCTATGCCATTGGTATTCCAACCATAAGTGATCCTGCAACGGGCGCTGACGGAACCTGGTCTGACCGGTATGGCATGTCGACTGGACAGCGCACCGTGCCATTGGGCAGCAGCGTTGCAGGAGAAAGCAGGCAGGGCGGCAGAACGGAGCGAGGGTTGCATAGGTGCGAGGATGCAGGGCATGCCTGAACGCATAGGAAAACAACGCTTGGCAGCGTGATTTCACATGTTTGTCAAGCATGGCCCGGACCTTTGACACGGCCGGATCAAGATACCGATATGCAACGATTGAACCAAAGGGCAGGAAGCAGACATCCGGGAACACTCAGCCAGATTGGCCTGTTGTGGGGCCGGTTGACATGCCGGAGGTGCACAACCCTGTTGGTTAATGCCCGTTTATGCCGCAGGGGACAGGGGCGGGGCGCGCGGAGAGCCCGACCGGGGATAAAAATCCGGTGCGTGGGCGGTAATGTGAAGGGCCGTAACCGCATTTGACAGCAGGATGCGGTGAATTGCGGGAATTTCCGGCGAGGTGCCTGGCGTAATGGCATGAAGCCCAATGCCGCATAGGGCGCATTGATAGGCTTCGTAACTGTCATATTGGCCTGATGTTGTTGGCGGTGCCTTGTCATCAAAGGCATTGCCAGGCAGGCGGATGGCCTGAATACCGTGGGAGGTGCAGATCAGGATGGGGATATAGTTATTTTGCCCCTGGGTCTGTGCGGCCAGCGGGGCGTGCATAAAACCAAACAGAACCGTATTGATCAACAGAACACAGGCCACCAGCGATGTGATGGTCTCCCGCAGAGTTCCAGCTGATGAAGCCCGGTTGGTGCGCACGGCAAATATCCAGATCCACGACACTATATGAGTGCAATATAATGTTTTTTGGAGAGTGTCAAACTTGCGAGACGTTATTTTGGAATGGCAATCCGTCTTTCTCCCGCCTTGCCCTGTTTCGGTGATGTGTTTCGGTATTTTTGGGGCAGCTTGGTAATTTGTGAATACAGTTTGCCATTAAAAAAGGTGTTCCCGAGAAAAATTTCGGGAAACACCCATTTTGCAGCAACGAGACGGGTAGGAACTAGTCTTTTTCCTGGTAGTCGATTTTGTTGTCTTTGTACTGGATGCCGGATTTTTTGATGGTGGCATCAATGCCGCTGCTTTTATTGACCAGCAGGCCGATATTGCGGCTGTTTTCAATCCAGCTGTCGCTGATATCAAGATAGCCGCCAACATAGACACTGGTTTTAAAACTGCCCCCATCCCCGCCATCGGCAACGCGGACATATTTCCAGACATTTTGGTCGCTTTTGCTTTCGATATAAATGCCGTCCCAGGATCCGGGGACCGAGCTGACACCGTGAATGACAATCGGTTTTTCGGCGGTGCCAATCGCCTTGAGCGAGCCATTGTGATTGATGCTCATGCGGGCTTCGGTCCCCATCCGGATTTCAACACCGGGCTGAAGTTCCAGATTGGCGGCAATGGTGGTCATGTGGTTCCAGATATAGGGAATGCCGGGATCAACCCAGCTTGCATCCTTGTTCAGTGCGCCAAGACCGACAAGGTCGATCCGGTTTTTGGCGTTGTCGGTAAAGGTGCTGTTTTCATCGATCATGCCGACAGTATCGGGGATCAGACGGGCGGGAACATCGGTATGGTCAATTTTATTGTTTTTAAAATCCTGAAGCGCGCCCAGCACTTCAATGCCATATCCCTTGGCGTGGCTGATATGGGTGTTTTCAAGGCGCAAGGATGCCCCTTCATGGACCATGACGGCCCGGGTGGCGGGGTTGGAATCCCCTATTGCGCGTTTCATGGGCGAGCCGCTGCCTTTCTGGTCGCCACCGGCATAGGTGATGGTGCTGTGAACAAGGCGGTTTTTGCTGCTGTTTGAGTCAAAATACAGCCCGTACCAGTAACCCGGCATTTCGTCATCGGCGGTAAAAGTGACCGGTTTGTCTGCCGTGCCCGACGCATCCAGGGAACCACCTGAATGAATGTTTAGTCCGGCATTTTCCTTGAATTTAAGCGTGGTGCCCGGTTCGATTGTAATGGGCGCATAAATATCGGTTTTATCGAGAACGGTATGGCAGCCCGACCATGTGGCGGGTTCCCGAATGTCGCGCCCGGAATTTTGCAGCAATTTCAGCCGCTCCATATCTGTCATGTCCGGGTCGGTCATGATTTTTTGCATATCAACCGGCGGAATCAGCGGCGGGCAGGGATCTTCTTCAGCACGGGCGGAAACCGTTGCCGCGAGGATAAAGGGGAGCGACAGGGCGCAGCGCGTCAGGTTCCGGCGCGATGCAGATTTCATGGTTGTTCCTCCATATTTTGGTTGCTCGTGGGGACAAGGGCCCAACCTTTGCGAGCAATATGGCGAAAATTTGACTGAAATCTATTTGGGGTTGAGATGATGTCGCTGCGATGGCAGGCGTGATCAAGACGGATACTTTAAAACGGTAATTCGTCGTCAAACCCGTCCGGCTCGCCGGTCTGATCAGGGTTCAGGAACAGGCGGGTTTGGGTGATGGCTTCTTTCAGGCCGACGCGCTGGACCGTAACGTCCTCGGGGAAGGCACCGAGCAGGCGCGAGGGCATGCGGTTATCGAGCAAAACGAAAACCCCGCGATCTTCGGCGCGGCGGACCAGGCGGCCAAAGGCCTGTTTCATGCGCAGGCGCGTGATCATGTCGTCGTATCTTGCACCATGAAAGGCGGCCTTGCGCGCCCGGTGCAAAATATCGGGCCGGGGCCAGGGCACGCGGTCAAACACAATTAAACGCAGGCTGTCGCCGGGCACATCAACCCCGTCGCGAATGGCATCGGTGCCCAAAAGGCAGGCATCGCGCTCCACCCGGAAAATATCGATCAGGGTGGAAACATCCATGCCATCAATATGCTGGGCAAGAAGCTGCAAGCCGGCTTCATCCAGCGGGCCGGTCAGGCGTTCGTAAACCGCACGCAGGCGGGTAATGGCGGTAAACAGGCCCAGCGCCCCACCGTTGGAGGCCAAAAACAGTTCGCGATAGGCGCTTGCTATTTGGTCGGCATTGTCGCGTGCAAGGTCATTGACGATGAAAACGCGGGTTTGTTCGCGGTAGTTATAGGGGCTTTTGAGTGCGGCACGCACCGCAGGCATCGGCATGTGGGATGCGCCGGTGCGGTCCTCGGCTACGGCCCAGTCAAACATCTCGTCCCCGGTGCCATCGCGTAACGTGGCCGATGTCACCACCATGCCATGCGTGGTGGGGGCCAGGGCGGCGGTAAGCGGCAGGGTCGGGTCGATATAATGGCGGTGCATGCCAATATCAAAATCGCGGCCAAACTGGCGTTCGATGGCGAACCAGTCGACAAATTCTGCCGGCGTGGCATCGACCAATGATTCCAGCATGCCGCGCCAGGCGGCCACCTGCATGATGGCGCGCCGCTCCAATGATCGGATAGCGGCATCGAGGCGCTGGCGTTCGGCGGAATCCAGCTCGTCGGCTTTTTCATCAAGCATATGGGCGATGATTTTGATCAGCGCCTTGGCCGGTTTTTCAAGCGCGGCCAGCGCACGGTCGAGGTCGGCAGCAGAGGCCAGGACTTCGGTTACGGCCGGTTTGCAATCGGTTTCGATGGAATAGCCCCGGTCCTTTTCCGCCGCGCGCGCCATGACCTGTGCCTTGACGTGCGCCAGGAAAATTTCCGCCGGGCCGCTGGCATGTTCCACACCATCCTGCAATCGCATCAGCCAGCCCTGATCGGGCAGGCATTGGGCGGCAACGATCACGGCATTAACCGCATCGCGCAGTTCCTCGCGGTCGTGGATCAGGCTTTCGAGGCGCTGTTTGAGGCCGCGTGCCCGCGAACTGCCCTTGTTTTCCGCGCCCAAAAGCCAGCGGCGCAATTCCGCCCCTTCCTGCCCGGTGAGGTGCGCGGAAAAGGCCTTGTCGGCGGCATCAAACAGATGGTGCCCCTCGTCAAAGACATAACGCGTGGGCATGAGGGTATCATCCAGCCCGCCAAGGGCGGCCTGCACCATGACCAAGGCATGGTTGGCAACCACGATTTCGGCCGATCGCGCCCGACGCACGGTTTTTTCGACAAAGCAGCGCGAATAATGCGGGCAGGCGGCGTAAATACATTCGCCGCGTTGATCGGCCAGGGCAGAGGTAAAGCGGGTGCCAATCAGCTCTGTCAGCCAGGCGGGGAAATCGCCGCCGACCATATCGCCATCGCGGGTCGCCGCCGCCCAGCGTGCCATCAGGCCCAGCGGAATCGCCTGGCGCGGTTGCTGGGCCAGGGGGCGTTGGGCTTCCTCGAAATTCAGCAGGCACAGGTAGTTTTCCCGGCCTTTGCGCACCACGGCCTTGCGGCGTTTGTCACGCGGGTCGGGATACAGGCGGTTAAGCTCGCTGTCGATCTGGCGTTGCAGGTTGCGGGTATAGGTGGAAATCCAGACCGCGCCTTCGTTTTTTTCCGCCCAGACCGATGCCGGGGCGACATAACCCAGTGTTTTGCCCGTGCCGGTCCCGGCCTCCGCCAATACGATATTGGGGGTGCCGTCCGCCATGCGCGGGGCAAAGGCGGAACATACAGCCGATGAATAATCGGCCTGTTGTGGGCGTTCCTCCGCCCCGTCGCCCAAAAGTTTGATCAGGCGTTCACGGGCTTCGGTTGGTTCAACCGGGTTGTTGCCCGGCGGGGGTGGCGGCGCATGTTCAGACCATTCGCCCAGCTTTTTCCAGATTTTAAGGCCTTCATAGACAGCAAAGCGATGTGGACCATCGCCATCCGCGCCCAGGGCAGCCAAAACCGGCACCCCCCACGGCCATTGGCCGCGTGCCATCGGCCAGGCGATGGAAAGCGCACGGGCGCGTTTTTCGGCGGGTAGAACGGCAAGTTCCTGAAGCAGGCGTTTCATGGCTTCGGCCAGGGCCTCTGCCTGGCCGATCAAATCATCAGCCGCGCGCTGGCCGGTGGCAAGGGCAATGCCGCGCGGGGTGGGCACACAAAATTGCGCCGGGCGGACAAAGGCAAACAGTTCCAAAAGGTCGTGGGCGTACAAACCATCCAGCCGCAGGCGTTTGGCCGTGGCGGGCATATGCACGACGATGGGCCGTTCATCGCGTGCCCGGCGGGCGGCAGCGGCCAGGGGCATTTCGTCAATTTCGCCATCGGGCGTCAAAAAGACAGCGTGACGCAAACCGGCAACCATGACCGGTGCGTTGGGGGGCAAAAAACGGGGCCTTGTATCGGAACGATCATCGAACATTTGGGGGACTATAGGGATTCCCGTGCGGGGACGCTACTGTCGAAAACAGGTTTTTGTCGGTGTTTTGAAAATTGCTGTCAGACACCTTGGCCGGGCCGGTTTTAACAGGGACCTTTGTGGTTGGGATCGCGGGTGAAGCTGTATCTTGATCTGCCGATTGACCACCAACCGGCGGATGGGTATATAAAACATCGGTTCCCGGCACCTGCCGTTCGCATGACCTTGTGATCCTGTCATCAGGTCAATGGTAAAGCCCGGGTGATTTCCTGAAACGGACCCTGTTTTCATACTGTTTTCACCCTGCATTCCGCGCAGGTGGCAATGCGAGCATCCATTTTACCCGGCACATTTAACCCGATTGGGAGACGTGCCAGGCCCAGGCGGGATGCCGAAAGGCAGGAGAACGGGATGTCGATACAGGATGTTTCCCAAAGTTCCTTTGTAAACGGGCCGCTTGGCAAGGTATTTGCCAAAACGGCGCTGCCCATCATTTTTGTGATGGGCATGAATGGCACGCTGGCGATTGTTGATGCCGTGTTTTTGGGGATGTATGCCGGGGCCGATGCGGTGGCGGCCGTGACCCTGATATTTCCTTTTTTCATGGTGATGAATGCCCTGGCTGCGCTGGTGGGAAGTGGTATGTCGAGTGTATTGGCACGCCATTTGGGGGCCAGGAATATGGTGCAGGCCCGTGCGGTTTTTGCCGGGGCACATGGATTTTCCCTGATGATGGCGGTGGGGTTGATGGGGATATTTGCCCTGTTGGGTCCCGCTTTGACGATGCTGTTGGCAGATGGGAATGCCCTGCTGGCAGGGCTTGGGTATCGGTATCTGGCGGTGCTGGTGGCGGGGGTGCCGGTGATGTTTTTGCTGGCCGTGAATGGCGATGCGCTGCGTAATGAAGGGCGCGCGGGCCTGATGGCGGGGTTGAGCCTGTTGGTCAGCATCGGGAATATGGGCCTGAATTATATTCTGATCGCGCAAATGGGGTTGGGGGTGACAGGGTCGGCACTGGCGACGGTGGT